>NZ_JBGDVX010000007.1:0-307057 GCF_046551535.1 Salmonella sp. SAL04162
GTGCGTTTGAACTCAGTCATCATCACGTTCTCCGGATTTAAGTCTGGAACGTGTCAACGCTATTCAGGACGGGTCAAGCGAATAAAAAAAGCCCGTCCAGTGGCGGACGGGCAAATAAGGGTAACAAACAGGGTTAATGAGGGTTGGAGCAGTGGGTCTGTTGGCAAACAGACGAGGGTAATACCCGTCAGAATTCAAACAACAGCGATGTTACAGCCTGAAATCTGGCGGGCAGGTAAATTATTTATAAATCACCGCAGTGCCGCTCATTTTGTCATTACCTACGGCGGAGGTGATGTTATAAGCGCTTGCGCCAGCAGCGGCGGCTTTTTCAGCCAGTTTAGCTTCCAGGCCATCTAGCGTGGTGGCGCCATCGGCAGACACTACGCCGATTTTATGCAGGTTTTGCGTCTGAGACGCGCTAACCGGTTCTGCGGCAAAAGCGCCAAAAGAAAGGGTGGAAAGCGCGATGGCTGCAACAGCATATTTAATGGTTTTCATGATTAATCTCTCGCAGGTTATTCTGTTTATGGGACGATGTTCCGTCGATGTGATGAGTATCACGGTTTTTTGCGAAAGATAAAATCGAATAGAATTGACGGCCTTGCTCAAAATTTTTGAATGACAAATAACCTATTGATTATTAATTAATTCAACGGTGGAATTTACCGTTCTTGTCAACTGGCTTTACAGAGTCGAGGTTAACGGCACATTCTGCGACGCAGAATGCTAAAAAGCATGAGCGTAAAGGAATGGATGATACTGGCGGTTTCGGTAAAGAAAAGTCAGCGTAACTGGCTGTCTTTTGAACCTCTGCGATTATATCCTGAAAATGTTGCGTTATGTAAATCTTTCTCCTGCTGGCAGGATATGCATAACCGAACGCCCGGTACGGCTTTACGCCGCGCTTCAGGGATAGGATCGCCGCAAGATTCGCATTCATCGCGACTTTCGCCGTGGGGAAGTTCGCCGCGAGCGCGGGCAACGGCATCTTCAATGGTATTGTTGATTTGTTCATTCACTGCGTCGTCATTTGCCCAGCCGGATGCCATCACGCTCTCCTGATTTTAGGGTACCTGAGGTTAAGTGTAGCGCCGTCAGGCGAAAAAATCGCATCGCGCGATCTTTTCAGACCATGAGCAGAACCAATGTCATTCAGATATCCGATCAAACGAGCGAGGCAGGGAATTCGCGGTGGTATATTTACCCCGTGGCGTTATACGGGTATCTTACGCCGCTGCTAAAAGGAGAATGCCATGTCCGCCCAGAAATCGGGGTTACACCCGCGCAACCGCCATCAACACCGTTATGATCTCGCCGCACTGTGTCAGACCACGCCGGAATTGACGTCCTTTCTTATCCGCACGCCCGCCGGTGAACAAAGCGTTGATTTTGCTAATCCGCAAGCGGTAAAAGCGCTCAATAAGGCGTTGCTGGCGCATTTTTATGCCGTCACACACTGGGACATTCCGCCAGGGTTTTTATGTCCGCCAGTGCCTGGCCGTGCGGATTATATCCATCATCTGGCGGATCTGCTTGGCGAAACGACAGGGAGTATTCCGGCGCAGGCAACTATTCTGGACGTGGGCGTGGGCGCCAATTGTATTTATCCGCTTATCGGCGTTCATGAATATGGCTGGCGATTTACCGGTAGTGAAGTCAGCGACGCAGCGATGTCCAGCGCGCAGGCTATCATTCAGGCTAATACGGGGTTAAGCCGCGCCATTCGTCTGCGTCGGCAAAAAGATCCGGCGGCCATTTTTACCGGTATCATTCATAAAAATGAATTTTATGACGCAACGCTTTGTAACCCGCCTTTTCACGACTCCGCCGCCGCAGCTCGCGCGGGCAGCGAGCGTAAGCGCCGCAATTTGGGGCAGAATAAAGATGATGCGCTGAACTTTGGCGGTCAACAGCAGGAGCTATGGTGCGAAGGCGGCGAAGTCGCCTTTATTAAAAAAATGATTGCTGAAAGCCAAACCTTCCGCCGTCAGGTGTTGTGGTTTACGACGTTGGTGTCGCGCGGCGAGAATTTACCGCCGCTTTACCGGGCGTTGACGGAGGCTGGCGCGGTGAAAGTGGTGAAAAAAGAGATGGCCCAGGGGCAAAAGCAAAGCCGCTTTATCGCCTGGACCTTTATGGATGACGACCAGCGTCGCCGTTTTATCACCCGTAAACGCTAAATCGTCGGTTCGCGCGGCGGCAGTGAATCAGGCGACGGGCCGCCGGCGGGGGAGGGCAGAACCTGATACGTTTGCACCGGCGCGCGCACATTGGCCAGATCAAAATGCTTTTTCACCTGGCTATCAAGGGCAAAACGCACCGTCCACTGCTTGAGCGGTAGGGTGGTGAACGATACGCGTAAAGTAAACGCCGTGTTCGTTAAACCGACAATACCGGCGAACGTGGGTTCACCGATAATCAGCCCGCGAATATCCTCCGTCTCCATCAGCGCCGTTACCGCGTCTTTCAGCGCCTGATTCGCTTTATCCGCATCCTCATGGCGATCCACGTCATAGTTGGCGACAACTGAGCCGATACCGCGCACAAAGTTGGCGAAAGTGGTGATCGAGGACCACGGGATAATATGGTATGCCCCGGTATCCTGCCGCACGCCGACGGAACGAATCGACATTCTTTCGACCGTCCCCGTCAGCGGGCCTATGGTGACTAAGTCGCCGGTATTCATCCCGTTTTCAAACTGAATAAAGACGCCGGTAATAATATCTTTCACCAGGGTTTGCGAACCGAAAGAGATAGCCAGACCTAACGCCCCCGCGCCAGCCAGCAATGGCGCGATATTGACGCCGATTTCCGATAACACGATCATGATGGTTATGGTACTGATAATCACTGCCAGCGCATTGCGGAACAGCGTCAGCAGCGTGCGCGTGCGGGCGCTGGGTAGCGGGCGGCCATGAATATCGGAGGCCAGGCGATTCTCAATCAGACTGGCGAGAATCGTCCATCCCACGGCGGAGAAGAATAAGATTAACGCGATACGGATGAGGATATCGACCATCTTTTCCCCCGCGCCATAATGTAGCCAGTGCCAGAAATCGAATAATCCCCAGGCGTTGAGCAACAGCATAACGGCGACGCAGACGGTCAAAAAGCGTGCGACTTTTAGCGCCGAGGAGAGCCAGCCGTTAAGCCGCTTTTGTAATTCCGGGTAATTGCGCTGCGTGTGGGGCGACAGGGTGATGGTTTTCGCTATCCAGCGGGTAAACATACCGGAGATAAACGCCGCGATGCCAATAATCGCCAGACTGCGCACGGTCGCGCCCATCATAAACTTCAGACTATTGCCTGGGTCGAATAACGAGAAGAAAAACAGCACGATAAAGTAGGCGCTGGCCAGCCAGTGCCACACCAGCGCAAAGGCGCGGATAAACAGGCTAAAAAAGGCTAATGATCGTTCCGCCAGACTTAATAAATGTTGCGTAATCTCCGCTTTGTTTTTAAAGATCAGGTACAGCGCCCAGATGGTGATGCAGAGCATGATCGCCACATTAGCCATCGCGCCAACCTGAACATTCACCTGGTTGGAAATAATCGGAACGGCAACAATCAGCCCGTAGCCAATCAAACTGCTAAGGGAACTCATACGGCGATTCCAGTAACGCGCTGTCGCATCCTGAATCGCGAATGGGCGTAATTCCGGTACATTAGGGCAAAAAATAAGCCGCAGAATCGCTTTAAAGAACTCTATCAGCGCGAAGGCATTCAGGAACAGGCTTTGCTGAAAAGCGATAGTTCGACTTCCCGCATGGAAATTATCACTGAGCATCTGACCGATAAATAAGGTGAGCGCCAGTAGCAGCAGGTCGATAATAAACGCGCCGACGATCATCGCCGGGAGCTGTAACCAGTTGCTGCGTTCACGGTTTTTCTTGCGCGCCCACAGGCCCATTTTTCGATATAACGGCAGGGCGCAAAGCCGTATCACGCTATAAAAACCAAATACCGCGACGGCCAGAAATAAAAAGTGGGTTAACGCGTTGGTGAAGGTTTGCGAGTTAAACGGCTTGTGCGGCGCATCGGTGATGTTGCGATAAAGCTGGGCGAAACGGGTAGCGAAAGCATCGCCGTACTGACGGGTAACGGTGGTGACGTTCTCCAGTACCGTTTTCTCATCTTTGGCCGCAGGCGGCGCAAGCGCTGGCGACGGCTCGGTCGGCGGCGTGGTTGAGGCTTCGCGGAGTTGCGCTATTAATTCGTTACGTGAAGCCTCGTTCTCCAGTACGTCAGCCAGGGCCGCATAGGCCGCTTTTTTTTGTTCAGGACTGGGCTCTGGCGCTGCTTGCTGGCTGGTTGATGTCCCCGTGGTCACGCCGGGTATGGCGACCGCATGGGCAGGCGCGCCCAGTAGACAAAAAAGGATGAACAGGGTCCACCGCATGACTCCTCCAGTGAGAAAAGAGACGCAAAACACTAAGTATAGATGGCGCAGGGGAGGGAAAATGAAATGGGACTATTCCATGATGCCCTTCCTGCCGCAGGGCAGGAAGGGCGATATCTCAGGAGACGTGCTGTAAAAATTCCTGTAAACGTGGGCTTGGCGGGTTTTCGATCAACGCCTGCGGACTGCCATCTTCGGCAATACGGCCTTTATCGATGAAAATCAGCCGTGAGGCGACTTTTTCGGCAAAGCCTATTTCGTGAGTGACAATGACCATGGTCATGCCTTCTTCCGCCAGATCCTGCATGACTTTCAGCACTTCATGGCGCAGTTCAGGGTCCAGAGCGGAGGTTGGCTCGTCAAAGAGCATCATTTTCGGCTTCACTGCCAGCGCTCGGGCAATGGCGACGCGCTGTTGTTGACCGCCGGAAAGCTCGGAGGGGTAGTGGTGCGCCCGTTCCGCCAGTCCAACTTTCGCTAATAGTGTTTTCGCCTGTTTTTCCGCTTCTTCTTTCTTTACGCCGCGCACGCGCAGAGGACCGAACATCACGTTTTCGAGCGCGGTCAGATGCGGGAACAGATAAAACTGTTGAAACACCATGCCGGCTTCCTGGCGAATCAGCCGTTCGTCTACTTTAGGATCGTTGACTTTCAGACCATCGACAATCAGATCGCCGGAGGTGATCTCTTCCAGTTTATTGATACAGCGTAATAACGTGGATTTACCCGAACCGGAAGGGCCGATAATCACAACCACTTCGCCCTGACGGATGTTTAAATCAATGTTATGCAGCACCTGGGTGGGGCCAAAGTGCTTGGAGACGTTTTTAAATTCAATCACAGGATTTTCATCCTTCTTTCAAGACGACGCAAAATAAAGCTCAGCACCAGCGTAATGATCAAATAGAAGACGGCCACGGCGCTCCAGATTTCCAGGGCGCGAAAGTTACCGGCAATAATTTCCTGGCCCTGACGGGTCAGCTCGGCTACGCCGATAACAATAAACAACGAGGTGTCTTTGATGCTAATGATCCACTGGTTGCCCAGCGGCGGCAGCATACGGCGCAGAGCAAGCGGTAAAATAACATGGCGGATGGTTTCCCGGCGAGAAAGGCCCAGCGCCAGACCCGCTTCGCGAAAACCTTTGTGAATGGATAGTACTGCGCCGCGAGTAATTTCCGCGATATAAGCGCCGGAGTTAATCATAATTGTCACGACCGCTGCGCTGAACGGATCAATACGCAAATCATTAAATGCCATCGGCAGGGCAAAGTAGATAAACATGACCTGGACAACGATGGGCGTGCCGCGAATAATTTCAATGAAAACCAGGGCGATGTGGTTGGCGAACCAGCCGCCAAACGTACGGGCAAAACCTGCCGCCAGTCCAATAACCAGGCCGCCAGCCAGACCGAGGACCGAGATCCACAGGGTCATTTTAGCGCCCTCAAGCAAAAGCGGAATGGCGGGCCAGATGGCGCTCCAGTCAAACTGCATATGTCGTTCCTGTTACCGTGGTGTAAATAGTCAAATGCTCTATCCGGCGCGGAAATGGCGTGAAAGTGTCTTATCCGTCACGAAAAAGAGCTGTAGGCCCGGTGAGCGTCCTCACTACCGGGCCACAAGCCAACATCAGGTCGTTTTATTTAGGTTCTGTACCGAACCATTTTTTGTAGATTTCGTTATAGGTGCCATTCTCACGCAGCGTTTTCAGCGCGCCGTTGACTTTCTCGCGCAGTTCATCGCTGCCTTTCGGGAAGGCAACTCCGTATTGCTGTGCTTCCAGCGATTCGCCTACCGCCTTGAACTGGCCGTTGCCTGCGGTTTTGATAAAGTACAGGATGTTCGGCGTATCGTGCAGAACGGCGTCTGCGCGGTTGGTGCCTAATTCCATGTACGCGTTATCAATGTTCGGGAACTGACGCAGGTCTTTGGTTTTGATATTCGCTTTCGCGTAATCCACCGACCCGGTTCCGCTCTTCACGGCAACGACTTTGCCATCGAGGTCTTTAACGCTTTTAATGTCGTTATTGTTGGCTTTCACCATCACGAGCAGACCGCTTTTGTAATAGCCATCGGAAAAATCGATCGCTTTTTTACGCTCGTCTGTAATCGTAATACCCGCCAGCGCCAGATCGATATTTTTGGTTTGTAATGCCGGAATAATGCCGCTGAAATCCATCGGTTTCAGGGTGTAGTCCAGCTTCAGTTCTTTCGCGATAGCGTCCCACAGATCAACATCAAAACCGACGTATTTGTCGCCCTGTTTAAATTCAAACGGAACGAACGCCGTATCGGTTGCCACAACGAGTTTCTTATCCGCGGCGTGCGAAGACACCGCAAAAGCCAGGGTAAGTGCAGCCAGTGAAACTTTTAATAGAGACTTCATAGCATTTCCTTTTCTATCCACGGGGCGATCCCCTGCGAGAACATGTAGCATAATGAAAAAATCATGCCAATTATGTAACTCATTGTTTTAACAGAAGCGTGAATCATTCCTGTGCACAATAAGTCGGGCAAAACCAGTATGCCGCACCGTTTTGGGGCACTGATTTAGTGCATGAATAACAAAGTAGAGATACAGGGTCTATTTAGCGTAAAAATTGTTGTTAAAACAATCTTTAATTAACGATTGTGTGATGTAATTATTACAAATAATTCACTTTTATTGAGGGGGAGTACAAGACGTGTGCACTATTTAAGTGCAAAACCCCTGTGCCAGGCAGGGGTATAGGGATGACTTATATACCTGTGTACATCAAGTTGCAGGTGCGTTCGCTTCAGTGACCGACGGAAGTCAGGCTCCTGCGGATTCGCTGCGTTTGTACCTTCCTGCAACTCGAAGTATTCAGGGTAGAGATAGATTTATTCGATGTTGGATTCGATAAACCACAGGAATTTATCGAGGTCGCGTGATGCGGCGGTAAAGATATCGGCAGTGTCTTCATCTTTGGCTTCACCGATAGCTTTGCGAACATCATTAGCGACAACAGCGTAGCGATCGGCCAGTTCTTTTAAGTGATCCTGCACGTTATGGATGTCCAGCGGATAGCTTTTCAGCGGAGTTTTGCTGTTGATAACTTGCGTGGTGCCTAACGCCACACCGCCAAGCTGTACGGCGCGCTCGGCCATAGTATCCAGATGATCGGTCAGTGCGGTACGGAAGCCATCCAGCATCTCATGAACGGCAATAAAGTTAGCACCGCGCATGTTCCAGTGGGCCTGTTTCGTGATCAGCGACAGGTCAATGAACTGGATCACCTGACGATTAAGCAACTCAACCGTCGCTTTTTTATCGCTCTCTGATACATCGTTACGGGTATAAAGCAGATTAGACGCTTTTGTTTTTACCAGTTTAGCGGTACTCATAATCTCATATCCTCTTGATGTTTGTGTCCCAGGTAATTAACGAAAATAAGTATAGCACCGGTTTTTAACTTTGCTTTTTTGAATTTACCTATCACTTTAATAGTACAGACAAGATTTAATATTTATTTTGATTGTAAATCAATTAGTTAGGCGAGCTTGTTGTTTGTTGGGTAATAATTCTCATTTTAATGTAAAAAATGAGAAAAAATATGACAAAAAATGACGAAGTAATAGCGCGATAATAAAAGGTGAATAACGAGGTGATATTCTGCATGATTATGCACATCATGCAGAATAAGAAACTATTTTACGTCAACTTGTTTAATTTGCGGTTCGCGGCGAATCGTTAGGGTAGATCCCATTGAGGCGGCAATGATGGCGCACAGGGCCATGATTTGTATGCCCGTAAGCGTTTCGCCCAGAAAAATCATCCCGGAAACGGCGGCCAGCGCGGGTTCCATGCTCATCAGCGTACCGAAGGTGCGGGTTGGTAGACGCGTCAGCGCAATCATTTCCAGTGAATAAGGCAGTGCCGTAGAAAGCACAGCGACCGCTAACCCTAAGGGAAGAATCGACCAGTGCCATAGCGCGTCGCCAGCCTGAACTGCGCCAATCGGCACGAAAATGATGGCGGCAATCAGCGAGCCTACCGCCACCGTGGCCGGACCATGTTCCGCGCCTGCTCGCTGGCCGGTAAGAATATAGACAGCCCAACAGGCGCCAGCGCCGAGCGCCAACGCGGCCCCGGTAAGATCGACGTGAGACATATCTTGCCCTAATGGCAGCAGGAACCAGAGTCCAAGCACAGCCAGTACGACCCAAATAAAATCTACCGGCCGCCGGGATGAAAACAGCGCGACCGCCAGAGGACCGGTAAATTCCAGCGCGACCGCAATACCCAACGGCACCGTCTGAATCGACAGATAGAATAGATAGTTCATCCCGCCCAGCGACAGACCATAAAACAGCAAAGGCAGTCGCTGCTCTTTGGCAAAACGCAAACGCCAGGGTTTGAAAAAGGCGATAAGGATAAGCGTTCCCAACGCCAGACGAAGCGCCGTTACGCCCGGCGCGCCGACAAGAGGAAATAACGATTTCGCCAGTGAAGCGCCACTCTGAATAGAGGACATGGCAATGAGCAAAACCAAAATGGGCAACCAGACTGGTAGTTTACGTGTTGACCCCGGCATCCTTTCTCCTGTCAAAAAATGTCAGTACGAGTAAAGGTGGCAGTGTAATGGAAATTCCCCGTGGCGGTTGAGGATTCGTTGAAAAAAAATTTCCAGGATTCCATAAAATGAACTTAAATTGATGGATAAATAGACTGTTAGTTTAGGAATAATCTGGATGAATGTATCGCGTCGCACGCGCATTATTGGTGCAATCAGCCGGAAAAGTGATGTTAATTGAATAAGATAGCGCGATATGGAAACGTTCTGTTACATGAAAGGCGCCCTTAGACACCGTGAATCGCAAAGAGTTTCCCATTAATTTTTGATATATTTAAAACTTAGGACTTACTTGAAGCACATTTGAGGTGGTTATGAAAAAAATTGCATGTCTTTCAGCACTGGCCGCTGTTCTGGCTTTTTCCGCAGGTACTGCAGTAGCTGCTACTTCTACCGTTACCGGTGGTTACGCTCAGAGCGACGCGCAGGGCGTAGCGAATAAAATGAGCGGTTTCAACCTGAAGTATCGTTACGAGCAGGACGACAACCCGCTGGGCGTAATCGGTTCCTTCACCTACACCGAAAAAGATCGTACTAACGGTGCGGGCGATTACAACAAAGGTCAGTACTACGGCATCACTGCCGGCCCGGCTTACCGTCTGAACGATTGGGCGAGCATCTACGGTGTAGTCGGTGTGGGTTACGGTAAATTCCAGACGACCGATTACCCAACCTACAAGCATGACACCAGCGATTATGGCTTCTCCTATGGCGCTGGTCTGCAATTCAACCCGATGGAAAATGTTGCTCTGGACTTCTCTTACGAGCAGAGCCGTATTCGTAGCGTTGACGTTGGCACCTGGATTGCTGGCGTGGGTTACCGCTTCTAATCACGTCGGTGAAAATGAAAAATCCGCCTTTCGGGGCGGATTTTTTTTGCCTGAAACATGCATTATTTTAGTGAAAAAATATCGCTGCCCAGATGGTTATAGTCCACTTTCTGTAATTTGAAATTGGTGATATAAACGGGCCCGGCTTTCTGTTCCGAAATAAATCGATAGCGATTTTTGATCTCTTTAGCGCTAATTCCTGTCCATTGCGAGAAAAAACTCAGGAAATCGTTCGCGGAACGGCGAGCTTTAATGATCCGATGCGCTTTACTGTCGCTGGATAGCACCATAAACGGCACCTGGAAGTTTTGCTGGAATTTGTCGTCATGCGCCAGGTACTGTACCGCTTTGCCGCGCTCTTTAAACGCCAGCCCGTGATCGGAGAAATACACGAGCGAAAAACTGTCGCCGCTATGACGAAGCTGAGTATAGAGCTGACGGAGCAAATCGTCGGTTTGCGTCATGGTGTATAAATAACAAGACGTCTCTTTCGACTGGACAAACGTCGCGTATTTTCCCTGAGTACGGTCACAGGCCTGGGGATGCGATCCCATTAAATGCAACACAATCAACTGCGGTTGCGTGCGTTCTGTCGCCAATACCTGCGCCGTCATGGTTAACAGCGCGTCGTCGCGAGTATTTTTATCCGCTTCAAAATCGCCGTTTTTCAGGAAATGCGCTTCATCGGCGCGTTTGGCGATACTGGCGATGGCCGTGTCGTATTCACCGATTTGCCCCTGATTGGAAAACCACCATGTCTGAAAACCGGCGCGGTTAGCCAGCGTGACGAAGTTATCCTGATACTGCGGTTTGTTATCCACCACGCGATTGAGCGTTAAACCGAGCGATTTTTGCGTTGAGCCGCTGGCGGCGATGTAATCCATAAAGAAGTCGCCATTCACATGGCTGGCGAAGGGGGTATTATCCCAGTGGCCGCCGAAAGCGCCCATGGCATCCCGTCGCGCGCTTTCACCTATCACCACGACATAGATGTGATATCTGGGTTTCACCGTAGTAACCGTCCAGCTATCTTTTATGCCGGATAGCTGCGCCATACGGTGCTGCTCTTCAATGACTTCGTTGTTATTGACGATAACGTCTTTAGCGAAGCGAAAAACCGGATAGCCGGTATCAATAACCTTAAAAACGCCGCCCCATGCCAGATTTTGTACCGGCGCGACGAAAAATGCCGCGACGCTAATCAGCAGGCACAGGCTGTCGAGGCTATTCCAGCGCGGCCTGACCTCTTCTTTTCGGCGGCGAAGCGCAATAATACCCAGCGCAAAAATAAAAAGTCCGGTCAGGTAGCTATACCACGGGAAGATGGTCAGGATTTCGCTCGACTCTTCCATATTGGTGGAGTGCAGCGCCAGCAGCGTATTAAAGTTCGGGGCGCCGTAAGCCTGGCCAAAGGGAAAATAGCAAGCGGCTACCAGCGAACAAATGCCGAGCAGCGCTTTTTGTCCGCGGGGCAGGTAGCGCCAGAGCAGCAGCAACAGGCAGGTAAACGCCGCGGTATAAAGCAGGCTAAAGGGGTAGCCGAGCGCGAGGTTAATCAGCAGCGACTGTAAAAAGTAGAGGCCCGCCCACGGGCTTACAGCCCGACGACGGGCGAGAAGTGAATCGATAAGGGTTGAATTCATATGCCACTATTGCAAAAACGCCATGTGCTAACCCTGGCGCGAAGGGTCATTACCTGCCTGATTATGCGTAAAAAAGGTATTGGGTTCGCAACGGCGAGTCGCAAAATATTCAGGGCTGCCAGAAGATAGAGCGTGCGGGTAAGAAGGTCAACCGCCGGAAAGAAAATGTTTTGCGAAGAGAATAGCAAAACCACAAAAAAACAGGGGAAATGGGCGCCATTTCCGTTGAGGATGCAAAATAAAGCGGCGTACCGCACCGCCGCGTTATTTCGTGGAAGGGTTATCCTGTTCCGGTTTGCCGTTGATCATATCGCACAACATAGAGAGCAGCATTAACCGGACTTTAAAGGGAGAGTGACTGAACACGCGTATACACCTCTTAAATTCGTTCATATAAACCTCCTGATGTTTCTATCCCATCGATCCGTGAGGGATGTCTGCATTACATACAGATATAGCACAGGCTATGTTTTATAGCTATTGCTAAAACGTTAATTTTTTGTGCCCGGACAACTCTGGTTTACAATGAGCGCTCTGTCAGCTGACGCGTTAACGCGTCACAGAAACGAGGAAGCAAAATGGGTCGTCGCGCAGGTACGCCAACAACAAAAAAAGTGACGCAATTGGTGAACGTAGAAGAACACGTTGAAGGATTTCGTCAGGTCAGAGAGGCGCATCGCCGTGAGTTGATAGACGATTACGTTGAGCTGATTTCCGATTTAATTATTGAGGTAGGGGAAGCGCGTCAGGTGGATATGGCGGCTCGGCTCGGCGTCTCCCAGCCAACTGTGGCCAAAATGCTTAAGCGCCTGGCATCGTTAGGATTTATTCAAATGATCCCCTGGCGCGGCGTTTTTCTGACGCCGGAAGGGGAGAAGCTGGCGCAGGAAAGCCGCGAGCGGCACCAAATTGTCGAAAATTTTTTACTGGTGTTAGGCGTAAGTCCGGAGATCGCGCGTCGTGATGCGGAAGGGATGGAACACCATGTCAGCCAGGAGACATTGGATGCCTTTTTGGCCTTCACGCAACAGCATGGAACATCTGCAGAATGAATCTGGCTTTTTTACGGGCGCTGCGGCGTGACCGTTTTTTTCAGTTGTTGATCATTGTGGGGATGGCGTTAAGCCTGTTTGTTCCTTTTGCGCCTCGCGCCTGGCCTGGCGCGATTGACTGGCACACCATTATTACCCTCAGTGGGTTAATGTTGCTCACTAAAGGCGTTGAGCTGAGCGGCTATTTCGATGTGCTGGGACGCAAGATGACGCGCCGATTTCATACCGAGCGGCAACTGGCGATGTTCCTGGTGCTGGCTGCGGCGGTGCTGTCGACCTTTCTGACAAACGATGTCGCGCTGTTTATCGTTGTGCCGCTGACGATAACGTTGAAAAAACTGTGTGCGATTCCGGTCAACCGATTGATTATTTTTGAGGCGTTGGCGGTGAACGCCGGTTCGCTGCTGACGCCTGTCGGTAATCCGCAAAATATTCTATTGTGGGGACGCTCCGGCTTAACCTTTGCTGAATTTAGCGGGCAAATGGCGCCGCTTGCCGTCATGATGATGCTGACGTTACTGCTCCTGTGCTGGTTTTGTTTTCCGGGTAGGGCGTTACAGTATCATACCGGTACGCGTTCGCCGCAGTGGCAGCCCCGTCTGGTGTGGAGTTGCCTGGGATTATATGTCGTTTTTCTTACCGCGCTGGAGCTCAGGCAAGAGTTATGGGGACTGGTGTTGGTGGCGGCTGGGTTTATTGTGCTGGCGCGCAGGGTGATAGTCAGCGTGGACTGGACGCTGCTGCTGGTATTTATGGCGATGTTTATTGATGTCCATCTGCTAACGCAATTGCCGGCGTTGCAGGGCGTTTTCAACCAGGTTGGCGCACTGTCTCACCTGGGACTTTGGCTAACCGCTATCGGCTTGTCTCAGGTTATCAGTAATGTGCCCAGTACCATTCTCCTGCTGAACTATGTACCGGCCTCGACGCTGCTGGCGTGGGCGGTGAATATCGGCGGGTTTGGTCTGCTGCCGGGGTCGCTGGCAAATCTTATTGCTTTACGGATGGCGAACGATCGCCGAATCTGGTGGCGATTTCATTTCTATTCGCTGCCGATGCTGGCATGGGCGGCGCTGGTGGGATATGGATTATTGCAACTGATGCCGTAAGAGAAGCCCGATAGTGTCTATCGGGCTTCGCAGGCAGAGTCTGTCAGTTCAGACGAACCGGCATCCCGGAACGATCCTGAACCGCCTGTTGTACGACGGCCTGATCAACGTCAGGCTCGTTGGTGACGGCCAGGATACTCTTATTAAGCGTGATCGGCACCGCTTCCTTACCTTCAAACTGCGCTTCCGTCGTTGACAGCGGGTTATGCACCTCAATGTAACGGCTACCGTCCGGCTCGGTGGTGGCTTTTACCGGTTCATCGATAAACTGCACGCGGGTGCCGACCGGCACATTTTCAAACAGGAATTTGATATCGTCGTTGCGCAGACGCACGCAGCCGTGGCTCACGCGAAGCCCGATGCCGAAGTTGGCGTTGGTGCCGTGAATAGCATACAGGCGACCAATGTACAGCGCGTACAGGCCCATCGGGTTATCCGGGCCCGCAGGCACGACGGCAGGCAGCGGCTCGCCGGCGGCGCGATATTCAGCGTGCATTTTTGCCGTAGGCGTCCAGGTCGGACCGGCTTTTTTACGTTCAACTTTGGTCGTCCAGTTGATAGGCGTGTCTTTACCTAACTGACCGATCCCAATCGGCAGGACGATAACGGTGTTTGTGCCTTTCGGGTAGTAATAGAGGCGCATTTCCGCGCTATTAATGATAATGCCTTCGTGTACGGTATCCGGCAGGATCAGCTGCTGCGGAATATTCAGCACGGTACCGCCCTTCGGCAGGAAGGTATCCACGCCAGGGTTGGCTTCCAGCATGTTGGAGAGCCCCATCTGATACTCCGCGGCAAAATACTCCAGCGGCTGGGTATTGCCCTCCGGAACGGTGATGACCTGATTTTGCCCAATTAAACGGCTACCATCGGTAGGCAGCGGGTAAGTGACTGCTGAGGCTGTTTTACAAAAACCAACTACAGCGAAAGCCGCCGCGAAAAGCGTTGTTAATTTCATATTCATGTTATGCGAGATTCTGTGCCAAGCAGGCTAGTAGGTTGAGAATTCTGTCATGTTGGGAGCGCATTATAGGTGCATTCCAGTAAACAGGGAATTCAGATGTGTACGAAATCACGTTTTTTTCCCTTACGGTTCAGTGTAGCCCTTTGTACAGGGCGCGATCTTATTTCAGACTTGTGGCATAATAAGCGGTTTGTCACATCTTTTTTCAGGATAAGCCTGTGTTAGTTTCCAGCAACGTTACCATGCAGTTCGGCAGTAAGCCGCTGTTCGAAAACATTTCCGTCAAATTTGGCGGCGGCAACCGTTACGGCCTGATCGGCGCCAACGGTAGCGGAAAGTCCACTTTTATGAAAATCCTCGGCGGCGACCTGGAGCCGACGCTGGGCAATGTTTCCCTCGATCCGAATGAGCGGATCGGTAAGCTGCGTCAGGACCAGTTCGCTTTTGAAGCATTCACCGTACTTGATACTGTCATTATGGGGCATGGCGAACTGTGGGAAGTCAAGCAGGAGCGCGACCGTATCTATGCCTTGCCGGAAATGAGCGAAGAAGACGGCTATAAAGTCGCCGATCTGGAAGTAAAATACGGCGAGATGGACGGTTATTCCGCTGAGGCGCGCGCGGGCGAACTGCTGTTGGGGGTGGGCATCCCGCTGGAGCAGCATTACGGTCTGATGAGTGAAGTCGCGCCAGGCTGGAAATTGCGTGTGCTGCTGGCGCAGGCGTTATTCTCTAATCCGGACATCCTGTTGCTCGACGAACCGACCAACAACCTGGATATTGATACTATCCGTTGGCTGGAGCAGGTGCTGAACGAGCGCGATAGCACGATGATCATCATTTCGCACGACCGTCACTTCCTGAACATGGTTTGTACGCATATGGCGGATCTGGATTACGGCGACTTGCGCGTCTATCCGGGTAACTATGATGAGTATATGACGGCGGCGACCCAGGCGCGTGAACGTCTGTTGGCCGATAATGCGAAGAAAAAAGCGCAAATTGCCGAGCTGCAATCTTTTGTTAGCCGTTTTAGCGCCAATGCCTCTAAATCGCGTCAGGCAACGTCGCGCGCGCGGCAGATT
The DNA here is from genome assembly GCF_046551535.1 of Salmonella sp. SAL04162. Classification (NCBI taxonomy): domain Bacteria; kingdom Pseudomonadati; phylum Pseudomonadota; class Gammaproteobacteria; order Enterobacterales; family Enterobacteriaceae; genus Salmonella; species Salmonella sp. SAL04162. Next base: position 15,684 of record NZ_JBGDVX010000007.1, read on the forward strand.
GATAAAATCAAGCTGGAAGAGGTGAAAGCCTCCAGCCGTCAGAACCCGTTCATCCGTTTTGAGCAGGATAAAAAACTGTTCCGTAACGCTCTGGAAGTGGAGGCGCTGACGAAAGGTTTTGATAACGGTCCGCTGTTTAAAAATGTCAATTTGCTGCTCGAAGTCGGCGAGAAGCTGGCGGTACTCGGCACCAATGGCGTGGGTAAATCTACGCTGCTGAAGACGCTGGTTGGCGATCTGGACGCCGATCATGGCACCGTTAAATGGTCGGAAAACGCGCGTATTGGTTACTACGCGCAGGACCACGAATATGAATTCGAAAATGACCTGACGGTGTTTGAATGGATGAGTCAGTGGAAGCAGGAAGGCGACGACGAGCAGGCAGTGCGCAGTATTCTGGGCCGCCTACTATTTAGCCAGGATGATATCAAAAAGCCTGCGAAAGTCCTTTCCGGTGGCGAGAAGGGCCGTATGCTTTTCGGCAAACTGATGATGCAAAAGCCGAATATCCTGATTATGGACGAACCGACTAACCACCTGGATATGGAGTCGATCGAATCGCTGAATATGGCGCTGGAGCTGTATCAGGGCACGCTGATCTTTGTTTCGCACGACCGTGAGTTCGTCAGCTCGCTGGCAACCCGCGTCATTGAAATTACGCCGGAGCGCGTGGTGGACTTCAGCGGCAACTACGACGATTATTTGCGTAGTAAAGGGATTGAAAGCTAAACACTGACGCCCGGTGGCGTTGTGCTTACCGGGCCTACGTATCCTGGCGCGTAGGTCCGGTAAGACGGGTGCGCCCAGACAAAGGGCGCACCGCAGTTAAGCGGGCAGGGCTGTACGACCATCAAACGTCCATACCTAATGCCCGTTTACCGTGAATATTCAGATCGCGCAGCGTGAAGCGCCCTTCCCAGGTGGTTTCATAGTCCTCGCGCGGGAAATCGCCCGGTGATGCGCCTGTCTCCAGCGCCGCTTTCACCTTACGCGCATAGGCCAGATTTTTCTCACACATTGGCGCGGCAGGAATGTACATCACATTGCCCCAGCCCTGCTGATTTTCTACGGGGGCGACGGAGTGGATGACATCGCAATGCCACCACACGGAATCCCCGGCTTCCAGTGGCGGAATGCTGGTTAACGCCGCCATCAGTAAAGGATGCCACTGTTCAGAAATCGGCAGCACCCGGCCCGGCGCGACGCCGCATAATTCATCTTCCGGGACATCATCCAGCAGCGGGCGCAACAGAATATACGCCATCGCCTCCGGGATAGGGACGACATGAAGCAACCCCTGACCGGGCAGCATATCGGAGAGCGCGGTCCAGCCCTGGAAGGTGCGAAATACCGAGCATTTTGTGGTGTTATCCACCGTATACTCTTCAACTTCGGTACGGTGTGCCGCATTCCACGGATCGTACTGTTCGATGTTGCCGTTAAACACACTGGCGAATACCTGCTGATAGGCTGGCAGCAGCCAGCGTTCCAGCGCGCCGGAGTCGGTATGCGCTCCCAGTCCTTTGGATGTGGTGCCCGGCGGGCGGCGACGGATGCGATCCGGATAAATGATGCTGATATCCGGATTAAACCATCGCTTGCCGTCGTGCTCTACCTGCCACAGACGGTTGAGGAACGACTGCGCCAGCGCCATCTCTTCACTTTGGCGGGCCTGCATTTGCGCCTGCGACCAGTAGACAGGATAGATTTCAGGCCGGGAGGCGCTCAGCGTACCGAAAAAATTATCCCCCGGTCCTTTATACACCTCGTCAAAATGGTTCTTGTCCAGATAGTCGAGCATCGACTGGTCCCACGCCAGCGCCTGTTCGCGTGGAAAATGACCTTTAATCACCGCGCACCCGCGGCGCTTAACCTCGGCGCGGGTGGCATCGCTAATGTTGCCCATCGCCAGTTCGCTAAAAGGGATAATTGGCCATACCGGCTGTCCCTGCGCCTTCAGATCGTTAATTTCCGCCACCCGGGCTGCTATGGTGGCGCTCAAACGGTCGAACACCGCCTGTACGTCGCCGATTTGCGCGCGTAGCGCCTGCTTCATCTGACGAATGGCCGCTTTTGGGTCGGCGGGCAGCGTTTCGTGGGTAAAAGGAGTCGTCATATCAACCTCATCGTCTTTCGTTCGAAAGTAAAATTAGTTACATGTGATACTTTAAGTTAAAATAAGGTTAATGCAAGTTTAAAATATTGCAGGGGAACACAAAGAGGGAAGCGAGAGGAAAACGTAAGGTGGCCAGGACGCCTTAATGTCTTATGCGGCTATTCCTTTCGTTCAGCCACTTTTCATTCGAAATAAATTTGTGGTTCTGCTCACATTGTTATTAAAATGTTTCTGGTCGCAGTTACAGCCAGGAGCTTAAGTATGACCGTTAACGTTGTCGTTACCGATATGGACGGCACTTTTCTCGACGATGCCAAGCAGTACGATCGTGTACGCTTCATGGCGCAATACCAGGAACTGAAAAAACGTAATATCGAATTTGTGGTCGCTAGCGGTAATCAGTACTACCAGTTGATCTCCTTCTTCCCCGAGCTGAAAGACGAAATTTCCTTCGTCGCAGAAAATGGCGCGCTGGTGTATGAACATGGCAAACAGTTGTTTCACGGGGAGCTAACCCGGCATGAATCGCGTATTGTGATTGGCGAACTGCTGAAGGATAAGCAGCTTAATTTTGTCGCCTGCGGTCTGAAAAGCGCTTATGTCAGCAAAAACGCTCCCGAGACTTTCGTGGCGCTGATGGCCAAACATTATCACCGCCTGCAGCCGGTAAACGATTATCACGACATTGACGATATCCTGTTTAAGTTCTCCCTGAATTTGCCTGATGAACAAATTCCGCTGGTTATCGACAAACTGCACGTATCTCTGGATGGCATCATGAAGCCCGTCACCAGCGGCTTCGGTTTTATCGACCTGATTATCCCGGGACTGCATAAAGCGAATGGCATCAGTCGTCTGTTAAAGCGCTGGAACAGGTCGCCACAGAATGTCGTCGCCATTGGCGACAGCGGTAATGATGCGGAAATGTTGAAAATGGCGCATTACTCTTTTGCCATGGGCAATGCTGCAGACAATATCAAAGCGCTTTCACGCTATCACACTGATGATAATAACCATCAAGGCGCGCTCAACGTCATTCAGGCCGTGCTTGACGGCACCGATCCCTTCTGATTAACAGGCCTGCGCAGGCCTGTTAAGCGTAGCGCCATCAGGCAATTCGGACATATTGCCGATGGCGCCAGGGCAAATTACAGCATATGTTCGGTACGGGCGATGATATCGTCCTGCGCATCCGGCGACAGCGCGGTGAAGAAGGCGGAGTAGCCTGCCACACGCACGACCAGATCGCGGTACTGGTCCGGATGTTTTTTCGCATCCAGCAGCGTTTCGCGTGACACGATGTTGTACTGAATATGCCAGCCTTTATGCACCTCAAAGAACGTCCGTAGCAGAACCATCAGTTTCTGTTTGTCGGATTCGTTTTCCAGCGTCGTTGGGTTCAGTTTCTGGTTGAGCAGCACGCCGCCGAGAATGGAACCGGTAGGTAATTTGCCTACGGAACCAATCACCGCCGTCGGGCCGAGATGATCCGTACCTGATGCAGGGCTTGCGCCTTCCGCCAGCGGTGTATGCGCTTTGCGACCGTCCGGGGTAGCCATGGTTGCGGCGCCAAATGGCACGTTTGCTGAGATAGAGGACGTACCGGCGTAATAGTTGCCGCCGACAGGGCCACGACCATAGCGCGGGTTATGATATTGCTTCAGCTCATCAATATAGGTCTGATAAGCGCGCGCCAGCAGGGTATCGACACTGTCATCGTCGTTGCCGTACTTCGGCGCGCCGTTAATCAGACGCTGGCGCAACTGCTCATGGGTCAGGCCGTCAAAGTCATCGGCCAGCGCGGCGGCAAGCTGCTGTTGACCGATAACGCCCTGTTCGAAGACCAGTTTTTTCACGGCGGCGAGGCTGTTGCCCAGGTTGGCGATACCGACCTGGAGACCGGATACCCAGTCATATTTCGCGCCGCCTTGCTTGATACTTTTCGCTCGCTCAATACAGTCATCTACCAGCGCTGAGCAGAGAATATCGTGGACATTCTCTTCCAGCATGGTGTCGACCACATACTCAATTTCGATCGATTTGCGCGTGTAGTAGCGAATTTGGGTATCCCAGGCGGCCATCACTTCGTCAAAATTGTTAAAGTTGCCTGCGGAGAGCGCCTTTTCCTGCGGCAGAAATACTTTGCCGCTGGTGGCGTCGCGACCGCCTTCCAGCGCCGCCAGCATGACGCGGGCGAAGTTAATAAAGCTCATGCCGGTGCAGCGATAACCCCATTTCCCGCCGACGGCGGTTTCGATACAGCCGATCGCCGCGTAATCGTAAGCGTCCTGCGGTTCGATCCCCAACTTGATAAATTCCGGGATGACGATTTCATCATTGTTAAACGCCGGCATCCCAAAGCCGCAGCGGATGACCTGGACGCAGGCGTCAAGGAAATCGTTACTCATTCCGGCGTGATAACGCACACTGAGGTTGGGCTGGGTAGAACGCAGACGTCCGCAGGACTCCAGAATGGCGTAAGACAGCGGATTCACTGCGTCCATTGGCTGACCGTTGATGAGATTCTGACCGCCAATGGTGACGTTTTGATACAGCGGGCTGCCCGCGGAAGCTTTAGAGTGCGAACCGGAACGGATCTTGTTTACTTCCAGCAGTTTCAGCCAGCAGCTGTGCAGCAGTTCAATGGCGTGCTCACGATCCAGCGTCTGGTTTAGTTCGACATCGCGACGATAATAGGGGTAAAGATACTGGTCCATACGACCAAATGACACCGAGTGACCGTTAGACTCAATTTGTAGAATCAGTTGAATGAAGTAGCACAATTGCAGTGCTTGCCAGAAGGTCTGCGGCGGTTGGTGGGCGATCACCTCGCAGTTTTCCGCGATGGTAAGTAGCTCTTTACGACGGCTTTCACGGGACTCTTCGCCTGCCATCTGGCGCGCCAGCGCGGCAAAGCGCGTGATGTGCTGGCTTACCGCGTCCAGCACTATATCAATCGCCTTCAGGAACTGCTCGCCATGCAGATCTTCCAGCACGGTCAGGTTGATGCGTGAGCGGCGCTCGGCGACTTTATCGCGCAGGCCATCAAGCCCTTTTTCCAGCAGCAGCGGGAAGTTCACCGCCAGGTGCGCGTCACCGGAAGTCATATTGCCTTCGGCTTTGATAATGCCAGTCGCCAGAAGCCCTTTTTGTTCATCGGTAAACATGCCGTAGCAGCGATCCTGGACGGTTTGACCGCGCCACCACGGACAGATGTCGTGCAGAATACGTTTGTTTTCTTCACTTACGGAAAAACCTGCGCCGGGCCGGTCCGCCAGGTCGTCGATCTCTTTTTCAATCCACGAGACGGTATATTCCGGGAAAATCGGCGCGGCGCGGACTTCACTTGCCTGGTTGCCGACGATCAGTTCATCGTGTTTTATCCAGATAGTGCGTTCCGCCAGGTGATGGGCCAGCGCCAGCGCGCGGCGTACCGGAATCGGTTTATCCAGATGCTGCTGGTACATTTCGGTATAATGCTGTGCGCGTTCGGTACAGACCGGCGGTTTCACGATATGTACCAGCGCGGTTTTGTGCGCCTTAATGCGGTCGCTGAGCGTGTCCAGTTTCAGTTGGGTCATGATAATTATCCTCGTAGGGTCGCGGTTAAACCTTTTTGGCAGGCGTACTTCTGGGCAAAATCAAGTAACGCCGGCGCATCCAGTGGTTTATCCGGGGCATGATAGGGCTGACTGAGTAAGTGGTATTTATTGATGCCCAGCGTGTGGTAGGGCAGAAAATGAATTTCCCCGACGTGCAGTTCGTCGGCGGCAAAGTCGGTAATGGCTTTAATGGCCTCCTCATCGGCATTAAATCCCTGAATCAGCGGGACGCGAATCACCATTTTTTTGCCCGCGGCGGCGAGTTTCCTGAGATTTTCCAGCACCCGCGAGGCGCTGCCATCGGTCCACTGCTTAAACGGCCCGTCGGCGACATGCTTCAAATCAGCCAGAAACAGATCGATATAAGGCAGTGAGGGCGCAATGTATTTCCATGGAACATGCAGACAGGTCTCAACCGCAGTATGAATACCGGCGTCATGGCTGGCTTTAAACAGCTCTGCCGCCAGTTCCGGCTGCATAAACGGTTCGCCGCCGGAAAGCGTAAGACCGCCGCCGCTGCGATCGTAAAAAGGTTTATCGCGCAGTACCGTCGCCATGATCTCATCCACGCTTTTTATTTCGCCGCACACGGTTAACGCCTGTGTGGGGCAGCAATGCGCCAGGATGGAAAAATGGGCGTCGGTCAGTTTCTCGCGATGGATGAGCAGGCCGTTTAGCGCGCGCTCAATGACGTCCGGCGCGGCTTGCGCGCACAGGTCGCATCCTTCGAGACACAGCCGCGCGTCGTATAACAGATCCTGAGCGCGGGCGCGGCTTTCCGGGTTCTGGCACCAGCGACAGCCCAACGAACAGCCTTTGAGAAATACTACGGTACGGATACCGGGGCCATCGTGGGTAGAATAGCGCTGAATATTGAAGATCATAAACGGCCTCTCTTATTTCATATAAAGATTAAATTACTTTCGAATGAAAGTTATCTTGATGTGCGTCAACGAATGGAGAGGTTCTGACAAAGAGGCGTTAAATGAGGTACAACATCACGGTTTGAGGTTGTGGTATGGCGTTTAAGATGATGCCGCGCTGCTTGAGCCGATCGTCAGTCGGAGCTTGGGTAAGCTGGCTTTGCGTCTGATGACAGTAATTATCTGTTGATACAGCACGGCCATAAACCGTGCTTCGGTATGTTTATCTGTAAAGTGACTACTGCCCGCAGACCTCACAGCCGGGGTTGCGCATCAACTTCATTTCGCGGAACTGACAGGTCATCGCATCGTACATGACGATTTTTCCGCTAGCGGGCTGACCGTAATGCGCCAGCAGCTTAATGGCCTCCATTGCCTGTAGCGAACCGATCACGCCAATCAGCGGCGCCATCACCCCTGCCTCTACGCAGGTCAGAGCGTTTTCGCCAAACAGACGGCTCAGGCAGCGGTAACAGGGTTCGTTTTCCTGATATGTAAAGACGGTAACTTGTCCTTCCATACGAATGGCCGCGCCGGAGATTAGCGGCACTTTCGCGGTATAGCACCCGGCGTTAAGTTGATTACGTACGCTAACGTTATCGGTACAGTCCAGTACCAGCGAATGCCCGGCAATCAGGCTGGTCATGGCGTCGTCGTCCAGCCGCGCGTTAACGGGCGTAATGGTAATATGCGGGTTGATTCGCGCCAGCGCGTCGCGGGCGGACTCTACCTTTGGCTGCCCGACCGTGGCGTCGCTGTGCAAGGTTTGACGCTGGAGATTGGAAACGGAAACGGTATCAAAATCGAGTAGCGTCAGTTGCCCGACGCCAGCGCCGGCCAGATACTGCGTTGCCGCGCAGCCGAGTCCGCCCAGCCCGACCACTAATACCCGCGAATCTTTTAACGCTTCCTGCCCTTCAAAATCGAAGCCGCGCAGAATAATTTGTCGGTTATAGCGCAGCATCTCCTGGTCGCTAAGTTCCGCCATTACAGGCCTCCGAACAGAGCATTAAACGGCTCGACTTCCACCCATTCTCCCGGCTCAACATTGCCGCGTTCACGCTCCAGCACAATAAAGCAGTTGCCCAGACTAAACGAGCTGAAAATATGTGAACCCTGGTGCCCGGTGGTCGTGACCTCCAGTTCGCCGTTGGCGCTACGTTGCAGGATGCCGCGCTGGAAATCGAGACGCCCCGGCGTTTTCTTCAGGCGAGATGTTGTGCGTACACGCTGGCGCGGCGGTACAGCGCTTGCCGTGTTGCCGCCAAGCTTCGCCAGTAAAGGCTGAACCAGTTGATAAAAAGTGAGCGCCGCAGAGACTGGATTCCCCGGCAGGCCACAGAACCAGCTATTACTGAGTTTGCCGAAGGCAAACGGTTTGCCTGGCTTGATAGCCAGCTTCCAGAAGGCGATTTCGCCCAACTCCTCAAGGATGGTTTTGGTATAGTCCGCTTCACCAACCGAGACGCCGCCGGAGCTTATCACTACATCGGCCTGGCTGTCGGCGTCGATAAACGCGGCGCGAAGCTTACCGGGATCGTCAGGAATAATGCCTAAATTGATCACTTCGCAGCCAAGCTGTTGCAGCATCAAATGTATAGTTAGACGGTTAGTGTCATAAATTTGTCCCGCCTCTAGCGGCTGGCCCGGAAGCTGGAGCTCGTCGCCGGTCGAGAACAGCGCTACGCGCACTTTACGTACAACCTGCGCATCGGCAATTCCCAGCGACGCCAGCACCGGCAGTTCGGCAGTAGTCAGGCGCGTACCGGCCGGAAAGACCACCGCATCCTGGCGAATATCCTCGCCGCGGCGGCGGATGTTTTGTCCGCAACGAACATCGGCGGTAAAACGCACGCCATCATCGGTTTGTTCCGTCTGCTCTTGCATGACTACCGCCTCGCAACCTGCCGGTACCGGGGCGCCGGTCATAATGCGAATGCAGGTTCCCGCAGGCCACTCTCCCTGGTAAGGCTGACCGGCAAATGCTTTGCCGGCGACGGGCAGCGGCTTATCGGCGGACAAATCCGCCACGCGTACCGCATAACCATCCATAGCTGAATTATCAAAGCCGGGGACATCAAGGGGAGATACGATATCGGTCGCCAGGATGCGGCCAAAGCAGTTCACCAGCGGCAACGTTTCTACGGCGGTGAGCGGGGTAATACGTGAAAGCATCTGGGTCAGCGCCGTTTCAAGCGGCATCAATCCGGCGGAAAATTCCATGAACATACTCCTGCGAGGCAAAATCGAATCCGGCTATTATGTCAGAAAACAGTGGCGGGCAGTATGCTACCTCGGTCTTAGAGACGGCCTTGCGCCTTTACATACCTTACGCATCTTTCTATATTCAAAAATCGAATGAATAACTCACAACAATTCTGATAGTTATAGTAAAAGTTGTGTGCCACCGTTAATGGACCCTAAAAATGAATAAAGCAGTGATTGCGATTCACGGCGGCGCAGGCGCGATTGCTCGCGCGCAAATGAGCCATGAGCAGGAGCTACGCTATATCCAGGCGCTGTCAGAGATTGTCGAAAGCGGGCAAAAGATGCTGGAAGCAGGTGACAGCGCGCTTGATGTAGTGACGGAAGCGGTGCGCCTGCTGGAAGCGTGTCCGCTCTTCAATGCGGGTATCGGCGCGGTCTATACCCGAGACGGAACTCATGAACTGGATGCCTGCGTGATGGACGGCAATACCCTGAAAGCCGGAGCCGTCGCGGGCGTGAGTCATGTTCGCCATCCTGTGCTCGCCGCCAGACTGGTGATGGAGCGCAGCCCGCATGTACTCATGGTGGGGGAAGGGGCGGAAAACTTTGCCTTTTCACAGGGGATGGCGCGCGTTTCGCCGGATATCTTTTCCACCCCGGCGCGTTACGAGCAATTGCTGGCGGCGCGTGCGGCGGGCGAAATGGCGCTCGATCACAGCGGCGCGCCGCTGGACGAAACGAAAAAAATGGGTACAGTCGGCGCGGTGGCGCGGGATAAATTCGGCAATCTGGCGGCGGCAACGTCTACCGGTGGGATGACCAATAAATTGCCCGGGCGCGTCGGCGACAGCCCGCTGGTCGGCGCAGGGTGTTATGCCAACAACGCCAGCGTCGCCGTTTCCTGTACCGGAACGGGAGAGGTCTTTATTCGCACGCTCGCGGCTTACGATATCGCCGCATTGATGGAATATGGCGGACTCAGCCTTGCCGACGCCTGCGAGCGCGTGGTGATGGAAAAATTACCGGCGCTGGGCGGCAGCGGTGGATTAATCGCCGTTGATCACGAAGGTAATGTCGCGTTGCCGTTTAACAGCGAAGGGATGTATCGCGCCTGGGGATATGCCGGGGATACCCCTACCACAGGAATTTACCGGGAATAAGGAGCCGCAGGTGCCGCACAGCGATGAACTGGATAGCCGCGATGTTCTGTCCGTCAGTGGCCTGAATATCGCGTTTCACCACGAAGGGCAACAGGTAGACGCCGTGCGTAATGTGTCATTACGCCTGAAGCGTGGAGAGACTCTGGCGATTGTCGGCGAGTCGGGATCGGGAAAATCGGTGACGGCGCTGGCGTTAATGCGGCTGATTGAGCAGTCGGGCGCGAACGTGCGCTGCGGCGAAATGCTGTTGCGTCGGCGTAATCGCCAGGTGATTGAGTTGTCTGAGCAGAGTGACGCGCAGATGCGGCGTGTGCGCGGCGCGGATATCGCCATGATTTTCCAGGAGCCAATGACCTCGCTCAACCCGGTATTTACCGTTGGCGAGCAAATTGCCGAATCTATTCGTTTGCATCAGGGCGCCAGCCACGAAGAGGCGCTGGCGGAAGCGAAACGTATGCTCGATCAGGTACGGATCCCGGAGTCGCAGGCGATTTTATCGCGTTATCCGCATCAGCTTTCCGGCGGGATGCGCCAGCGAGTCATGATCGCGATGGCGCTATCCTGCCGTCCGGCGGTATTGATTGCCGATGAACCCACCACGGCGCTGGATGTCACTATCCAGGCGCAAATTCTGCAACTTATCAAAGTGTTGCAGCAAGAGATGTCGATGGGCGTGATTTTTATCACCCACGACATGGGCGTCGTGGCGGATATTGCCGATCGCGTGCTGGTGATGTATCAAGGCGAGGCCGTGGAAACCGGCAGCGTAGAGCAGATTTTCCATGCGCCGACGCATCCTTATACTCAAACGTTACTGGCCGCCGTCCCTCAGCTTGGCGCGATGCGAGGCCACTCGCTGCCACGCCGTTTCCCGTTGATTTCCGCTGACGAACCGGCCCTTTATGAATCGCAGATTGAGCAAGACACGGTGGTGGAAGGCGAGCCTATTCTCCAGGTTCGGGGGCTGGTGACGCGATTCCCGCTGCGTAGCGGTCTCTTTAACCGCGTTACGCGTGAAGTTCATGCCGTTGAGAATATCAGTTTCGATCTCTGGCCTGGCGAAACGCTATCGCTGGTGGGCGAGTCCGGTAGCGGAAAATCGACGACCGGACGCGCGCTGCTGCGGTTGGTTGAATCCCGGCAGGGGGAGATTATCTTTAACGGCCAGCGCATTGACACGCTGTCTGCGGGTAAACTCCAGCCGTTGCGCCGCGATATTCAATGTATTTTCCAGGACCCTTACGCCTCGCTCGACCCGCGCCAGACCGTGGGGTATTCCATTATGGAACCTTTACGGATTCATGGCCTGGGGCAGGGGGACGCTGCGGCAAAGCGCGTGGCCTGGTTGCTTGAGCGTGTCGGATTACGTCCTGAACATGCCTGGCGTTATCCGCATGAGTTTTCCGGTGGTCAACGTCAGCGCATCTGCATTGCTCGCGCGCTGGCATTGAATCCTAAAGTGATTATTGCTGATGAGGCTGTCTCCGCGCTGGATGTTTCCGTTCGCGGGCAGATCATTAATTTATTGCTCGATTTACAACGGGAAATGGGGATCGCCTACCTGTTTATTTCGCATGATATGGCGGTCGTGGAGCGAATTAGCCATCGCGTGGCGGTGATGTATCTTGGTCAAATTGTTGAGATGGGGCCGCGGCGCGCCGTTTTTGAAAATCCGCAGCATCCTTATACGCGTAAATTGATGGCGGCGGTGCCGGTTGCCGATCCCTCCAGACACCGGCCGCGGCGCGTTCTGCTATCAGATGATATACCCAGCAATATTCATAAACGTGGCGAAGAGACGCCCGCCGTTTCATTACAGTTGGTCGGGCCGGGACATTATGTTGCGCGGCCGCTGCAGGATAATGCGCTCTCGCGCTTATAACATTTAGACAGGCAGGGTTTCAGGAGAACAACATGACGCAATTTATTACGCATAAATGGCTGGCGGCGCTGGGACTGGCCTCATCCATTGCGGCTTTTCCGGCCCTGGCGGCCAAAGATGTGGTGGTGGCGGTAGGGTCTAATTTCACCACGCTCGATCCGTATGACGCCAACGATACGCTCTCGCAGGCGGTGGCGAAGTCATTTTATCAGGGGCTGTTTGGCCTGGATAAAGACATGAAGGTAAAAAACGTCCTGGCGAAAGGCTATACCGTTTCTGATGACGGTCTGACCTACACCATTACCCTACGGCAGGGGGTGAAATTTCAGGACGGCGCGGATTTTGATGCGGCGGCGGTGAAAGCGAATCTCGATCGCGCCAGCAATCCGGATAACCACCTCAAGCGTTATAACCTGTATAAAAATATCGCAAAAACGGAGGTTGTCGACCCGGCAACGGTAAAAATTACCCTGAAACAGCCGTTCTCCGCTTTCATTAATATTCTGGCGCACCCGGCGACGGCGATGATCTCGCCGCAAGCGCTGGAAAAATATGGCAAGGATATTGGTTTTCATCCAGTCGGTACCGGTCCATACCAGCTTGAAACCTGGAATCAGACCGACTTTGTCAAAGTGAAAAAGTTCGCCGGTTACTGGCAGCAGGGCTTACCCAAGCTGGATTCTATTACCTGGCGTCCGGTTACTGACAACAATACCCGCGCGGCGATGCTGCAAACCGGCGAAGCGCAATTTGCTTTTCCTATCCCTTATGAGCAGGCCGCGTTACTGGCGAAAAATAAAAACCTCGAACTGGTCGCCAGCCCGTCCATTATGCAGCGTTACATCAGTATGAATGTGACGCAGAAGCCGTTTGATAATCCTAAAGTGCGTGAGGCGTTGAATTACGCTATCAATCGTCAGGCGCTGGTTAAAGTGGCGTTTGCCGGATACGCCACGCCGGCGACGGGCGTGGTGCCGCCGTCGATAGCCTATGCGCAAAGCTATCAGCCGTGGCCCTATGATCCGGCTAAAGCGCGCGAACTGTTGAAAGAGGCGGGGTATCCAGACGGTTTCAGTACCACGCTGTGGTCATCGCATAACCATAGCACCGCGCAAAAAGTGTTGCAGTTTACCCAACAGCAACTGGCGCAGATTGGCATTAAAGCCCGGATAACCGCGATGGACGCCGGCCAGCGCGCCGCGGAAGTTGAGGGCAAAGGGCAAAAAGAGAGCGGCGTGCGAATGTTCTATACCGGCTGGTCAGCGTCGACGGGCGAAGCTGACTGGGCGTTATCGCCGCTCTTCGCATCACAAAACTGGCCGCCGACGCAGTTTAATACCGCTTTTTACAGCAACAAGCAGGTCGACAGCGATTTGGCGGCGGCCTTAAAGACCAACGATCCGCAGGAGAAAACACGATTGTACAAAGAGGCGCAGGATATTATCTGGAAAGAGTCGCCCTGGATACCGTTGGTGGTGGAGAAATTGGTTTCTGCGCACAGTAAAAATTTGACCGGTTTCTGGATTATGCCGGATACCGGTTTCAGCTTTGACGATGCGGATTTGAAGTAAGTAATGCGATGGGGCTGGATGGCGCGCGCGTTGTCCGCCATCCGGTAAAAGGTTCGTGTGATGCTTAACTATGTTCTCAAGCGCCTGCTGGGATTAATTCCTACGCTGTTGATTGTGGCAGTGCTGGTGTTTTTATTTGTTCATTTGTTGCCCGGCGACCCGGCGCGGCTGATAGCCGGACCGGAAGCCGACGCGCAGGTGATCGCGCTGGTTCGTCAGCAGCTGGGGCTTGATCAGCCGCTTCATGTCCAGTTTTGGCATTACATCACTCATGTTTTACAAGGCGATTTCGGTACGTCAATGGTTTCCCGCCGCCCGGTTTCTGAGGAGATCGCCAGCCGCTTTTTGCCGACGCTGTGGCTGACGATAACCAGTATGATATGGGCGGTTCTGTTTGGCATGGCGATCGGCATCGCCGCCGCCGTGTGGCGTAATCGCTGGCCTGACCGGGTAGGAATGACGCTTGCCGTGACCGGCATTTCTTTCCCGGCTTTTGCGCTGGGAATGTTGTTAATGCAGATTTTTTCCGTGGATCTGGGCTGGCTACCGACCGTGGGGGCGGATAGCTGGCAACATTATATTTTACCCTCCCTGACGCTTGGCGCGGCGGTGGCCTCCGTCATGGCGCGTTTTACGCGCTCCTCGTTTGTCGATGTCCTGAGCGAGGATTACATGAGGACCGCGCGGGCGAAAGGCGTCAGTGAAACGTGGGTGGTGTTAAAACATGGCCTGCGCAATGCGATGATCCCGGTCGTCACCATGATGGGACTGCAATTTGGCTTTTTGCTTGGCGGCTCGATCGTCGTCGAAAAAGTGTTTAACTGGCCGGGGCTTGGGCGATTACTGGTCGACTCCGTCGACATGCGCGACTACCCCGTGATTCAGGCGGAAGTGCTGCTGTTTTCTCTGGAATTTATTCTTATCAACTTAGTGGTGGATGTGCTCTATGCCGCCATTAATCCGGCTATCAGGTATAAGTAAGGATGCGATTATTTAACTGGCGCCGTCAGGCGATTTTACATGCTATGCCGGTGGTAAAACCTGACCAGATACGCACGCCGTGGCGGGAGTTCTGGCGTCGTTTTCGCCGCCAGCATGTCGCGTTGGTCGCCGGGGGATTCGTACTGGCGTTAATTCTGGTGGCGATTTTTGCCCGCTGGCTGACGCCCTACGATGCGGAAAACTATTTTGACTACGATAGCCTGAACAATGGCCCCTCTTTGCAGCACTGGTTTGGCGTTGACTCGCTGGGAAGAGACATCTTTAGCCGGGTTCTCGTTGGGGCGCAGATCTCACTGGCGGCGGGCGTGTTCGCGGTATTTATCGGCGCGATAATCGGCACGGTGTTGGGATTGCTGGCGGGATATTATGAAGGCTGGTGGGATCGTTTCATTATGCGCATTTGCGATGTGCTGTTCGCCTTCCCCGGCATTTTGCTGGCGATTGCCGTTGTGGCGGTGTTAGGCAGCGGTATTGCTAATGTGATCGTTGCGGTGGCGATTTTCTCTATTCCGGCGTTTGCACGTTTGGTGCGCGGAAATACCCTGGTCTTAAAACAGCAGACGTTTATTGAGTCTGCCCGCAGTATCGGCGCCAGCGACACGACGATTTTGTTTAGCCATATCTTGCCGGGAACGGTCTCGTCAATTGTGGTTTTCTTTACGATGCGTATCGGTACGTCAATTATTTCCGCGGCAAGCCTGTCATTTCTCGGATTAGGCGCGCAGCCGCCAACGCCGGAGTGGGGAGCGATGCTCAATGAAGCGCGGGCGGATATGGTCATCGCGCCGCACGTAGCGCTCTTCCCGGCGGTGGCGATTTTCCTGACTGTGCTGGCGTTTAACCTGTTAGGCGACGGGTTGCGCGATGCGCTGGACCCGAAGATTAAGGGGTAAGCCAGCCCGGTGGCGTTGACGCCTGGCGGGCCTGGAACGGGCTCGCCAGGTGGGGTAACACATCCGACACCCGCGCCGGGGGAGGTGGCGTTAAACCCGACTGCCCCACAAATCATATTCGTCGGCGTTTTCCACTTTCACGCGCACGATATCGCCCGGCTTGACGTTGGTTTCGCCGTTCAAATAGACCGCGCCGTCAATTTCCGGCGCATCCGCCATGCTACGCCCGATAGCGCCTTCTTCGTCAACCTCATCGACGATCACCAGAATTTCGCGGCCCACTTTTTCCTGCAAGCGCTCAGCGGAGATTTGCTGTTGCAGTTGCATAAAGCGGTTCCAGCGCTCTTCTTTCACCTCTTCCGGCACCTGATCCGGCAGGTCATTCGCGCCTGCGCCTTCCACCGGGCTGTACTTGAAGCAGCCTACACGATCGAGGCGCGCCTCTTTCAGGAAGTCGAGCAGCATTTGGAAGTCTTCTTCCGTTTCGCCGGGGAAGCCGACAATAAAGGTGGAGCGTAGGGTCAGTTCCGGGCAGATTTCGCGCCACTGCTTAATGCGCGCCAGTTGGCGGTCAACGGAACCGGGACGTTTCATCAGTTTAAGAATCCGCGGGCTGGCATGTTGCAGCGGAATGTCCAGATAGGGCAGGATTTTGCCTTCCGCCATTAGCGGAATCACATCATCAACGTGTGGGTAGGGGTAGACGTAGTGCAGACGTGTCCAGACGCCCAGTTTTGATAACTGTTCGCACAGGCTCACCATACTGGTTTTCACCGGTTCGCCATTATGGAATCCGGTGCGGTGCTTCACATCTACGCCGTAGGCGGAGGTATCTTGCGAAATCACCAGAATCTCTTTGACCCCGGCATCAACCAGACGTTTCGCTTCGCTTAATACGTCGCCAATCGGACGGCTGACCAGATCCCCGCGCATCGACGGGATGATGCAGAACGTGCAGCGGTGATTACAGCCTTCAGAAATTTTCAGATACGCATAATGGCGCGGCGTCAGTTTTACACCCTGTTCCGGTACGAGGCTTAAAAATGGATTGTGCTTCGGCTTCGGTACGTAATGATGTACGTGCTGCAGAACTTGCTCATAGCTATGCGGCCCGGTGATTTCCAGTACTTTCGGATGCACTTCGCGGATCTGATCTTCTTTTGCGCCCAGGCAGCCGGTGACGATTACCTTACCGTTTTCGTTCAGCGCTTCGCCAATGGCTTCCAGCGACTCTTGTACCGCGCTGTCAATAAAGCCACAGGTATTAACGATAACCATATCCGCATCGTCATAGCGTGGCACAACGTCATAGCCTTCGGTACGCAGCTCAGTCAGGATGCGTTCCGAATCAACGAGGTTTTTCGGACAGCCCAGGGAAACGAAGCCGATCTTTGGCTGGTGGGTTACATTACTCATAGCTTAAAAAGTGTTCATTTATTGGAATGGTCAGGGCAGGGATTCTACAGATATCCGAACAAAAATTGTATCGCAATCTCATCAGGAGTGGCGGCATCAACCGTTGTGGTTGTCAGCAAAAGGTGAAAAAGGGCAATTCTAAGAAAATTCTTGATCTCTGACACCCCTTTGTCTAAAAAACGACCATACTATTAAGTTGAACCCTGGTAGAAAAGAGGAGGAAAAAAGGTATGGTCGTTGACAGACTGAGAACCGATCTTCTCAATAAGCTGATAAACGCGCGTATCGATCTTGCCGCTTATCTGCAATTGCGAAAAGCGAAGGGGTATATGTCAGTCAGCGAAAGTGACACTCTGCGTGACAATTTTTTTGAACTGAATCGCGAGCTCCACGATCACGCTTTACGGCAGGGACTGCATCTCGATCAGGAAGAGTGGAACGCGCTGCGCCGTGCCGAAGGCGCGCTTGCAGCCGCCGCCGTTTGTTTAATGAGCGGACACCATGATTGTCCGACCTTTATTGCCGTCAACGCAGATAAACTTGAAAACTGTCTGACAACTTTGACGCTGAGTATTCAGAGTCTGAAAGCACATTCACCGCTTACACAGGTCTGAATAAGGGGGAGGCGACTCCTGAGGAATCCCCAGCAAACCAGGACAGGCATAGTGTTATGTGATCTAATTGATTGCGCTAACACTTTCAAGGAAATCATCACTATGCCTGCTCGTTCATTATGCCAAAAATCCTTTAAAAATATACTGGAGCCTTTGCACCTTTACCGCCGTCAATCTCTGATTGAGGCTACCAGTGTAGTGATTAACGGTGCATCTCTTACACTTATTCAGTATTGGGCGTGATTTGTCAGGAGTAGCATCGGTCAGGCACAAGATAAAACGTATCGATCGACTTCGGGGAAAGTCTCACTTGCAGAATGAAGTTTCAGATACTTTTTCAGCGTGTTACTAAAAAATCACGGAGGGAATGACCCGGGTTGTCATGCTCTCCTATATGCCAGCCTGTTCTCCACCAAAGGTGACTAAATTCGGTTCACCAGACAATCGTTGATGTTCTTAGGGAACGGTATAGTCGAATTCACTCCTGAAACAGGTACGGAATGTCGGCCGTTTACTATTCTGAAACGTTATTTATATCAAATAATTAAATTTTATTTTTATCTTTGTTATTGTAATAATAAATTACATGTTTCTTTCTGTTATCAGCGAACCTGAACCAATTTTAATGGGGGGTTAGATAAAAGCTAATTCAGAAAATTATTTTTTTAAGATATATTGAATTATCAGATGCTCCATTCAAATGAGAGACGAGAATGCAAACGTTAGAACGGTTTTTTCTTTTCGTTACGGGGGACCAACCTGAACGATTTGAAAAAGCAAATAGCAGTTGTGCTGATAGCGTAATCCTTGATTTAGAAAATGCGGTGTCATCTGAGAAAAAAATAATTGCCAGAGAAAATGCTCTGAATTTCATGAGTAATGATGAAAAAGTACTGATTGCTGTACGTGCAAAAATTGTAATAACTTCACGCCTGGCTGGATCATATCCTTCTGTTGACGGTATCACAACTGAATTTATGAAAAACGAGTTGACAATACAAAATGCTATTCACTCCTGTAAAATGGGGTTCAGTGGCAAGGTATGTATTCACCCTCCACAAATTTCACATGTAAACAGAGCATTCAGCTATTTAAAACAAGAAATCGAGTGGGTTCCCCAGATTATGCGACTGGCTCAATATCCCCATGGAGCGTTCAGTCATGAAAGGCAAATGGTGGATAAACCGTTACTGGAAAAAGCAAAAAGGATTTTGGCTCATAGCATTTAGTAAATATATGAAGGAGTCACCAATGAAAGCTTTAGTTTGTGTAAAACAAGTTGTCGATCATAACGTTAGAATTAGAATAAAGCAAGATCATTCTGATGTTGATATTTCTGATTCAAAACTCAGTATCAATCCATTTGATGAAATTGCAGTTGAAGAAGCAGTACGTTTAAAAGAACGGGGATTAATCAGTGAGGTTGTTGTAGTGTCTATAGGAAACACAGGTGTAGGGGATGTATTGCGTACAGCACTGGCAGCAGGGGCAGACAGGGCAATACACATATTAACAAAAAACTCTCTTACACCACTAATTGTGGCCAAAACTATCACCGCTATTACCCGGAATGAAAAACCCGATATTATATTATTAGGCAAGCAAGCTATTGACGATGATTGTAATCAGGTAGGCCAAATGCTGGCAGCATTACTCGATCTTCCCCAAGCCACTAATGTTAGTGAAATTACTATTTCTGATAATTCATTAACTGCTGTTCGTGAGGTTGATGGAGGATTAGAAACGTTAAATTTATCCCTGCCTGCAGTACTCACTACAGATCTACGTCTGAATACACCGAGGAATATCAGCTTGCCGAATGTTATTAAAGCCAAAAAGAAACCTGTTAAGGAGATAGATTTCGATTCACTTGGTATTAACCCGTCATCCAGATTGACTATTATTAAAGTTGATGAGCCAGCAAGAAGGAAAGCAGGCATAATCGTTCCAGATATTAACACGCTGCTAGATAAATTAAAAAACGAAGAAAAAGTAATTTAAGGAGAAAAATATGGCTTCTTTAGTTATTGCTGAACATAACGGCAATACTCTTTTACCTTCAACACTCAGTACTATCACTGCGGCAAAAGCCATTAATAGTGATATAGATATACTTATGTTAGGATATGGTATAGAAAGTATTGCAGTTAAAGCCAGTCATATTCAGGGGATATCCACTGTATTTGTTGCTGACAGCCCACTATTCGAACACCTTCTGGCAGAGAATGTGGAAAAACAGATCAGCTATTTTTTGAATAGTGGGAAAAATCATTATCAGTCCATTCTTTTTCCTGCAAGCTCTTTTGGAAAAAACTGTGCGCCACGCTTAGCAGCAAAACTTGATGTATCTCAGATTAGTGATATTACGCGTGTCATTGATCAACATACCTTTGAACGTCCAATCTATGCGGGTAACGCTATTGCCACAGTACACAGTGATGATGAATATAAAGTGATAACTGTTCGTCCTACCTCATTTGCGGCTGCGGCTGCGGTTGCGGAAGATGAGGGAAAAGCCCCCATTGAATTTACAGAGGTTGTTCTTGGTTCAGATCAGGTAAAATTTATTAGCCAACATGTTAATAAAAGTAACCGTCCAGACTTACAATCCGCCAGAGTTGTAGTATCAGGTGGACGAGGAGTAGGAAGTGCACAGGCATTCAAAGAACTTGTTGATAACCTGGCAGATAAATTAGGCGCTGCCGTGGGGGCAAGCCGGGCTGCTGTAGATGCTGGTTATGCACCAAATGATTATCAGATTGGCCAGACCGGAAAAATCGTTGCGCCTCAACTTTATATTGCTCTGGGAATTTCTGGCGCCATACAACATCTTGCCGGGATGAAAGAGTCAGGCGTCATTGTCGCTATTAATAAGGATCCTGACGCTCCTATCTTTTCTATTGCGGATTATGGTTTGGTAGCTGATATTTTCAAAGCTGTACCTGAACTTATCGATAAATTATAAATCATATTTTTTCCTCCTTAAAGGTAACTTTTATGCAATATACTGATATTCAAATTTGGCAGCCTGGCATTCTGCGCAACACCGATTATCTTAACCCCGGTCCCGCTAAGCTGCTGGCCGCCACTCTGGATAAAGACATCAAAATCTTTAAAGAGGGGGGCGTTCTGCCAGAATTATGGCACTGGCTCTATTTTCTTCCTGTCGACCGCCAGTCAGATCTATCTGCTGATGGTCATCCGATAAAAGGTCATTTTCTACCCCCTGTTGGCGCTGGTTTATTGAGGAAAAAATTATGAAAAGTATTGAAAAGGATAAATATCAGGATATTCGTGATGCGGTTCGTTCATTATGTAGTGAATTTGATGATAAATATCACCGTAAGATAGATGAAGCAAAAGCCTATCCTGAAGAGTTTGTTAATAAACTAACCAAAGCTGGTTGGCTGGCTGCGCTCATCCCGGAGGAATTTGGAGGGTCAGGGCTTGGTTTAACTGAAGCATCTATTATCATGGAAGAGATCAATAGATCGGGTGGAAACTCTGGAGCCTGCCATGGTCAGATGTATAACATGAATACGTTGTTACGTCATGGATCCGATAAACAGAAAGAATTCTGGCTGCCACGGATAGCTACTGGTGAATGGCGCCTGCAGTCGATGGGCGTCACAGAACCCACAGCAGGTACAGATACCACCAGAATTAAAACTACAGCTGTAAAAAGAGAAGACCGGTATGTGATAAACGGACAAAAAGTCTGGATTTCACGTGTTCAACATTCAGACTGGATGATTCTTCTGGTTCGAACTACTCCGCTTGCAAATGTAAAACGTAAATCCGAAGGGATGTCTATTTTCATGGTTGATATTAAAGAAGCTATGAAAAATGGAATGACAGTACGACCTATTCCCAATATGGTCAATCATGAAACCAACGAGCTCTTTTTTGACAACCTGGAAATTCCCGAAGAAAATCTTATTGGTGAAGAGGGTATGGGTTTTCATTGCATACTTGATGGTTTAAATGCAGAGCGTACCTTGATTGCGGCAGAATGTATAGGCGATGGATATTGGTTTATGGATCGTGTTACCCGCTATACCTGCGAGCGTGAGGTTTTTGGTCGTCCCATTGGTCAGAACCAGGGGGTGCAGTTTCCTATTGCAGAAGCATTTATTGCAGTGGAAGCGGCTAATCTGATGCGTTTTAAAGCGTGCGAGCTTTTTGATCAGCATCTTGATTGTGGAGCACAGGCTAATATGGCGAAATACCTTGCTGCGAAAGCCAGCTGGGAAGCAGCCAATGCCTGCCTGCAATTTCATGGTGGATATGGTTTTGCCTGTGAGTATGATATCGAACGAAAGTTTAGAGAAACACGTTTATATCAGGTTGCTCCCATATCTACCAACCTGATCCTGAGCTATATCGCTGAGCATGTGCTGGAGATGCCACGTTCATTCTGATGTCAAATCAATTGGAAAAATATTATGAAACAGTTACCTCTGTCCGGAGTCATTATAGTCTCGATTGAACATGTCATTGCCGCTCCCTTCTGTACCCGACAGTTGGCTGATTATTTCTCGCGGGTAACTATAATAGAATGCCAAGAAAATAGGGACTTTTCCTGCAATTATGATGAACGGCTTAAAAATGATTTGTGTATATTATTTTTCATCTGAGGGAGAAAGCTAAATATAAATGTTATGGAATGCTTCATCATCACCGACATTTTTTTAATAGTTGATAACTGGCTATATAGTCTTATAGGCACCTTTTTCTAAGGTTGAACATTCCTATACCATTTCATCTGTTTTATCACTATGATATTTATTTCATTGGTTACAATATGAATGCAATTTTATTTACATAATATAGCTGTTCCTACGGTGCTGAAAAATTAAGGAGTTAATAATGAACGATACACTTTCTAATACCCAGCAATCACGTGAGACAATAGAATGTGATGTTCTTATTGTGGGAGCAGGACCCGCCGGATTATCTGCAGCTCTTAAACTTAAATTACAGGCAAATGACGCAGGAAAAGAACTGTCCATTATCGTCCTTGATAAAGGAGCTGAGCCTGGTTCTCATATTCTCAGTGGGGCAGTCATGGATCCCCGAGCGCTGAATGAACTAATTCCTGATTGGCAGGAAAGAGGCGCACCCATTAAACAGCCTGTTACTCAGGATAAATTACTGTTACTGACGAATGAAAAATGTATTAATTTGCCGGATGCATTGATTCCTGATAATTTTCGCAACCATGGAAACTTTATCGTAAGCCTCGGTAATCTCATTAAATGGCTCGCCGGTCAGGCAGAAACGTCAGGCGTGGATATTTATGCAGGCTTTTCGGCAACTGAGATACTGTATGATCAGGATACTAACATTATCGGTGTAGTAACTGGTGATATGGGACGTCATCGGGATGGCAGCAAGAAAGAGGGGTTCCAGAGTGGAATAGAAATTCTGGCAAAATATACAATTTTTGCCGAAGGGGCCCGCGGTAGTCTGGCTAAAGAACTGATCAAAAAATTTCATCTTGATACAGGCAAAGCACCCCAGAGTTTTAGCATAGGCATAAAAGAGTTGTGGGAGGTTCCATCAGACCAGTCCCACCCGGGGCTTGTAATTCACACCACAGGTTGGCCTCTGGATAAAGAGTCGTTTGGGGGTGGGTTTCTCTATCATCTTAATGATAATAAAATTGCACTAGGTTTGGTTGTGGGACTTGATTATTCAAATCCCTGGTTAAGCCCTTTTCAGGAAATGCAGCGCCTGAAAACACACCCTTCTATACGCAAATACATTGACCGGGGTAAGCGTATTGGTTATGGCGCAAGAGCAATCAATAACGGCGGGATTGCGTCTATGCCTGATCCCTGTTTACCTGGTGGTCTGCTGATTGGTTGTAATGCCGGTACGCTCAATGCAAGTAGAATCAAGGGCATCCATACAGCTATCAAAAGTGGCATGATAGCGGCTGACGCTATATTTAATGCTTTGCTGGACAACAGGAAAAACGACATACTGACAGAATATCAAACATTACTGCGACAGAGCTGGCTTTGGCAGGAACTGGAAAATGGTAGTAATTTCAAACCCTGGTTTAAAAAAGGGCGTGTGATAGGTTTTATCATGACTGGCATTGAGCATTGGCTGCTTCCCCGAATGGGTATAAAAAAAATCCCCTGGCGTGTAAAAAATAACCGACCGGACAATATCACTCTGCAACCGGCCAACAAAAGCCAGAAAAAACTGTACGACAAACCTGACGGTAAACTGACGTTTGATATTTTGTCATCCGTCTATCTCAGTAACACCTGGCATGATGACGACCAGCCAGTACATTTGAAAATCAGTGATCAGAATATCCCTATATCAATTAATCTGGATATTTATGGTGGCCCCGAAGAACGATATTGCCCTGCCGGAGTATATGAATTTTTACAGGATAGTGAAACACAAAATATGCGTCTGCAAATAAATTCACAGAACTGTATTCACTGTAAAGTTTGTGACATTAAAGATCCTAAACAAAATATAACCTGGACTACGCCTGAAGGTGGCAACGGACCAAATTATACAGGGATGTAACGCTATCACTCAGTCTGAGCTGTGAGCATAGTAACCAGTTTTTGTGTGAAGCCGGGTAATTTGTCAAAGCTTCTGGCGCAGATTTGTAATTTTCTTAATGACCAAAATTCATCAAGATCAATAATCGAAAATTCATGCAACTGACGCAAACGGGATGCAGCAGAGTGAGGCATTATACCAATGCCCACTTTTGCTTCAACCATACGGCAAAATGTTTCAAAGTTGCCGACCTGTATTCTAATTTTCAGTTTAGATGGTACTAGTTCTGCCTTTTTTCGGATAAATTCAAACATTCCTGTCCCTTCAGGCAGGCTGATTTGTTCATATTGAATTAATTCATGAAAGGTCACGCTTTTTCTGTCAGCAAAGGGATGGTCTGTCGCGGTGATAAGCACTAGCCTATCAGTACGGAACGGCAGTATTTCAAGATTATCTGTTGTAATATTACCAGCAACAATTCCGAGATCAGTTTTCCCCTCAATAACAGAACGTACAATTTCCGGACTTGGATACTCCCTGAGATCAATATTCACATCGTTATATAGTGTAAGGAAATGGCTCAACAATGGGGGGAGATACTCTGCAATAGCAGTTATACTGGAAAATATTCTGACATGTCCTTTGATGCCTTTAACATGCTCCTGCATATCGCTACGTAACATTTCCATCTGATTCACAATAAGGCTGGCGTGGTGTTTAAATGTTTCACCAGCAGAGGATAACGTTATCCCCTTGCTACTACGATACAGCAATCTCAGATTGATACTCTGTTCAAGATTACGTATACGCACGCTACCAGATGCGGCAGACATGTAAGTTTTTTCCGCTCCACGTGTTAAGCTCCCTTCTTCACTGATAGCAAGGAATAATTTTAAATCTTTTATATCAAAGTGCATCGTTGTGGCTCATAATTAACGTATAATACAGTGTGCTGCTTTTTTATAGACTCAGTCAGACTGAGTATTTCGGCCTATCCGAATTCCTGTCACGTCGAGATAACTACAAAATGTAGGCTGACGGTGTCACCGCCCTACCATGATCCGGGGCGGATCTGGTAGGACGCTGGTGACCGCTGACAGGGGGTCAGGTCAGACATATTGTCGGAACCGTTGTAACGTAGATGCTAATACCTGCTCCCCGTGGTCATCAGGTTAACCCGTTTACAGCGGTTTTTTCAGCCCCGGCAGATTTATCATAAACTGATCACCGTAAATATGTGGAATCAGCCAAGTAAAGAACAGATTGGCAAACGCCACCACAAACAATGATACGCCTCCATAGGTCAATAAAGCGCATACAAGAATAATCATCGGCATGGCTTTGTTCTGGCCCACCATACAGGTCACAGCACTGACAATTGAGTAGTAAAAACCAGCAAATTCAATCAGCTTGCCAAATACTGCACCCAGCAGAAAGACAGGAAAATAAAGTTTTACAAAACCGATCAACTTATCCATAAATATATCACTGAAAACCGGGGCGACCGTCACTGGACGGGTGAACAGAACTGCGCCAAGTGCTACCAGCGGAGCAAAAAGGATCACACTGTAACCACGATAAGCGACCAGCATCAGTAATGAATACATTCATTGTCTTATCTCGCTTGCATGACTACCCATTTTATCCATGTTATGCAACAGCTTGTGTCATATTTTTCTGATCTCCATTTTAGATCAGACAGGCTATTACTCAGGGATTCCGGCGCGAAGAATGGAACATACTCTAAAAAGTACTCGGCGGATTCAAGTCGGTATCACTCCGTTAATAATCTTTATTCTCGACCCGCTGCATGTTGATTTTACGGTTAAACGCCGTTCTCTTATTCATCGCAGGAGTAAACCATCATGACATGCAGTGAAATCCCCAGAAAACGATCATGTATTCAATCGGTGATTATCGTTTCGAATACCGACTTTTATCGCAGGATTTATGATGGTTAAAGTCGATGTGAAATGCCCGTTTTGCGCGCAAACGGCATCCGTTAAAAAGTATGGTCCGGGGAGTGCAGGGTACCAGCATTACCGCTGTCAGGCATGTTGCCGCAGCTTTCAGGTCGACTATGAATACCGCGCCTGTCAGCCCGGCATGAAAGAGCAGGTTGTTGATCTTGCCATGTACAATGCCGGTATTCGTAATCCGCAGGGACTGGCAGTCAATCCCTGGAGCGGCGCGCTATGGCTGCATGAACACGGTCTGCGCGGTGGCGATGAAATTAACATACCGAAAAAAGGCAAAAATTATGGCTGGCCGCTGGCTACATGGGGCGCTAACTATAGCGGTCTGAAAGTGTCGGAAGCCAAAGGTAAAATTGTCGCGGGGGCGGAGCAGCCGGTTTATTACTGGAAAGATTCTCCGGCGATCAGCGGGATGGCTTTTTATGCCAGCGACGTTTTTGCGCCGTGGCGGCACAAACTGTTTATCGGCGCGCTAAAAGATAAAGAGGTCATTGTGATGCGCGTCGATGGCAATACGGTGACGGAAGAAGGCCGTATTCTGGGTGACAGAAAGCAGCGTATTCGGGATGTGCGTGTCGGACCTGACGGCTACTTATATGTGTTAACCGATGAGTCCGACGGGCAGTTACTCAAGGTAAGTCCTGCAGCCACGCGTTAGGTCACCGGGATCATCACCACTTTGCGAAAAGCAGGGCGCTCGGTAAGCTGTTGATACCAGCGTTCCAGATTCGGGCGCGGCGTCCATTTCAGACCCACGTTCAGCAGGTTATAGACGAAAGGCGCAATAGCGATATCGCCGGTGCCAAAGTTATCCCCGGAGAACCACGGCTGGTGGGCCAGCGCATCATCAAGAAGCGCAAACAGGCCATCACACTTTTCGATACCGGCTTCAATTGCCGCCTGGTCGCGTTTTTCCGGCGGGGTTCTGACCAGTCCCATCAGGATCACGCGGTGCGCCGGGCTTAACGTTTGATTCGCCCAGTCCATCCATTTTTCGCCCTCCGCACGCCGCGCCGGATTATCAACCCATAGCCGGTTCTGGCCGTATTGCGCCGCCAGATAGCGGACAATGGCATTGGATTCCCATAATAACAGGTCGGTTTCATCATCTTTAAGCAGCGGCACCAGCCCATTAGGATTCATCGCCAGATAGTCGGCATCCTGGTTAACGCCGTATTTTCCGCCTGCCAGAATTTGATCGTATGGCAGTTCCAGCTCTTCAAGCGTCCACAACACTTTTTTAACATTAGTCGAGTTGTTCCGGCCCCACAGCGTAATCATATTAACCCCTTCTGTTTTATCAGGATGATGACAGTAATCGGCCTACCGTGAGATAAACCTAACATTTACACAATGGTCTGTAAAAAAATCGTTATGAAGGAAGCGTAACGGGATGTTATTGCATAAACTTTAAAAACTTTACCAAGTTACGGTTTCTTTAACGTCGTGAGTGCGTTATTACTCACCGCACTTATTACACGGTGGTGTGACGTGTGTTTTTGGAATGGATACTCGGGTGGTACTATGACGCAATACGCTTCTTCCCTTCGTAGCCTCGCGGCAGGTTCGGTTCTCTTATTCCTTTTCGCTTCGCCTGTAAAGGCAGAGGAACAAACGATCGCGCCGCCGGGCGTTGATGCGCGAGCCTGGATCTTAATGGATTACGCCAGCGGTAAAGTACTGGCGGAAGGCAACGCCGATGAGAAACTTGACCCTGCCAGTTTGACAAAAATTATGACCAGCTACGTGGTGGGCCAGGCGCTGAAGGCAGGGAAAATCAAGCTGACCGATATGGTGACGGTGGGCAAAGATGCCTGGGCGACGGGGAACCCGGCGCTACGTGGGTCGTCGGTGATGTTTCTGAAGCCAGGCGATCAGGTGTCGGTTGCGGATCTTAATAAAGGCATCATCATTCAGTCAGGTAATGATGCCTGTATCGCGCTTGCCGACTACGTCGCCGGAAGCCAGGAGTCCTTTATCGGCCTGATGAACGCCTATGCGAAACGACTGGGGTTAACGAATACAACCTTCCAGACGGTACACGGTCTTGATGCGCCAGGGCAGTTCAGTACCGCTCGCGATATGGCGTTGCTCGGCAAGGCCTTGATTCACGATGTGCCTGACGAATACGCCATTCATAAAGAGAAAGAATTTACTTTTAATAATATTCGTCAACCGAACCGCAACCGCCTGTTGTGGAGCACCAATCTGCATGTCGACGGCATGAAAACGGGGACAACGGCAGGGGCTGGGTATAACCTTGTCGCCTCCGCCACCCAGGGCGATATGCGCCTGATCTCTGTCGTGCTGGGGGCGAAAACGGACCGTATTCGTTTTAATGAGTCAGAAAAACTGTTGACCTGGGGTTTCCGCTTCTTTGAAACGGTCACGCCGATTAAACCTGACGCGACATTCGTGACGCAACGGGTCTGGTTTGGCGATAAGCCTGAGGTCAATTTGGGGGCGGGCGATGCGGGGTCTGTGACGATTCCGCGTGGGCAGCTTAAAAACCTGAAGGCCAGCTTTACGTTGAACGAACCACAGCTCACGGCGCCGTTGAAGAAAGGGCAGGTTGTCGGCACCATCGATTTCCAGCTTAACGGAAAATCCATTGAGCAACGCCCGTTAATGGTGATGGAAAACGTCGAGGAGGGGGGATTTTTCAGCCGGATGTGGGATTTTGTGCTGATGAAACTCCATCAGTGGTTTGGCAGTTGGTTCTCGTAAAATAACCCCGTTGCCGGGTGCGCGTCGCATCCGGCAACGGGCGGTTAATACATCAGAGTAATTTGTTGCGCTTTAGCGTAGGCCACAAAGGCCTCATCGGGACGGCGGTCGCTGATAATCGTATCAAAGCGTGATAGTTCCCCCATCCGCGCCGGACGTACCTTGCCGAATTTACTGTGATCCACCACCAGTACATGGCTCTGGGCCATTGTCATGGCCCAATGTTTTACCGGCAGCTCTTCCAGATTAAAGCAGGTTGCGCCTTTACTGGTATGAACGCCGGCGGCGGAATAAAACGCGATATCCGGACAAATATTGTTTAACGTTTCATGGAAATCAAGCGGTTTGAAAATGGCGTTGCTGGCGTGAAACTCCCCGCCGCTGAGGATGGCGCGGCAATGGGGTTTGTCCTGCAGCGCCAGGAAGGTATTAAGTGAATAGCACACCGCCGTAAAGGGAAGGTCATTATCAATGGCTTCAATGATCCACGGCGTGGTGGTGCCACAGTCAATAAATACCGTCTGATGCGCTTGTACCAGGCCCGCAGCCAACTGAGCGGCTCGGCGTTTTTCTTCCACCAGACGAGATTTTTGATCGCTTAACAGATAATGACTGGCGCTGCGGGGCTCCAGTACGATATAGCCGCCCAGCAACACGACAGGCGCGCTTTTATGGTTCAGGTCGCGACGAATGGTCATTTCAGAGACGCCCAACAGGGTCGCGGCTTCTTTAAGGTGAAGTTTATCGCTGCGTTTTAAGGCCTGCAGCAATTGACCAATACGCTCGTCGCGTCGCGTTTCCATAGTTCCCCTGGAGAGTTAAATAAGCGCTCCGCACCATACAGAGCGCTTAATATTACTCTTTTTTTCGCTGTTTAGTCACGTACCCAGCCTTTTCGAATGGGCAACGCGAAACAGAAACGGTAACAACGTTGCAGCGCCTGGTAGAGCGGCGCGCCGTACCATTGCCAGATCAGCTGTGCGCTCAGGCAGCCAAGCATCGCTACCAGCAGCGCGCCAATCATATCTAACGGCCAGTGTACGCCGAGATAGACGCGCGACCAGGCGATGGTAATGGCTATCGCCATCATCACGATGCCTGACCAGAGGCGGTGCCAGAACAAAAACGCCAGCGCAAAGGTAAAAATCACCGTACCGTGATCGCTGGGGAACGAGTCATCGGCGGCATGATGCAGGAAGTTATAGCCGATATGATCGACAAATGGACGGTCGTGCGGGAAAAGGTGTCCCATTGTCCAGGAGACCGCCAGACTGATAATCAGCGCGATGCCAATTTTAACGATCAGCTGACGCTGGGCGCAGACCCGATCGCGGGGACCCCACAGCCAGAGTACAACGGCTAAGAGCGGGACGATGTTGATAAGATCTTTGGCGATAAAGATAGCGAGCGAAATTGTCCACTGCGCGGAATCAGGCGTGGCGTTAATAAAATAAAACAGCGAGTTGTTAAGGTTTTCCAGCATAACATCCAGGCTCGGAGCAATGAAATCAAAAGGGATAGCCAGCTCATCCCCGTGCAAACTGAGCATAAATGCAGCGTAACAGGGAGGAAAAGCAGTATTGTCTTATTTGGCGGTAACATGAAGAGATTTAAGACAATGGCATAAAATAATGTCGATGATAACGGCGCAAACTTAAATTAACCTTAAAGTACGCAAGCGCTAAGTGGCTTTCTGTAAAAATGTGCGCTATTTCCCTTGCAGCCTCATAATTCGCTATCTCAGTTCCCCGACTTTCATTACACTCTGCGCGGTTTTTATTGGCGAAGAGATGGTATGCAGAATCGTTTACAATCAGGCGGCAGGCTGGGACGTCAGGCGTTGCTTTTTCCTCTCTGTCTGGTGCTGTACGAATTTTCTACTTATATTGGCAACGACATGATCCAGCCGGGTATGCTGGCGGTGGTTGAGCAGTATCAGGCGGGCCTGGACTGGGTTCCGACGTCCATGACCGCTTATCTGGCGGGCGGTATGTTCTTACAGTGGCTGCTTGGCCCGTTGTCTGACCGGATTGGCCGTCGTCCCGTGATGCTGGCGGGCGTTGTGTGGTTTATTGTCACCTGCCTGGCGACGTTACTGGCGAAAAACATCGAACAATTTACCTTCCTGCGTTTTTTGCAAGGGATTAGCCTGTGTTTTATCGGCGCTGTAGGGTATGCCGCGATTCAGGAATCCTTTGAGGAGGCGGTGTGTATAAAAATTACCGCGCTGATGGCGAACGTGGCGTTAATCGCGCCGCTACTGGGACCACTGGTTGGGGCGGCATGGGTGCATGTTCTGCCGTGGGAGGGGATGTTTATTTTATTTGCCGCACTGGCCGCTATCGCCTTTTTCGGGCTACAGCGCGCAATGCCGGAGACCGCCACGCGGCGGGGCGAAACGTTGTCATTTAAGGCGCTGGGCCGGGATTATCGGCTGGTGATAAAAAACCGGCGGTTCGTCGCAGGGGCGTTAGCGCTGGGATTTGTCAGCCTGCCGCTGTTGGCCTGGATTGCGCAGTCGCCGATTATCATCATTAGCGGCGAACAGCTCAGCAGCTATGAATATGGTCTGCTACAGGTGCCCGTTTTTGGCGCGCTCATTGCCGGTAATCTGGTGTTGGCGCGTTTAACCTCCCGACGTACGGTTCGCTCGCTGATCGTGATGGGCGGCTGGCCTATCGTCGCGGGGCTGATCATCGCCGCGGCGGCGACGGTGGTTTCATCCCATGCTTATTTATGGATGACGGCGGGATTAAGCGTATACGCTTTTGGCATTGGGCTGGCGAATGCCGGACTGGTGCGTCTGACGCTCTTCTCCAGCGATATGAGTAAAGGAACGGTCTCGGCGGCGATGGGAATGCTACAAATGCTGATTTTTACCGTTGGCATTGAAGTAAGTAAACACGCCTGGTTAAGCGGCGGCAATGGGCTATTTAGCCTGTTTAATCTGGCAAACGGTATTCTTTGGCTACTGCTGATGCTGGTCTTCTTAAAAGATAAGCGGACGGGGAATTTGCAAACAGTCTGAGAGAGCGGCTACGCCTGATAAGCTTTCTGTTATCAGGCATAGAGAGGTATCCGCTAGACGTTGAACGGCGGCTCGTTGTTTAATACGCTGTCGATAATATCCAGCACGCCTTCCTGGTTGTTCGATCCGGCGCGGTATTTCGCCGCCGCCGCGACCGCTTCGCTGGCGTGCGACATGGCAAAACTAAACCCGGCCTGACGCAGCATCTCAATATCGTTGCCGCCGTCGCCGAAGACCACCACTTCACTATCATGAATGCCCCAGCGCTGCTGTAACAGACGCAGGCCGTTGGCTTTATGCACGCCGGGAATTATTAAATCAATACTGCCATAGCCGGTATGAACAGGGACCATGATATCGCCAATGGCGTCGTGCAGCGCCGCCTGTACTTCCGGTATCCGTTCATCGGTAATATTAAGGCCGAATTTGAAAAAGACATCGTTGATATTATTAAAATTATCCACAAACTCCAGACGATGATAATACATTGCCGCAACGGCTTTTAACGCATCGTTATACCGTTTCAGCGTGTAGGCGCTGTTTTTTCCACAGGCGATAATCTCCACATCGGCGCGTGTGAGCAGGTGTTCGACAACCGTCTGGAAGTCGGCTTTTGTCAGCTCGCCGTTAAAAATATCCTCTCCTTCGCTGACCACCCAGCCGCCGTTTTCCGCGACAAAAGCGATTTCGTGCGCAATTTCCGGAAAGAAGGAGATTAACTGGTAATACTGGTTGCCGCTGGCCACGACAAAGCGAATGCCTTGCCGCTTCATGTGTTGGTACTGCGCCATAAACCGGTCACGGTTATAGGTTTTTTGATCGCTCAGAAAAGTGCCGTCCATGTCGACGGCGATTAATTTGATACTCATGCGTTATGCTCCATCACCGGTTGCGGAGTCGATACAGGTTTGGCGACGGCCTTCGCCACCAGCGCCGCCAGAATAACCAGCGCCAGCACAACCATCATGGCGCTGCGTAATCCATAGTGCTCTCCCAGATAGCCCAACAGCGGCGGCCCGACCAAAAACGCCAGATAGCCGGTCGTGGCGACAACGCTCACGCGCGTCGGCGCGTCGGGACCGGTATCGCTGGCGGCGGAAATGGTCAGCGGGAAGCCGAGCGAAGCGCCTAAGCCCCAAAGAATGACCGAGACGCCGGCAACCCAGTCGCTATCGACAAAAATAATCAGACCAATGCCCAGCGCTCCCATCAACGCGCTGGCGCGAACAACCGTCACCCGGCTATAGCGGTCAATAAACCAGCCGCCGGTAAAGCGGCCAACGGTCATACCTAGCGTGAAACCGGCGTAGATCAGAGAGCCGGAGGTTGGGCTAAAACCGTGTCCGTCTACCATCAGTAGCGGCAGCCAGTCATTCGCAGAGCCTTCGGCGAATGCCATTGCCAGCACCACCACGCCAATAAGCAAAAGCTGGATGTCCCGATAAAAAGGTAATCCTTTTTCCTGAAGGTGAGCATCTTCCGATGCGTTTTTACCCGTACCGTCAGGGATCGCCCGAATGGCGATAAAAATGGGCGCGATCGCCACGGCAGCCGCGAGGATGATATGGATGTTAGCCGGGACGCTTAATGCGGTTAACGCCATGCCGACACCAGCGCCCGCCAGCGTGCCGAAACTGTAGAAACCATGCATCATCGGCAGAACGGTTTTATTCAGCTCGCGTTCGACCGCCGCGCCTTCGACATTAATCGCCACTTCGGCGGCGCCAAAACTGGCGCCGAAAACGGCTAATCCAAGGGCAAAAATCAGCGGCGAGGCGCACCACAGCGCGACGCTAAGAATAACCATCCCGGTTACTGCGCAGGTCATCGTCGTGCGAATAACCTTTCGGGTGCCAAATCGTTTCACCAGCCAGGCGGAACAAAGAATACCGCTCATTGAACCGATAGAAAGCCCGAATAAGACCGCCCCCATTTCCGCGGTAGAGACGGAAAGAATATCCCGAATAGCAGGCGTTCGGGTTGCCCAGGAGGCCATCAGCAGTCCGGGTAAAAAGAAGAACATAAACAGCGCCCAGGTACGGCGTTTTAAGGCGTTACGTGAGGAGAGGACGGTCATAGCGTCAGGCCAGAAAATAGAAGCGAGAGGTAAACATTAGCAAGCTTGTGTACATTTGTACATATC
This sequence comes from Salmonella sp. SAL04162, assembly GCF_046551535.1. Lineage (NCBI taxonomy): Bacteria > Pseudomonadati > Pseudomonadota > Gammaproteobacteria > Enterobacterales > Enterobacteriaceae > Salmonella > Salmonella sp. SAL04162. The sequence continues at coordinate 49,479 of NZ_JBGDVX010000007.1, forward strand.
GTCGTCATACTTCGTTGTGCAGACAGTTTTTACTGTCTATTTTTTCAGCGTAAGCGGCAGGCTACTATAGCCTGCATCCTGAATGAGATGTGGAACTCATCATGAAAGAAAATGCCGTAAGACGCGCCAATGATCCTAAGCGACGGGAAAAAATAATTCAGGCCACACTGGAAGCGGTAAAGACCTATGGCGTTCATGCCGTGACGCACCGGAAAATCGCCGCTATCGCTCAGGTGCCGCTTGGCTCGATGACCTACTATTTTGCCGGTATGGATGCGTTATTGAGTGAAGCTTTTACACTTTTCACCGAGAACATGTCGCGTCAATACCAGGATTTTTTTGCGCAGGTGACGGATGCGGAGGGGGCGTGCCAGGCGATAACGGAAATGATTTACGGCTCGCAGGTTACGACGCCGGATAATATGGCGTTAATGTATCAGTTATATGCCTATGCCAGCGATAAGCCAGCGTTAAAAATAGTCATGCAAAACTGGATGCAGCGTAGCCAGAATACGCTGGCGCAGTGGTTTGACGCGCAGACCGCCCGCGCACTGGATGCGTTTATCGAGGGGATGACGCTGCATTTTGTAACGGATCGAACGCCGCTGGCGCGTGAAGCGATTTTACAGATGGTAAAGCGAATCGCCGGAGAGTCAATGTCGTGCCACTCTGCGTCGGGCAACAAAAAACCCACCAACCTTGAACCGAAATGGCGGGGTTGATGGGCTCCACAAAATGGGGACATCAAAGAAAAGCAGTGGCAATAGGTATGACTGATGCTTTAACGAAAAGTTCGACCTATTGGCAAAATTTTTTCACTTAAAGGCAAACTTCAGTTTTATCCTAACCCCGGCCAGATGATGACAATAAGCGTCCCCGCCAGCGTTAGCAGAACGTTGGCGATGGCGTAAGTCCCCGCATAACCCAGCGCTGGAATATTGCTGCGCGCCGTATCGCTAATGATTTCCATCGCCGGGGCGCAGGTACGCGCGCCCATCATGGCGCCAAACAGCAGCGCCCGGTTCATGCGCAGCACATAAGCGCCAAACAAGAAGCAGATCACCACCGGTACCAGGCTGACGACAAGCCCGGCGATCAGCATTTGTCCGCCGACCGCGCCCAGACCGTTGCTGATACCGCTGCCGGCGCTTAAACCAACGCCTGCCATAAATACCATCAAGCCGAATTCTTTCACCATGTTAAGCGCGCCCTGCGGAATATAACCAAAGGTAGGATGGTTAGCGCGCAGGAAACCGAGCATGATCCCGGCGAACAGCAATCCGGCCGCGTTGCCGATGCCGAAACTAAAATTGCTGAACTGGAAGGTAATCATCCCGATCATTAACCCGATGATAAAAAAAGCGCAGAAGGCGAGCAGGTCCGTCACCTGGCTATGGATCGAAATAAAACCAATGCGATCGGCGATGGTTTTTACGCGTCTGGCGTCGCCGCTCACCTGTAACACGTCGCCTTTATTCAGCACGACGTTATCGTCGATAGGCATTTCGATCTGGCTGCGGATGACGCGGTTAAGGAAGCAGCCATGATCGGTCAGCTTGAGCTGAGCGAGGCGGCGACCGACCGCATTGTGGTTTTTCACCACAATTTCTTCCGTTACGATGCGCATATCAAGCAGATCGCGATCAAACACTTCCTTACCATTACGGAAGCTGGGATCGAGCCTGGCGTGCGCGTCCGGATAGCCGACCAGCGCAATCTCATCGCCCATTTGCAGCACCGCATCGCCATCCGGGTTCGCCAGAATACCGTTACGGCGAATACGTTCGATATAGCAGCCTGTCTGACGGTAAATACCCAGCTCGCGCAGGTTTTTGCCGTCAGTCCAGGCCACCAGCTCCGGGCCAACCCGATAGGCGCGGATAACCGGCAAATAAACCTTGCGATTAGCATCGGTATCCAGACCGCGCTCGCGAGCAATTTGCTGGGCGCTGGTTTGCAAATCCTGATGCTGTAGTTTAGGCAAGTAACGCGCGCCCACGATCAGACTGACCAACCCAATCAGATAGGTCAGGGCATAACCCAGGCTCAGATTATCAAGAGCGGAGGAGAGTTGGGTGCTGGCGATGCCGGAATGTCGCAGGGTATCGCCTGCGCCAACCAGCACGGGCGTGGATGTCATTGAGCCGGCCAGCATACCGGCCGTCAGGCCGATATCCCAGCCGAATAGCTTACCAAGGCCTAAGGCGATTAGCAGAGCGCTACCGACCATGACCAGGGCAAGCATCAGATAGTTTTTACCGTCGCGAAAAAAAATCGAAAAAAAGTTGGGGCCAGCCTCGACGCCGACACAAAAAATAAACAGCATAAATCCCAGATTTAGCGCGTCGGTGTTAATACTGAAGTGTTGCTGCCCTAATAATAGAGAGACCACTAAAACGCCAATGGAATTACCAAGTTGGACTGAACCCAGACGTAACTTGCCAAGACACAGGCCAAGAGCCAGGACCACAAATAATAACAGGATGTAATTCCCATTTAACAAATCTGCGACGTTTATATTCACGGAGACTAACTTCTTGTTTACGAGTAAGCTGTTGAAAGAAATGGTAATTTACGCTACTGTTTTTATCATGAATTAAGGGTGCAATCGTATTGCATACAGCATCCAAATAAAAACAACACAACAATATATCCTGCTAGTTTAATCTTATTGCGTACTAACGGCTATAAGAATCGTGCAGGTGTGTTTTTGGCATGGAATGCCACATGACTTTATCTGACTGGATGCCTCACGGCGGAAAGCGTGTTCGATAGAGAGTGTCAGGAGGAACGATTGAAACATAAACACGGGTGGGCAAGCGTTGTCTGCTGCTTTGTACTCTTTATTGTGGTGTGTCTTTCATTAACTATGCATGTACAAGGCGCTTTTCGCGCGGCAGGGCATCCTGAGATTGGACTGTTATTTTTTACGTTACCTGGCGCGGTGGCCAGTTTTTGTTCTCACCGACGCGAGGTGATCCGACCGCTGATCGGGGCGATGCTGGCGGCACCGTTTTGCCTGGTGTTAATGCGCGTGGTATTTATGCCTACCCGATCGTTTTGGCAAGAACTGGCGTGGTTATTTAGCGCCGTATTCTGGTGTGCGTTAGGCGCGCTCTGCTATTTGTTTATTAGCAGCCTGTTTAGCCACCGGCGAAAAAAACGCCGATAGCGCCCTCCGGTAGAGGGCGTTGCCAGAGCAATCAGGCGAAAAGATTCAGATTTTCTTTTGCCCATGCTTCAAAATCCGTACAGCCGCCGATATGTTTTTGATCGACAAAAATCTGCGGTACGGTTTCTACAGGTTTACCTACGGTTTTTTCCAAATCCGCTTTAGTAATGCCTTCGGCATGGATATCAATATAGCGGTAGTTGAAATCGTCGCGTTCTTTGCTCAGTTTTTCCGCCAACTCTTTTGCACGCACGCAATAAGGGCACCCTGGGCGGCCAAAAATAACAGTAAACATATCTCTCCTCGAACATAAAGCCAGACGGCGAACAGGTGTTATCATGCCGCGATTTACGGCAGATGAAAAGCAGGTTACGCCTGTTCCTTTGATAACCCAGGGCTATATCTGTTAAGCACGCCGGACCAGAACGTTCTACACTGTGCGTCAGTTTACCGGGAGGCTTGATATGCGCACGATTGGCGTGTTACCCAAAAGCGTACTGATACTGGAATGCCTCGGTATGATTTTGCTGGCGCTTGCTCTGCTATCGCTTAATCATTACCTTACGCTGCCCGCGCCGTTCAATACGCCGCTGGCTGGCGTATTGATGGTTTTCCTTGGCGTCGTGTTGATCCTCCCCGCCGCGGTGGCGATGATGTGGCGTATTGCGCAGTTACTGGCGCCGCAGTTGATGAAACGTCCACCCGACATTTCTTCCCGTTCAGATAGAGAAAAGCATAATGAGTCCGACCATTGAACTTCTTTGTGGCCATCGTTCTATTCGCCATTTCACCGATGAACCCGTGACTGACGCGCAGCGAGAGGCCATTATTGCCGCCGCGCGCAGCACGTCCAGTTCCAGTTTTTTACAGTGCAGCTCTATTATCCGTATTACCGATCGGGCGCTGCGCGAGGCGTTAGTGCCCCTGACGGGCGGGCAAAAGCATGTGGCGCAGGCCGCTGAGTTCTGGGTATTTTGCGCCGATTTTAATCGTCATTTGCAGATCTGCCCTGACGCGCAGTTGGGGCTTGCCGAACAACTGCTGCTCGGTGTCGTCGATACGGCGATGATGGGGCAAAATGCGCTGACGGCGGCGGAATCACTGGGGTTAGGCGGCGTGTATATCGGCGGCATTCGTAACAATATTGAATCTGTTACCGAACTGTTAAAATTGCCGAAGCATGTATTGCCGCTCTTTGGCCTGTGTTTGGGATGGCCTGCGGATAATCCGGATCTGAAACCGCGCCTGCCTGCAGAGCTTGTGGTTCATGAGAACCAGTATCAACCGCTTGATGAAAAGCTGCTGGCGCGCTATGACGAGCAGTTGGCTGAGTATTATCTGACCCGAGGCAGTAATACGCGACGCGATACCTGGAGCGATCATATCCGTCGCACCCTGATTAAAGAAAATCGCCCATTTATCCTTGAATATTTGCATAAACAGGGCTGGGCGACGCGCTAAAACCTGCGGGCCAGTGTATGATACGCGGGCTTTTCAGGGTTTTCAGCGAGGTGCAGGGTGAAAATTGCCATATTGTCCAGGGATGGAACGCTCTATTCTTGCAAACGTCTGCGCGAAGCGGCGATGCGGCGCGGCCATCTGGTCGAGATACTCGATCCTCTTTCCTGCTATATGAATATTAATCCGGCTGCGTCGTCGATCCATTACAAGGGGCGTCGTCTGCCCCATTATGACGCCGTTATTCCCCGTATTGGTTCGGCCATTACCTTTTATGGTACCGCTGCGCTACGTCAGTTTGAGCTACTGGGTAGCTATCCGCTGAATGAATCCGTCGCCATTACCCGCGCGCGCGATAAGCTGCGATCGCTACAACTTCTGGCGCGCCAGGGGATCGATCTTCCCATTACCGGGATCGCCCATTCTCCGGATGACACCAGCGATCTTATTAAGATGGTTGGCGGGGCGCCGCTGGTCGTGAAGCTGGTAGAAGGCACGCAAGGGATCGGCGTGGTATTGGCGGAGACGCGTCAGGCTGCTGAAAGCGTTATTGATGCGTTTCGGGGGCTGAATGCCCATATTTTGGTTCAGGAATACATTGCCGAAGCTAAAGGATGCGATATTCGTTGTCTGGTCGTCGGCAATGAGGTTGTGGCGGCGATTGAGCGGTGCGCGAAAGCCGGTGATTTTCGCTCCAATCTTCATCGCGGCGGGGTGGCCAGCATCGCGACGATCACGCCCCGTGAACGGGATATCGCCATCAAAGCCGCACAGACGCTGGGGCTGGATGTGGCGGGTGTCGATATTTTACGCGCCGCGCGCGGGCCGCTGGTGATGGAGGTGAATGCCTCGCCGGGACTGGAAGGTATCGAAAAGACTACGGGCGTGGATATCGCGGGGCGAATGATTCAGTGGATAGAACGTCACGCTACGCCTGAATTTTGCCTTAAAATCGGCGGCTAATCGCAATCGTGGATTCCGCCGTAGTACGAAGCACGCTTTTTGCGTAAGCTGTGCCGGTAATTTTTCATCGTCATCGTAAGAGGTAGCACATTATTATGATATCACTGGTCGTTCCCACTCTGGATACGTTGCGTCAATGGCTCGACGACCTGGGCATGAATTTCTTCGAATGTGATACCTGCCAGGCGCTGCATTTGCCGCATATGCAGAATTTTGACGGCGTCTACGATGCTAAAATCGATTTGGTGGACAACACCATTCTTTTTTCCGCGATGGCGGAGGTCAGGCCTTCCGCGTTGCTGCCGCTGGCGGCCGATCTCTCTGCTATCAACGCCAGTTCGTTGACAGTAAAAGCCTTTCTCGATATGCAGGATGATAATCTGCCAAAACTGGTTGTGTGCCAGTCTTTATCCGTTATGCAAGGCGTCACCTACGAACAGTTCGAATGGTTTGTTCGCCAAAGTGAAGAGCAGATTTCTATGGTGATCCTTGAGGCCGGGGCGCATCAGCTTCTGTTTAACGCGGAAGAAGACGCGCAAAAAACCAGCGCGGTTGACCATTTTCTTCACTGATCCCTCCCGATAATCAGGCAGTCGCTGCCAGCGCGGCTGCTGTTTACGTTTTTTTATGCTGCAGTTAACCTTTATTTAAAGAATTATTCACCTCATTTCTGACCATTTCGCTTTATCACATAGACAAAACCTGCATAAAAAATTGATAAAAGGCGTTTTTTAATCTGGGCTATAGCCTCAAACCTTAGCTAAAGTTATTCTTGCGAAGCTTCTATAGCGAGCTTGATGGCAGGGAGGGCGACCTCTCTTCTTTATTTGTATCAAATGAAAAGGTATGCACATTTCAGGCATGTTTTAAACCACGCCTAATGGGTTCATTTGTTAACGGATTTCAGAAGGAAAGCGATGATGACCGCCTTAAAGAAAAAATGGCTATCGGGTCTGGTTGCGGGTGCTTTGATGGTCGTCTCTGTCGGCACGCTCGCTGCCGAACAAAAAACGCTGCACATTTATAACTGGTCAGATTATATCGCGCCGGACACGGTGGCGAACTTTGAAAAAGAGACCGGGATTAACGTTATCTATGATGTCTTTGACTCTAACGAAGTGCTGGAAGGCAAGTTAATGGCAGGCAGCACCGGGTTCGATCTGGTGGTGCCATCGGCCAGTTTTCTTGAGCGCCAGCTCACCGCGGGCGTTTTTCAGCCGCTGGATAAAAGCAAACTTCCCGGCTGGAAAAACCTCGATCCTGAACTGCTGAAACTGGTAGCGAAGCACGATCCTGACAACAAATACGCCATGCCCTACATGTGGGCCACGACGGGCATTGGCTATAACGTTGATAAAGTGAAAGCGGTGCTGGGGGATGATGCGCCAGTGAATAGCTGGGATTTAGTCCTCAAGCCAGAAAATCTGGAGAAGCTAAAAAGCTGCGGCGTCTCTTTCCTTGATGCGCCTGAAGAAATTTTTGCCACCGTGCTGAACTATCTGGGTAAAGATCCGAATAGCAGCAAAGCGGATGACTACACCGGCCCGGCAACCGATCTGTTGTTGAAGCTACGGCCAAACATTCGCTATTTCCACTCCTCGCAATACATTAACGATCTGGCTAATGGCGATACCTGTGTGGCCATCGGCTGGGCGGGCGATGTCTGGCAGGCCGCTAACCGGGCGAAAGAGGCGAAAAATGGCGTCAATATCTCTTTCTCGATCCCCAAAGAGGGGGCAATGGCATTTTTTGATGTGTTTGCCATGCCGGCTGACGCCAAAAATAAAGACGAGGCCTACCAGTTCCTTAATTATCTGTTGCGCCCTGATGTGATTGCCCATATTTCCGATCACGTTTTCTACGCCAATGCGAATAAAGAGGCGACGGCGCTGGTCAGCCAGCAGGTGCGCGATAACCCGGGAATTTATCCGCCGGCGGATGTGCGGGCCAAGTTGTTTACCCTGAAAGTGCAGGAGCCGAAGATTGATCGCGTCCGCACCCGCGCATGGACGAAGGTGAAAAGTGGTAAGTAATTGATTAACGGTATGGCCTGATAAGCGTGCGCTATCGGGCATTCCACCGTTTGTATCGTTTGATTGTGTTATGCCGGAGAGCGCCTTGTGAATGATGTCCCCCACCGCCCGCAGGTGAAAACCCGTAAAGCGCTGACGCCGCTTCTGGAAATTCGCAACCTGACGAAGTCATTCGACGGGCAACATGCTGTCGATGATGTCAGTCTGACTATCTATAAAGGCGAGATTTTTGCCCTGCTGGGCGCGTCAGGTTGTGGAAAATCGACTCTGCTACGGATGCTGGCAGGTTTTGAACCGCCGAGCAGCGGGCAAATTATGCTCGACGGCGTCGATCTGGCGCATGTTCCGCCGTATCAGCGTCCAATTAATATGATGTTTCAGTCCTATGCGTTGTTTCCGCATATGACGGTAGAGCAGAACATCGCTTTTGGTCTGAAGCAGGACAAACTGCCGAAGGCGGAGATTACCAGCCGCGTCAATGAGATGCTGGGTCTGGTGCACATGCAGGAGTTTGCGAAACGTAAGCCGCATCAGCTTTCCGGCGGTCAGCGTCAGCGCGTGGCCCTGGCTCGCAGCCTGGCGAAACGTCCTAAGCTGCTCTTGTTGGATGAACCGATGGGCGCGCTGGATAAAAAATTACGCGACCGGATGCAGCTTGAAGTGGTGGATATCCTTGAGCGCGTCGGCGTGACCTGCGTCATGGTGACGCACGATCAGGAAGAAGCGATGACGATGGCGGGGCGCATTGCCATCATGAACCGTGGAAAATTTGTGCAAATTGGCGAACCGGAGGAGATTTACGAGCATCCGACGACCCGCTACAGCGCCGAATTTATCGGATCGGTAAATGTTTTTGAGGGCTTACTGAAAGCGCGTGAAGAGGACGGTCTGGTCATTGACGCGCCCGGTTTGGTTCATCCGTTAAAAGTCGATGCAGATGCCTCTGTCGTTGATAATGTGCCGGTATATGTGGCGCTACGTCCGGAAAAAATCATGCTGTGTGAGTCGCCGCCTGCCGATGGCTATAATTTCGCCGTCGGCGAAGTGGCGCATATTGCGTATCTCGGCGATCTGTCTATTTATCATGTGCGGCTAAAAAGCGGGCAGATGATCAGCGCTCAACTGCAGAATGCGCACCGTTACCGGAAAGGGTTACCGACCTGGGGCGATGAAGTGCGTTTGTGCTGGGAAGCGGATAGCTGCGTGGTCCTGACGGTATAAGGGGGAAACATGAGCACACTTGAACCTCCGGCACGCATCAGTAAACCTGGCGGCGCGGCGCTATGGTTGGCGCGAATGCAAATGAAACATGGGCGTAAGCTGGTTATTGCTTTGCCTTATATCTGGCTCATTCTACTGTTTTTACTGCCGTTTCTTATCGTCTTTAAGATAAGCCTGGCGGAAATGGCGCGAGCGATCCCGCCGTATACCGATCTGCTGGAATGGGCTGACGGTCAGTTGTCGATTACGCTCAACCTCGGCAATTTTTTGCAACTGACCGACGATCCGCTCTATTTCGAAGCCTATCTGCAATCGTTACAAATTGCCGGTATTTCCACGATCTGCTGCCTGCTGCTGGGCTACCCGCTGGCGTGGGCGGTGGCGCACAGCAAGCCCTCCACGCGCAATATCCTGCTGCTGTTGGTGATTCTGCCCTCGTGGACGTCTTTTTTAATACGCGTCTATGCCTGGATGGGCATTTTGAAAAACAACGGTGTGCTGAACAATGTGTTGCTGTGGCTAGGGGTTATCGATCAGCCGCTGACGATCCTGCATACTAACCTGGCCGTCTATATCGGCATTGTTTATGCTTATCTGCCGTTTATGGTTCTGCCCATTTATACCGCATTGACGCGCATTGATTATTCGCTGGTGGAAGCGTCGCTGGATCTCGGCGCCCGACCGCTGAAAACGTTTTTTAGCATCATTGTACCGCTCACCAAAGGCGGAATCATCGCCGGCTCGATGCTGGTTTTTATCCCGGCGGTGGGCGAGTTCGTGATCCCGGAACTGCTTGGCGGGCCGGACAGTATCATGATTGGTCGCGTCCTGTGGCAGGAGTTTTTCAATAACCGCGACTGGCCGGTGGCTTCTGCGGTCGCCATTATTATGTTGCTGCTGCTGATAGTACCGATCATGTGGTTCCATAAACATCAGCAAAAAAGTGTGGGGGAGCACGGATGAATAACTTACCGGTCGTTCGCTCGCCCTGGCGCATTCTGATTCTGGTGCTGGGGTTTACTTTTCTCTATGCGCCGATGTTAATGTTGGTGATTTACTCGTTTAACAGTTCGAAGCTGGTGACGGTGTGGGCGGGATGGTCGACGCGCTGGTATGGCGAGCTCTTTCGGGATACCGCCATGATGAGCGCAGTGGGCCTAAGCCTGACAATTGCCGCCTGCGCGGCGACGATGGCGGTGGTGCTCGGTACCATTGCCGCGGTGGTGATGGTGCGATTTGGACGGTTTCGCGGCGCAAACGGCTTTGCGTTTATGATCACCGCGCCGCTGGTGATGCCGGATGTGATTACCGGGCTGTCGCTGCTGCTGCTGTTTGTCGCGCTCGGTCATGCTATCGGCTGGCCCTCCGATCGCGGGATGCTGACCATCTGGTTGGCGCACGTCACTTTCTGTACCGCCTATGTGGCAGTGGTGATCGCTTCGCGATTACGCGAACTGGATCGTTCGATTGAAGAGGCGGCGATGGATCTTGGCGCGGCGCCGTTGAAGGTCTTTTTTGTCATTACGTTACCGATGATCATGCCAGCGGTGATCTCGGGCTGGCTGTTGGCCTTTACGCTTTCCCTTGACGATCTGGTGATTGCCAGCTTCGTTTCCGGTCCCGGCGCCACCACGCTACCGATGCTAGTTTTCTCCAGCGTGCGCATGGGCGTGAACCCGGAAATCAACGCGCTGGCGACGTTAATCCTCGGCGTGGTAGGAATCGTCGGATTTATTGCCTGGTACCTGATGGCGCGAGCGGAAAAACAGCGGATTCGCGATATCCAGCGTGCAAGACGCGGCTGAAGCCACTAAAATCTTCCACTATGGCAATGCGTTGCCGCGCGGGTCGCGGCATCATTTTCAGGGAAGACATTCATTGGGATTTATAAAGCAATCAACCTCATCACATGCCCGTTTAAATGTGCCTACGCTGGTGCAGGTTGCGGCTATGGCGATTATTTTGATTCGCGGTCTCGATGTGCTGATGATTATGAATACCCTCGGCATACGCGGGATGGGCGAGTTTATTCATCGCAGTGTACAGACGTGGAGCTTAACCCTTGTCTTTCTGGCAAGCTTAGTGCTGGTCTTTGTTGAAATTTATTGTGCGTTTTCGCTGGTGAAAGGCCGTAGCTGGGCGCGCTGGGTGTACCTGGCGACACAAATTATTGTGAGCGGATATCTGTGGGCGGCGTCGTTAGGCTACGGGTATCCGGAGTTGTTTAGCATCGCGGGAGAATCGAAGCGTGATATCCTGCATTCCCTGGTCATGCAAAAACTCCCCGATCTTTTAATTCTGTTTCTGCTGTTTATTCCCGCTCCCAGCCGTCGGTTCTTCCGGCTGCAATAATGTGTATAATCGTCGCCCCGGATAATATGAAGGTTTTTTGGTATGCAGTGCGCACTCTATGACGCGGGTCGCTGCCGTTCCTGTCAATGGATTACGCAGTCGGTTAACGAACAACTTTCCGCAAAAACAGCCGATTTACATCGTTTGCTGGCCGGGCTGCCTGTTGAACAGTGGTGCGCGCCGATTGGCGGCCCGGAACAGCATTTCCGCAACAAAGCGAAAATGGTCGTGAGCGGTAGTGTAGAAAAACCGCTCTTCGGGATGCTGCATCGCGACGGTACGCCAGTCGATCTTTGCGGCTGCCCGCTGTATCCCGCCTCCTTTGCCCCCGTATTCAGCGCGCTAAAACCTTTTATTGCCCGTGCCGGACTCACGCCTTATAACGTGGCGCGAAAACGTGGCGAACTGAAATACCTGTTGCTGACGGAAAGTCAGTTCGATGGCGGCATGATGCTACGCTTCGTGTTGCGTTCAGAAACCAAACTTACGCAACTTCGCGCAGCGTTACCGTGGCTGCGTGCGCAACTGCCGCAGCTCAGGGTGATCACCGCAAATATTCAGCCGGTACATATGGCGATTATGGAACAATATACATATTAACACACTGATATATAAATATATTATTTGCTCCCATTCCTCACTTGGGGCATGGATGGGACACGGGATGATAGTTTGTGGTTCAGGAGTGCAACCTGCTCACCACTACTTTCCGGCATCCATTTCCCGTACACACTGTACAACATCTGAGCGCTGGCGTGGCCCATCTGTGTAGCAATAAAGCTGGGATTAGCCCCGGCGGTTAACGACCAGCACGCATAAGTGTGGCGCGACTGGTATGCTTTGCGGTATCTTAAGCCTGCGCGTTTTATTGCTGCTTCCCAGGCTGAGCTGACGGACTGTACAACGTAGTGATACCCGAAGCTTTTACTCTGTCGGACGGTTTGTGGGTTAAATACGAAGGTACAGGGATGAATGGTTGTGCGGCCATACTCCCTTAACTTCACCTCCACTTGATACTGTTTGCCCAGGCGTGTTAGCGTCGCCTGGTTTTTCAGTACAGCCAGTGCAGGATCTGTAAGGTAGATCACTCTGTCAGTTCCGGAATCGGTTTTTGGCAGGGTGAACTCCTTTACTCTCGTGTAGTTTCTTCGCACCATCAACGTACCGGCCTTCAGGTCTATATCCTCCCATGCCAGGGCGCACAATTCACCATGCCGCATCCCTGTGTATACTGCCAGCGTCCATAAATTTTTAAGCTGCTGGTGATGACACGCTTCAATCAGCCGATCAAACTCGTTTCTCGTCAGTGGGTCAGGTTCTGTCCGTGACTTTTTCAAAGGAGTAATACCATTGAGTGGGGTTACATCTATGTACCCGTTATCAGCAGCAAACTTGAACATCTCTGATATGATCGCCATATAATAGTTCACTGTTGGTACGCTTCGTCCTTTAACGGCTTTTTTCTGTCTCTTCTTTGGGGTTTGATATCCAGTCAGTAACTCTTTTCTGATAAGCAAGATGTTTTCCTGTGTTATCAAAGATACCTGTTTGTTTTCTCCAATCAGTGGCAACATGTTTTTTATCACTGACTGGTAGCGCGTCATGGTGTTGTTGCTGATTTCCATCTCTTTTAAATCCAGCCATTTCTTCGCAAGTGCTTTTACAGTGATATCCTTTTTCCCCAGACCAAACCGCTTGAGGTGAGGGGAGTCAGGAAACTGAGCCGCGTAGTCAAAGTTTCCCATTCTTATCGCGAAGCAAACCGAGGAGCGTAGCTCCCCGGCAATCTTGCGATTTTTAGCAGTGTCAGGAACTCCGAGGTTTTCTCTGACACGCTTACCTTTGTACTTAAACCATATGCGGAGTGATCCGCCGTGGTTCTCAACGCCAGTTGGGTATGATTCTTTACTCATTTATCCTCCTGACGTCCAGGAGCGAAAACAGATTACCCTTTTCATGCTTATTGTGCACCTGGCTGTTTCTGGCTTTTGATCCAGCGCATAATGGCTTCGATGTTGTACAGGCATTCGCTGCCTGAATGTGGCTCTCCTTCAGGCGAGTAGTGCCGATACTCCCGACCGACAAGCCATGACTTTTTACGCGCCCGCTCAATAGTGCCGTCCTTTATGCCGGTAGCGGCGATAAGTACACTTTTTGCAACCCATTCGCTGGGGGCTATCTGATAGATAATAGTCTGCGTTTTCATACCCACCTCACTCCACTACCTTCCGCCGCTGGCGCTTCACCTTTGGCTTCTTAACTTCAACGCTTCCCGCTGCCACTTTTGGCGCTGGTGGCATGGGGATAATGCGTTTTTCATGCAGGTATCGCCTGCGGTTCATGTACCAGACGATACGGGCGGTATAATCCCTGCCGTCATCAACGTAGGCGACCAGTTTTGCCAGTTTCAGACCATCATCAGTAGCGCACGCGTCAGTCATTGGCGTTCTCCGCTTCTGGTGCTGGTGGTAGTGGCATCCAGTGGCTATACCAGTTTTCCCAATGCCTGCGTAAAAATACGACGTTAGTAAGGCTGTATTGCGAACCGCACTCAGGCTCGTTTTTATGCCAGGCCAGATAGAAAACCGCGCCGCCGTCTGGTTCATATTCTTCAGGAGGAAGCCGCTCGCTACACTTAATCCACTGCGGATTGCTTGCTGGCTGCTTGACGGGTGTCTGATTGAGCATGGCTGCTCTACAGGCGTTCCAGCCGGCAACGTAATTTTTTGCGTCATTCCAGCCGGTCTGGACTTCTGGATAGGCTGCCTCAACGGTCATTTCATCCGGCACTGGCGGGGCGGTGTAGAGAGGTATAACATCCCAATAGCGCTTATCATCCGCGTTTTTTTCTGGTTTTCCGGTAATAACGTCATGCTGACCAGTACTAAGACAAAAAATTGCAGATTCTGACACGTAACCAACCGGTATGACGCTATCAGTTTTACGCCGTTCATGTAACTCAAGGGAAACCATATCAATCAGCTCTGCGATACGTTCGTCTGTTAATCGTTTCATGCGTCCATCCTTTTCTTGAGTTTGAGGTTCATTTTCGTAACCAGCGCGTTTAGCTCCGCTCTTTTCTCAGGGGTAATTTTTGAAAAGTCTGCCTTGTCAATTTTGGCGAAAGTAGACTTAAACCCCTTTTCGATCTCACTGAAACACACGTAAAGGCACAGGATTTTTACCCACCTGGGCGCAAGAGGATGTAGGCCGACAGCCACAATGATTCTTTGTTTCATGCTCATAACTATCTCCTTGCCTCGCGCAGAAGCTGGTTAAACATCAGGGTCAGCCTGTTATTACAGCCGTAGGGCATATCGTTGATGCTGTATACATAGTTACCGCTTTCGTTCGTCTCGCGCGTCAGTATCCCCTGGCTATAAAGCAGGGAGAGTGAGCCACAAACACTGGATTTTTCCCTCCCGGTCAGTTTTATAATTTCGGCAAGTGTCGAGCCGGGGTGGAGTCTTACACATTCGGTGATAGTCATCGTCCCATCTCCTTTTGCACAAAGAGGTACGCCTGATACAGATCCGCAGCGTTGCCGTAGATATCAGCTTTCAGAATGAAAGCGCTGCTTTCCGTGCGGAATGCTTTTGGCACCAGTGCCATCACTTTGTTAACAGCCCGGTTATGTTTACGAAACTCAAACACGGTACTGGTGATAATCACGCTGGCTTCATTGCCGTAGTCCTTAAATTCGATTTTCATAACAGCGTTTCCGAAAGCAGTTGTGCCACCCCGAAATAACACAAAACCCCAGACGTAAATCCAAACCCTGCAAGGCTGGAGAAGAAGAGGGTGAACATGACCAGTTCAAATACCTTTTTCATTCATCACCTCTTCGCACATTTCAAAGACGTTTTCGTACATCGGCATAATTATCAGGAGCGGATTGCCGTAAAGCCTGGCGGTCATCGGGTCAATGATGACTTTGCAGGGGGCGGTTCTACCGTAAGGCTTTAGTCTCACTGGTACTTGTTCTCCAAACATCCGGTAAGGCAATGCGAGAAAATGTGACGCGAACATTGGTGGTTCGTCGCAGGGTTCCGGTTCAGCGGGTAACAGCTTGTCGAAATCCGGGTATCTGCACTCGACGAGTTCAAGGCGGCTACAGCCAACCCGTTCTTCTTCGTTGTCACCTACGGACTGGTAGTGAACGGCAAACCATGCGCCGTCAAAGGTTCCAATCTCCGTCCCGTCAGCGTCATCGGGAATATCGCCGTGAACGATGAATACCTCGTCGATATCTGTATCAGCGCCATGCTCCATAGAAACGGCAGCCTTACCGTTGGTTGCCTGGATATGAGTTGGCGTAATACGTACTCCCCGCAGATAACTACGTGCTTCGGTTTCATCGGCCACGCAGCAAAGAGCCGCACGCAGCAGGTCAGTATGGATAAACATTATTTTCCCTCCGGCGTGTAAATGGCTTTGTCGTGGCTGTATTCGCCGTTCCAGGTCTTTTTCATTGGTAATTCGCCTTTCATGTATAACTGGTACAGACGATGGCAACCTTGCTCCAGCAGTACGGGAGTGAACTTCGTAAATTCATCCTTTCCATGCGGAGTGATTTGTGTTTCGTCTTCCGTCAGGTACTTATCGCGGGCATAGGAAGCAACACGCCACTTTGGATTTTTCTCCGGATCGCGCTGTTCGTTGTAGAGCCACTTGCGCTGAAAAGCCCACCATGACATTTTGCTTACGTTGACTCCGTTTAACCCCTTACAGAATGCCGGGATGGTCATGCCTTTGGTGAAGTGTTTCTCCAGGCTTTCAACCGTGGCGCTGAGGGCTTTATTTTCCAGTGTGACAGCTTCTGCACGCTCTTCTGCCTCAATAACCATCAATGCCAGTTCCTTACGGCTAATGGTTGCCTGGTTTACTGGCGCGGCAATCGCATCACGCTGAGTGAAGTAGAATTCCACCAGGTCTTCGTGATAACTCCACGCCTGATCGGTTTCCAGCATCTTTGCGTGGTTGGCGGCACCGCGTTCGGTCCACAAAATAAGCGAGCGGGCATTCTTACCAACTAACCCTCTTAAAGAGGGTCTGTTCTTAATCTCTTGTAATTCAGCACCTTCCACCTTGAAGAAGTGCTTACCTTCAACGAATCGGGATTCGTTACGTGCGAAGTTATTGGCGAGCATTTTCTCAGTCGCACCATAACCCGCAGCCAGTTGCTCAGTAGTGACTACGCGTTGGCCGCGATATTCGATGATTTGCAGGTCGCGAGCGGCTACCGTTGCTAATTCAGTTTTCATATTCACGTTATTTAGCCTCTTTCAGTTCAATACCGATGTGTTTTGCATAACGGCGCATACTGCGGTTGAGCGGCATCCGCACGTTGCCGTCACCGGTGCTGAACTGAGCTACAAATTGCTCACACTGGGCATTTTCATTAACAGGGTCCAGTGTCAGTCGGTGACCTTGTGCCAGCGTGAGGCCGCATAAACCTTGCCGGGTTTTACTGCTGCGTTTCTTTGCCATCTCCACTTCCCTCAATACGGTTTCTGCTTCATCAGATCGTCCCACCGGACAGCCCATGCATCGTATTTCTCATTCCATTTCTGGATTTCGCTCTTACGGGCAAGGATGCGACGCAGCCGACGAACACAACGTTCGTGAGCTTTGCAACATTCCACAGTCAGATCGCCTCGCTGTACCCGTCCAGGACCGAGCGGAATATCCGGATAACGCAGCGGCCATCCGAACATGAGAAAAACATCCACGACCATGAAATACGCCAGGCTATTGAGTGCTGTTTTGCGGGTAAGTGTTCTCCGCTTCCAGCCGCGACGCTCAACGAAATAAACCGGACCCACTGGCGTATCGAATTTCTGGAAAGCTTTGTCGATTGCGGTTTGTTTAATTTCCATTTTTCATCTCCTGCTTTTCAAACGCCCGTTCTGCCAGTTCATCTATCACTGCATTCATAAACGTCATGCCGTGCGGTGTCAGTTTGCTGTATGCTTTACTCATGCAGTCCGAGTAATGGTCAGTGATGATTTTCTCAGCGCGTTCATGGCTTTTTATTTCGTAAAGTCCAGATTCAAATATTTTAATCAGCGCCTTCTCTAATATCTCCGGCGATAATTCAACAGGTACGCGTGAACCATCTGGTAAATTAGCCAGTTGAATGTGTTTACCTACGTGACGCGCCAGTGAATCGAGTTTTGCGTGAATAACACGGTCGCGACGTTTTTCAAGTAATGATTTCATGGTTACATTCCGTATTCTTAAAATTAGTGTATGGATATCCCCACCATTTAAGGTGTTAATTAAATAAATACGGTTGGTTATTTAAGTAATTGGGCTTTTACTGTTTTAAGTCGACGACGGGCTTCATACGCAAAATCAATCAATATTCTGAGCGTGAGACAATCTTCACTTTCGTCATCATCAGAAAACACAGCCTCTGAGTATCGACTACCGACAATGCAAATTTTGTTTATGTTCAACATTGCGGCATCTACTGCCTCAGCAACATCGATGTTCGCTTCTGTAATGGCGTAAGTATGATATTCCTGTTTTTCCACAGGCTCATTAAGATACTTTGAGGCATCACATAAATTGCGATTAATATCAAAGAGCGTGTTATCAATATCACTTTCTTTGGTCTTATCGTTACGCTCTATAAGAATGTTAACGAGAGACGTAGCCCGCTCAATGGCAATGTTGGTTTCATGAATGCTCATTTCTTTGTCTCCCTTATGTTGGTTTTTACGGCAGATACATAATCATGAACGTATTCATTAATCTGAGCGCTTAACATTACTCCTTTGTCTGCATTTTCTAACACCCTTGCTGCACTTATAAGTGTTTCGATGAAATTTATTGCATTTTCTGCATCAAGCGGCAATCCATCAAAATCTTTTGCTTCGTTTAAAGTCATAAATCCCCCTGCATATGCTGTATATATATCGTCAGGTTATTTTTCACCTTCTGCCATTTCTGTCAGGTAAGATTCTATTGAGCAGGTATGTTCTGCCGCGATATCCAGTATCGCTTCAATCTCGTCGCCGCTCAGTTCTACCCATGAGAATCGAAAGGCGTTAATCACTGCATTTAATCTTTGAGCATTTTCGATTTGCTTTCTTTTATGTACGCACATTGTTTTATTACCTGTCTGTGTATTATTCAGGCGATTTTTTACAACGCTGCCTCCATCAATCACTATGTCGGCAGTATCGATTTCTTTTTCAACGGCAGGGCTGAGCGTCCCGCCTGTGTGATCTGAACTTTCAATATGGAGCAAGGTTACGCCTTCAAACTTATTCATGGAGAACCTCCACAGAATGGGCGTTTTTATTTTTTCTATCCTCCATCTGCGCCTGATGCGCGGCTTCTGCATATTTTTTAGCTATACAAAATATACAGTCACTCAGGTCTGGGGATTCTTCATTATCGATAACCGAAATAATCATCCCAGCTTCTATTATCGCCGCGATCTGACGAAAGGCGGCTTCAGGTTCAAGAGTAAGGCCTTTGAAGGTATTCATAATCAGGATTCCCGTATTTTCTTCTTAAAGAGCTACGCAGTAATGTGCTTTCCCGTCATCAACCATGTCACGGTGGTATTCAGCGCCTTAGCGAGCTTGTCGATGTAGTCTGAGTGAGGGATAGCCTTGCCCGTTTCCCACTCCCGAATCATTGCGCCCGATGTATCAATTTCTTCTGCCAGCTTATTAAGGCTCATCTCTATATAATTACGGCGACTCTCGATGCGTACACCGATGTTAGCCAGATCTGCACCTTTCATAACGTTAACGGGTGCTGGTCGTGCAGGCTTAACGTCAACGGGATTTCCGGTTAACAGCCAGATCGGATCGCATTTGAGGGCGGTGGCTAGTGGGATGATGTACGTCGCCTCAACCGGGCATGTTTCTTCTTCCCAGTCGGCGATGCATTCCGGCGTCAGGTCGAGCTTGTTTGCAAGTGCGGCCTTGCTCATGCCGAGGTTCTCGCGAGCGATCTGGATGCGCGTGCCGATGGCGAACCTCTGAGTTGCGGGGTCAGCCTCAGTAGCCTGTTGAGTTGTGGTGCTGTTAACTGCCGGTTCTGAGGGGAGGGCGGGTTGGTTTTGGGTGGTTGCTTTGTTTACCAATGATGAAGCGATACCTACAAACCTTTGAGCTTGCAGGAAAGACTCTATGGAAAGATTTTGAAGAGAAGGGTTCTCGGAGAGAGAAATTAATCCACAATCAAGGAATAAACCAGCCTTGCGTAGGGTATCTCTTAAATCCGTGTCGCTGATGGGGCTCAGTAGTACATTCATGATTACTCTCATGCCTTGGATTGAACATGAGAGTAATCATAGTTAACAAAAGTTGATTTTCAAGCTATTTTTGAGTTAACTTAATATTTGTTTGTTAACTATTTGTTTTTATTGTGGATAAGCTTATCTAAGTTTTCTGTCATTAGATTTAGGTGATCCCTGTATTCAGCAAGTGCCTGTATAGCATACGCTAAAACGCGAGTCCGTAAATGATCGGGGAGGGTTTCATATATGGTGGCAAGCATTTGCAACTCTGTCTCAAGCTCTTGTCCATCTTCGCTTTTCTTTTCGATGATTTTATTATTGTCTTCTATATCAATGTGTTGAGTTTGTACGCCATCAAGAAGCCACTCAACATCACATTCTAGAACTTCAGCCAAAGCAAGTAACTTGTCGCTACTAATGTTTGTTTTTCCAGTTTCCCATAGAGATACAGCGGCCATTGAAACGCCTACTTTTTCAGCTACGTCAGATTGACTTAATCTCAAAGACCGCCGCTTCCATCGAATTCTGTGTCCCATTGTGTCATTGCGTTCAATCATATAAACCTTCACAATACTTGATAAATTAAGTTTAATTATAATATGATGCGTTTTATGATTTTACTTTGAACCAAGAGTCTTCACAATGAAAAAATCAAGTGCGATTAAATTTTTTGGCAGGCAAAGACTAGTCGCGAGAGCGCTTGGCATTAGTGATCAGGCTGTTTCCGTATGGCCCGAACTCATCCCCAAAGGCGCAGCCCTTGAGCTGGAGAAAATCACCAACGGGGCGCTTAAGTGCGACCTGTCCGTATACAAAAACCGTCCACGCAGAAACAAGCGTAGACCATAAAGAGAGGTGTGAGATGAAACAAGAGGCAAGCGTGGAGTTTAAAGAACTACCAGAAAACATACAGAACATCGCAGCGGAAACGCTCAAGGATCTGCTTCTTGATAATAATCAGGAAGAGCCAGCACAGATGCTGGCTCTCAGGGTAAGAAAAGCATTCGTTAGTCTTTATCTTCCTGAAGCGTGAGTTTTTCGTGTTGTTGGGGAATGACCGAATCCACCGAGCCTGATGTGGTTAAAAGACAGGCGTATAAGCGTAGGCCACAAAACGAGGCATGACATGCCCCAAACAGGAGGAAGTATGAGCGTTGAACTTCAATCATTCTTGGTTGGTTTTTTTTCATCACTTTTCGGTGGGCTATCCGTAGCCCTGCCGACAATGATTCTCTCGTGGCTGGATTATCGGGTAGCCAGAAGGGAGTTGCTGGAACTCGACCTGGGGAGAAAGTCACGGCATCGGTAGTCCTTTGTCTTTTCGGTATTTTTCATTGGCTACCTGTACTGCATTAGATACGGAAAACGAGTCGTATTGCACCTGAGCGATGGTTTCTTTGGTGAGCTTTCCTTCTTCCATAAGAGTGAGCATTTGATGGTAACGAAATATATAAACATCGGGAGAACTAACGGTACAACCCTTTGTTTTCGCAAAATTGAGATGAGATTCCCATTCTTTGAGAGCGATAGTGAGTGCTGTTTCCCGAATCTTTTCCCTGATCTGAATGCGGTTTCGTTTTTCCGCGAGTTCTTTATCGAGTTTCCTTTGTCTCCAGCCGTTAAATGCGACGACTACGGCGGATACACCAGCACCAAACATTGCGCCTAAAGCGCCATAAGCAGCAGCGGAAAGACCGCTGGTTTCTTGAATCATGTCGAACCTCCTCGGTTCTGTTTGGGTTAGAGCTTGCAGGCTAACACCGTCAGGAGGTTCGACACCAGTTGGGGGAAATATGAACGTGAAGCATGAATTACCACTAGAAAACACGGCGGTAACTGTCGGTAAGCCAGTACCAACTATGAGCAGCCTGGAGATGGTTGACTACATCAACGCCGAACGTAAGGCAAAAGCGGAAGCGGAGGGGATGACCTTTCCATGCAAGAAGTATCGGACACTGCGCCACGATAACTTCATGAAAAAAGTACCAAAAGTGCTGGGTGATTTGGCTCCTAGCCTGTTAGGAACCAATACCTATGTTAGTGGAAAAGGTGTTGAGCAGATACAGGAGATCTACAACTTCCCTAAGCGTGAAGCCTGCCTGATGGCAATGAGCTATAGCTGGGATTTGCAGGCTCAGGTATTCGACCGCATGAGCGAGCTTGAGGGTAAAAAGGACGTCAATCCGCTCGACTTCTCAGGGCTGTTAGAAATGACTACCCGTGAAATGCAGGATCGCATCGCCAGGGCTGAGAAGCATTCTAAAGCGGAGGCGAGTGACGGATCTAAAAAGCTGAACACCCGCAAGAAAGAAATCAAGGTTATCAAAAAAGCTGAACAACTTGTGAGAGAGCTTACTCAGTTCCGGATCTGCGATATGGGTGATTTTCCAGAAGATGAGGAGGTGGAGTCGTGAGTGCTGCTGAAGAGTGTGCTTATGCGCTGTGTGATTTCCTTAGCGAGGCTTACATCTATCACGCAATATCAATACATCGCCGCCCGATATACCGCCACGAGTGCGGGGATATTGGTCTTAACCGCCGTTTCCTTACCGGATTGATTGAAACCCATCTGGCAGAACGCTTTTCCCCGGAAAAACGATTTCGCATGTATCAGCGTTTGTTCGCGCCGGAACGGGATTGTTCGGATCAGATGTTCTGTATGGGGCGTGTGCCTGAACTGAACGCGCGAGGTATCCGGTTTATGAATCTGGCAGTAAAGGGATTTGCTGACGGGATGGTAAACACTAATGCCCGCCAGGAGCAGGGGAAACTGATAATTCCCGATAACGCGGAGGTGTGTGAAGACTATGAACCACGAATCTTTCATTAGTCAGAACATCGTCTCAATGGGCAAAGAAAAAGCCGGGAAGAGAAGTGTCCCCACCCGGCTTGTTCTGACTTCGCTATTCAATACCAGTTTGAAACCAATCTGATGAGGAAAGATTTCATGGCGAAACATAGCAGAAATTTATCGGCGGTTGCAAGTGGGCAACCTGTCATTCCCGCAGTACTTCAGGAGGAATAATACATGAAAGCTTATTTTGATGACAATGCTTCGTTGTGCATTGACGCAGAAAATAGCGCTGAGAAGGCAGCGTTGCTTCTTTGGTTTGGTGTTAATGCAGATAGCGTTCACGGGAAGGCAACTTTTGAGTCAGTTGTCGACGCTAATGATAAAGGGCTTCTGTTGATGATTAATGGCGTGAGTATTTTTAGCACATCAGAAAACGCTATAGATGGTAACGCAAACTGTAACGCTGCGAGCGTTACAAAAAGCGCATCGGAGTAACGCAATATGGCTAATTCATGGCTGCGATTGTGGCACGACATGCCAAACGATCCGAAGTGGCGAACGATAGCCAGGAAATCAAATCAACGCATCGGTGACGTGATTTCTGTGTATTTGCACGTTCTTGTTAACGTTTCCAGTGTTACCGACACGGAAGATAACGCACTTGATAGCGATGAAACGACAGGTAACGCAGGTGAAACGCAAGGTAACGCTAATGGAAACGCGACGAAACGTGGAAGAATCAAAAATCTGTGTGCCGACGATATCGCCAGCTCATTAGACCTCGATACCGAACAGGTTGAGCAGATAATCGCAGCGATGCAGGGAAAGGTTCTGGATGGAGATCTTGTTATTGGCTGGGCGAAGAGACAACCAAAACGCGAAGACTCTTCAACCGCACGGGTAAAGGCTTACAGGGAGAAAAAGCGGGCTGAAAAGGGGGCCAAAAGAAGCGCACAAGAAACTACGTGTAACGCAGGTGAAACGCAAGGTAACGCACCAGATTCAGATACAGATTCAGAAGAAGAAGTAAAAGATAAAAACACTTTGTCCGATTTCGGTTCGAATCGGACCGATGAAGTCAAACCGGCTTCGCCAAAAAAACCACCTGCACCCGAAAACCCTGAACCGGAGCAATCGGTAAGCCGGGATACCAGGATCGAACCAGAACCAGACACTGGTCAGGTGGCTGAGCATGCAGGCGAATCTGACCCACCAGACAAAACCGATGACCGCGATAAACCTGGCGAACCTGACCCGGTTAACCAGGCGTTCGAAGAAATTTTCTGGAGGGCCGGATTGTGCAAGGTCGGCAAGGTCAAGGCCTGCTCAGCGTTCCGGTCGAAATATCGGGACTGGAAAAAATCAACCCACGGTTCCCCGCCTGAGTTCGCCTCGATGCTGGCGGACGATATCCGGCGACGACTGAGCGTCGGGGTGTTTGGCGCGGATAAATTACATCCGTCCACGTACCTGAACCAGGAACGCTGGAACGACGAACTTCCGGCTGCGTCGGCGTCGGCTGCTGGCGGGGGTGGTCAGGTGCGGGACGTATCGCACTTGTCCGAGGAGCAGCGGCAGGAACTGGCGATGTATGAGCTTCTGGAGGGGCGATGAGGGCGTGGCTGAAACGGGTTCTGATTGGTGGTTATTGCCACGGAATTATCCCGAAAGTTGTTGTATCTGCGGGTTTTAATGTGTTCAGGCTGAGGTGTGTATGACGATTCAGGAATTATCGAATTTGCTGTGGCAACAGGTCGAACAGGTTGTTGCTCACCTGTTGCCCAATGGCCGCCGCATCAACGGCGAATGGGTTGTCGGTGATCTGGACGGCAACAAGGGGCAGTCGCTGAAAATTAATCTTACCGGGAAGCGCGTCTGGTGTGAGTTTAACGGCGGTCAGGGTGGTGATTTGTTGAATCTGTGGGTAGCGGTAAGAAATATCCAGCTTCACCAGGCGATGCAGGAAGCGCGGGAGTTTCTTGGCGTGAAAACCGAGTCCGGTGATTTTCTGCCAAAGCCTGAAAAAATTTATAAAAAACCTGAGCGCAAGGGCGTCAAACCGACGAGGGAATGTTTTTCGTACCTGGCGTCGAGAGGGATATCGCATGAGACGGCGAAAATATTCAAAGTTACCGACGCGGTGATATTTGACCATGACAGCAAGGCTGAAATACCGGCGATCGCGTTTCCGTACCTGCGGGACGGCGATCTGAAACAGGTTAAGCGCCTGGGTACGGAGCGCCACAACGGAAAAAAAATCATCATGGCGGAGGCGGACTGTGAACCGTGTCTGTTTGGCTGGCAGGCGATGAACCCCACAGAACGCAATCTGGTAGTGATTTGTGAAGGTGAAATTGACGCCATGACTATCCACCAGTATGGATTCCCGGCGCTTTCAGTGCCGTTTGGCGGCGGTGCAGGAGCGAAACAGCAGTGGATCGATACCGAATACGAAAACTTATCCCGGTTCCAGGAGATATTCCTGTGTATGGACATGGACGAAGCAGGGCAGTCTGCCGCGCGTGAAATCGCGACACGTCTTGGTTCGCATCGGTGCAGCTTTGTAAAACTGCCGTTCAAGGATGCTAACGAGTGCCTGTTACAGGGCGTGACGGTTGAACAATTTCGCCAGTGCATTATTGAGGCGGAAACGCTTGACCCGGCAGAACTGAAACGCGCTGGTGAATTTCGGCAGGAGGTACATGACGCTTTTTTCTCGCCCGCTCCAGGAATGTTTATCAGCCCGTGGACGACGCTGGAGCATAATTTCAGATTCAGGGAGTACGAAATAACACTGGTTAACGGTGTTAACGGACACGGGAAATCACAGTTTGTTGGGCATCTCGCGCTGGCTGCGACTCACCAGGGCATACCTGCCTGTATCGCCTCAATGGAATTGCGTCCGGCCATACTGCTGAAACGTATTGTTCGCCAGGGTGTATGTAAAAACGATGCTGATCCGCAGGATGTGGATCTGATGATGGACATTCTCAACGAAAGACTGTGGTTGTTCAACGTGACAGGAAAAGCGAAGGGAGAGCGTATTCTTGCCGTCTTCAAATATGCTCACAAACGCTATGGGGTGAAATTATTTGTGGTCGATTCGTTGATGATGTGCGGACTCAATGAGGATGACTACAACGCACAAAAAGCCTTCATGGAGTCATTATGTGAGTTCAGGTCAACTTACCCTGTACATGTGCTTCTGGTTACGCATCCAAGAAAAACTGAAAACGAGGAAAAACCCGTAGGCAAGATGGACGTTAAGGGGACAGGGGCGATCACCGATCTGACTGATAACCTGATTACCATCTGGCGCAACAAGGCCCGTGAAGCTGCAATGGATAAGCAGATAAGACTTGGCAGAGAAATACTTTCAGAAAAAGAACAAAAATTACTGGAAGCACCGGGCACCCTGTTATTGCTGGATAAGCAGCGTAACGGCGAGGGATGGCAGGGAAAGCTCCCGCTCGTGTTTAACCCGTTGAGCAATCAGTTTCTCACCGACAACAAAAGCACGCCATTTAACTATGCGCATGGATTACCACAATCCAAAGTTATTTCTGAAATGCGCCGGGCATCTGCCTGACAGTGCCGTTTTACTGAAAAGGTGATTACCGATGCAGATTTTTAACATAACGCCCGTACCAAAGCCCAGGCAAACCCAAAGAGACCGCTGGCAGAAACGTCCGGCTGTCATGCGCTACCGTGCATTCTGCGATGACGTCAGGGCGGCACGTATAACGCTGCCGGACGCTGGCTGGCACGTTACCTTTGTTCTGCCTATGCCGAAGTCATGGAGCGGTAAGAAACGCGCTCAGATGGACGGAAAACCACACCAGCAACGACCCGATCGCGACAATCTGGAAAAAGCACTGCTCGATGCGTTGTTCAGTGAGGATTGCGGTATCTGGGACGGCCACACAACCAAAGTCTGGGGAGAAACCGGGCAGATTATCATCACAACATCGGGAGAGGTGGCGCGATGAAAACGATAGTGATGCTGGCGCTGGGTTTTTCCACACCGATTATCTGCGCCATCTTTGCCGGAATACTGGCGCTTGAAGGCAAATCCGGCTGGGGCTGGTTCCTGTTCGTGGCGGTGCTGATTATGTGCAGCATTAAAGTTTCGGTGGACTGATCGTGCAGTTGCAACTGGTCAGGCACACTTCCGGTATTCTGCTGCCCGCCACGCCGCAGACAACGGAAATTTTGTGTTCAAAAGTCCGCATGGGCGCGGTGCTTGAGGCTGATTTCCGGCAGGTAAGAAATCCACTTTTTCACCGGAAATTTTTCTCGCTGCTGAATCTGGGTTTTGAATACTGGACGCCGACAGGTGGAGCCATCACTGACAGTGAACGGCGGCTGGTCACCGGCTATGCGAAATTTCTCGCGCATTACGGCGGAAATCAGCAGGCGCTGATGAGTTCGGCGGAAGAGTATCTTACCCGCGTGGCAGACAAACGGGCAGCCAGTATCAGCGTATGTAAATCCTTTGACGCCTACCGCGCATGGGTGACGGTCGAGGCCGGATATTTTGATGTCGTGGAGCTGCCGGACAGCAGTATCCGAAAGGAGGCAAAAAGTATCTCATTTGCGAAAATGGACGAAACAGAATTTCAGGGATTGTACAAAGCGGTGTTTGATGTGCTGTGGCGCTGGATACTGTCGACAGCCTTCAAAAGTTACAGGGAAGCTGAGAACGTGGCAATGCAACTGATGGAGTATGCGGGGTAAATGATGCGCGATATTCAGTTAGTACTGGAGAGATGGGGCTCATGGGCGGCGAATGAAGGCGGTAATGTCTATTATCAGCCCGTCGCGGCAGGCTTTAAGGGGCTGCTTCCTGACAGGCGAAGATGCCGGAGCTCATGTAGTGACGATGACGGGCTGATAATCAGTTCGGCGATGAGCGTGCTGAAAAAGAAGGACTCATACCTGTATACGCTGCTGGAGTGGCACTATGTATACGCCATTCCAGTAAGGGGAATTGGTAGCAAACTTAACATATCACACACGCTGGTATTAAAACGACTCCAGAATGCTGAAGGCTTCATCGACGGATGTCTCGCCGCACTGGGGGTAACTCTGGAGATGGATCGTTATGTACAGCGTGAGCCAGTGAGCGTAAAAATGAGCGTTTGACCCTGCACGATATCAGGGTTATTCACCGGGCAGTGCAATCTGGTTAAATTCATTTCACTGGTGAATATTGAATTGTTGTTCCTGCAAACATTAGGTTTTCCTTGAAAAATTTATATCAGGAGGAAAATATTTTGGAAAATTCAGATAATTTAGGTTCACATACCCTGCAAGGCTGCAAGGCTGCAAGGCTGCAAGGCTGCAAGGCTGCAAGGCTGCAAGGCTGCAAGGCTGCAAGGCTAATCCTTTAAAGTCAACACGTTTTACTCTCTCTTCCCTCATTCTCGCTCTGTTTCTGACTTCAAATGCTGCATATGCGGCTAATGCCGTGTATGGCAGTGGGGCGCGGGCTACCGGAACGGAAAGCACGGCCATAGGGGAGAATGCTCAGGCTACCGGTGGTTACAGTACTGCCACAGGGGCGGAAGCTCAGGCTACCGGTTATAACAGCACTGCTACAGGGTGGATGGCTACGGCTACTGGAGAAAGCAGCACTGCTACAGGATTGGTGGCAAAGGCTACTGATTATGGCAGTACTGCTACAGGGATGGCGGCACAGGCTACCGGTTCGAACAGCACTGCTACAGGAGAGACAGCTAATGCTAGTGGTGATTACAGCACAGCTACAGGGGAGGGAGCGCAGGCTACCGATAATGGCAGTACTGCTACAGGGGCGAAGACTCAGGCTACCGGTTATCTCAGCACTGCTACAGGGGACAGTGCACAGGCTACCGGTTATAACAGCACTGCAACAGGGGGGCTGGCACAGGCTACCGGTTCGCACAGCACTGCTACAGGGTGGCATACACAGGCTACCGGTTCGAACAGCACTGCTACAGGGTGGCAGACACAGGCTACCGGTTATCTCAGCACTGCTACAGGGGGACGGGCACAGGCTACCGGAGATAACAGCGTGGCGCTTGGCGAGAGCTCAAGAGCCAGTCATAAAAATGAAGTGAATATTGGTATTTGGGATTTTTCCACAAATACCCAAACAGAAACCCGTACTCTAAGCGGTCTTGCTGCTGGCGTTCACGATGATGAGGCTGTGAACTTGGGGCAACTCAAGCAGGTTGCCAGTGACGCCAAAGGTTACACCGATACTGAGATTGGTACGCTGGACACCAAATCGCAGAAGTATGCCAGCGACGCGCTGAAGGCGGCCAACAAGAACACAGCCACCGAAATTGGTTCGCTGGACACCAAAGCACAGGGTTACGCCAGTTCCGCGCAGTCAGCAGCCGAAAAAACGGCTAAGGGTTATGCAGACACTGTTAAGGGTGAAGCAATTAAAGAGGCCAATATCTACACGGATAATTCAGCCAGACAGACATTAAGCAGTGCAAACAGTTATACAGACAGAAGTTCCACTCAGGCAGAAAATAACGCGGTGACACGTTCAAATGCTTATACCGATAATCGTTTTGGCGAGTTGCGTAAAAGTCTGGAGCACACGGAAAAACGCCTCAATGCCGGGATCGCTGGTGTAACTGCTTTATCTTCAATTCCGTATGTGGAGGGGAATAAATTCTCATACGGTATTGGCGCGGGCACTTATCAGAATGGTAATGCTGTAGCCGCTGGTGTACAGTTCCGCGTTTCACCATCGACAAATGTTCGCCTGAATATTTCATGGGATTCAGCGGGTAATAATGCCACGGGGGTAGGAGTTGCCGGAGGCTGGTAACTGGCAGGGGTAGTGGCAATATAAGCGCCACTCTCGCTGGTGGAATAAAGGGGGGCTCCTTTTGTACCGGGCTTTTTGCCGGAGGCGATACCTGTACAGAGTGGCGGAAAAACATGGTAACAGGACTAAAATTAAAGCATAATGATGACCCATTTAGCCTTTTATATCAATGCCATTAAAAATGGTAATTCAGTTGTTTGTCTGTTGCAGGAACGTAAGAAAGATATTTCGGCGGAGGTGGAAAGAACGGCATCACTTTGGCAGCATGCGAATGGCGTGATAATTCGCTGTATCAGAGAAGATGAATTGTTACCTGATACTTATCATCTTTGCCCGGAGTGCTGGATTTTATGGGAAGTGGTTGACGCTTGTGGAATGAGTATCAGGCCGATGAAAAAGAACTTTCACAATCCCTGTCAGGAGGTTTTTTGGTTAGGGATGCAGTTATCTCAGGACTGAATGCGACGCAGATATCCCGGCTATCTGAATTAAAATCAGGTTGTCGTCATAATGGTTACATGTTGTCCATCAGAGCAAATCTGGTAGTGTATAATTTGTGCAGGTGAGAATATCGGGAAGCGTATTGCAACACTGAGGAACATCACTCCGTCATTTTTTTTCTTTCCTGAATGGCTGATAGCTTTCAGGGAGGTGTTGTACTGAAAAGTATTTTACTATCCCGGTATGCCCGGAGCTGTTTGTTCCTGGTGCGGTTTCCAGTCTGCAACGAATACCATCAGCCCGGCGTATGATCCGCTGAATCAGACATCTTGCCTGGTGTATACCGACAGAAAACCTTCTGGCGATTTCGGCTGCGGTAACAGGGCGTTGTTCCAGCCAGACCCACCGGGCTATTTTCCGTTCAAGGACTTCTTTCTGAGATTTGCTTAACGCTGGCATACTTCACATACCGCTCAGGTCAGTATTTTTTCCCGGCGTGTTGTATGAGAAAGTAAAACAATTTGTCTATGAGTCTGACGGCAAGCCCCATAGCGAAACCTGTCACCACAAGAAACGCTATATGTGAGTGGAATAACTGAATGTTCTCGAATCTCCAGATCAGGAGAGGAAGGATAACCAGATAAATAACAGTCCATTTGGCGTACCATACCCACGCCACAGGATATTTCATAAATCCCCCTGTTTTGTACTTATTACCACTCGTTATAACGTAATGGATGCCTGCGGGGTAAAATGTGATGTGACACTGATATGCACGAAGTTTTCCCCTCGTATATGCGCACGTTTTGTATCAGTCAGTAACAGAACAAAAACTGTAAAAATAGACCCGGGAGGAGGTTAAATGTGTACAGGGCTACTTTTGTATCCAGCCGGGTCGATGATAAGCACACCCTCATAAACTTATAAGAGAAAAATTGTTGTGGAATTCCAAAAAGTTGTTTACCCTGTTAAGAGTGATTAATTCGACAAAATCTTATCATCGAAGCCCCGCCTGTCAGCGGGGCTTCGTCGTTCCTGGAGTACACCATGTGTCACGCAAACAGAATCTCAGCCAAAGCACCAAAGAAAGCCCTTATCTGGTGTTACTGCGATACAGCAAGGGTATATCCTTCTGACAGATGCCCGAATTGTGGCAGAATCAGTGACCGGAAAAGACGGTTTAAGCGTGTACCCTTATGGGACTTGTGAGACTTCCGGGCGGAAACAGGGGATCAGTCGGTGCCTTTTATTTTGCTCTTAACATGCTGTCTGATGTACAACGGTATCACCAATAACCATAAAAAGGGCAACTTCTTGAGCATCGTACAAAACCACTTCATGGCCGCAGAGATTGGTGAGACAGTCATCCAGCTAATCGAGAATGGTAAACGGGTCACGACAGGTAATATCGTTGATCTTCTGGAAAGGAAAAGTCATGCGTTGCATGGTGAACAGGCTGATAAGATAAGAGAAATTTTGATATTTATCAGGAAAAAATCAGTTCTTTGAACTTGCCATAAGTGACCTGTTGATTGTAGGTTTTTTGTGTTGCGGTGAATCCCCCTATGCGGAGGGGCGTAAATGGTTGTAGGTATACTTGGTAGTTTAACACACAGGTCGCGAATCATAGCGAACAACTGGCTAACGATTCACCGGGAGGCACCCGGCACCGCAACAACCAACCGCCACTAGCTCATCCGGACAGAGCAGCAGCCTTCTAAGCTGTAGGTACGAGGTTCGATTCCCCGGTGGCGGACTATGCGGTCATCGTATAATGGCTATTACCTCAGCCTTCCAAGCTGATGATGCGGGTTCGATTCCCGCTGACCGCTCCAGATTATCGCTCTAAACAATTTTGGGTCAGTCGTATAAAGGTCATTACGGAAGGCTGTTAACCTTCTTATCGTGGTTCGAGTCCACGCTGTCCCGCCAAATATACTGGTTTAGCTCCAACGGTAGAGCAGTCGCCTTGTAAGCGAATGGGTAGCGGTTCAAATCCGTTAACCAGCACCATATCCCCCTGTGTAGCTCCGCTGGTCACGCGGCGGCGGTGGCCCATCGTTACAGGGCACAAAATGTTATTGTTATCGATTACCTGTTGATTGTAGATTTTTTATGTTGCGGTGAATCCTGTTAGCGCGGGGCGTGGGTAATTTCATTCATTATGCCAATATGTACTGAATCCTTTTCGCGGAGTATTCCACCGGGTAGCGACCGGCACCGCAACACCCTATCGCACGATACAAAGGCTACTCCGGTAGCCTTTTCTGTACATACGATGCAGTTGTGGGAAAAACTTTTCAGTAACTGACAAAAGAGTGTTTGTAGATTCTGGCTGCCAACGCTAGGGTTGAAGCGTGGTTTGCTCAAGCCACGTCAAAACTCATAGCTTTATTATCACTCAAAGGCTACTTCGGTAGCCTTTTCTTTGGGCGAAAAAAAGCCCGATCTGGGAAACCGGGCGGGAATGACGAAAAAAGAGTCAAAAATGTCTTTCATTGGTTGCCTCATAGGGTTAAGGCACAGAAAGAGTAAGCATTTCAGTTTGAACAGGTCAACAGGCTGCGCTAATGCGCGGCCTTTTCTTTATCTCACTCACCCGATACCCGGGTAGACAGTCTCCCGGACAGGGGGAGTTATGACAATGGACAAAATGACCACGGGAGCGTCATACGGCGTGTCTTTTGCCACAACGCTGTATTCAGTCCTCGATTCTTTTACCCACGATGAATGGGCGGCAATTGGTATCCTCGGCGGACTGATATTTGGTGCGCTGACATGGATTGCCAACATCTATTTTCAATACCGCCGGTTAAAACTGATGGAGCGGGAGGGGGCTGATGGCGCTAAGGACGAAAGTTAAATACGGTCTTTCCGCCGCCATGCTGGCGCTGATTGCCGCCGATGCCAGCGCACCGCAGCTACTCGACCAGTTTCTCGATGAGAAAGAAGGCAATAGCCTGATAGCGTACCGTGATGGCGGGGGAATCTGGACCATTTGCCGCGGTGCCACAATGGTTGATGGTAAGCCTGTAGCGAAGGGCATGAAGTTGACCCAGGCGAAATGTGACCAGGTAAACGCCATCGAACGCGATAAAGCGCTGGACTGGGTAAATAAACATGTTCATATACCGCTGACCGAACCGCAGAAAGCCGGTATTGCGTCATTCTGCCCGTACAACATCGGTCCCGGTAAATGCTTCCCGTCCACGTTTTACCGGAAGCTGAACGCCGGAGACCGGAAAGGGGCATGTGCGGAAATCCGCCGTTGGGTATATGACGGCGGGAAAGACTGCCACAACCGGAAAAATAAGTGTTACGGTCAGGTAATACGACGCGACCAGGAATCGGCGCTGGCGTGCTGGGGGATAGATAAATGACGGGAAATATCTGTTTCAGTCTGGAGTGTTTCGTTCTGCTACTGGCGCTGAGTGGATTAATACCAACGGAGTACTGGTGGATTACCAGCGCCATATTTTGCCTGCTGTGCTTTCTGGAGGCAGTATTCAACCTTTATCGTCTTTTTTCCCCAACTCATCACGTTTCTTCCGGAAATACCACTTAGAAAGCCAGGTAAGAAGACGTAAAAAGATAGCACATGACAATCCGATGATAGTCCATTGTTCGTGTGTGAACATGTCCAGAAAAGACTTAAAAGCACCCATAGTCAGGGTTCCGGTGAGTTTCCAGGGGAAGCAATCGTAATCGGTATATTGCACTTTTGATCTGACATTAAAAATACTGGAGATATGCTCAGTGAACCGAATTTTAGCCAGCGCGATTGTTGTTCTGCTGATTGTGGCCGTTGCGCTGGCATGGACTACAGAACGCTACCACGGTAATGCCGTGAAATATAAATCGCAGCGCGACACCGCCACTCACAACCTGAAGCTGGCGAACGCGACAATTACCAACGTGCAGACGCGCCAGCGTGACGTTGCCGCCCTCGATGCAAAATACACGAAGGCACTCGCCGATGAACATGCTAAAAATGCTGATTTGCAGCGCCGCCTTGCTGCTGGTGGCCGGGTGCGCGTCAAAGGACGCTGTACAGTGCCAGCCAGCACCGAAACCGCCAGCGCCAGCCGCGTGGGCAATGCTGCCACCGTCGAACTCTCTCCAGGTGCTGGACAAAACGTTCTCGATATCCGCGCCGGAATCATCAGTGATCAGGAAAAACTGAAGTATTTGCAGGAGTACATCCGAACGCAGTGCAAATAAAAAATTCCCGCAGGGCAATGAGTAAACCTGCGGGAAATACTGCAATGATACACTACAGGTAATAGTGGAAATATACTCTGATTGGTACACAACAGCACCAGTAGCCATCCTGCCTGTATATGACATTCCAGTACACCACCAAAACGTAACCAGACGATAAAAAAAGACACACTATGTGAATGGGTATTGCGAGGGTAAAAAAAGCCCGCGCAGGCACAGTGTCTTTTGCGGGTCAATCTCATAGAGGGGCTATAGGTGTAGTTATATCGGCAGCAGGATTATCCACACAGCATCCGGCCTCGTCCATCAGTTAAACACGAGTAATACCGCAGGTAACTTGACAACATGCCTGCGTGGATTGATTTGGTTAAATAACAACCAAACATGATGGCGCTACGTGAAATCTGAGATTTCGCGGGGCGATTGGTTTCACCAGATTTTACGTATGGAGAGCGTGACAACAGGAAGATGTTATGGCAAAGACCGACTGGAAAAAGCTGGAGCAAAAATTTCAGCGTGCTCATGCCAGAACAGGTATCAAGTTTCAGGACTGGTGTAAGCAGAATGGCATCAGCTATGACACAGCCCGACGGTATATAAAACTGCGCAAAAATGAGCAGGAGTCTGCGCAGAAAAGTGCGCAAAAAAAGGAACAAAAAACTGCGCAAAATTCTGACGCATCTTCAGAAGAAAAAACCAGTGACGACGAGGATTGCGAAGAAGAAAATCTGGCAGACAGTGATGACGAAAATTGCGCAAATTCGGCAGAGACGAAACGAAAAAAACGGGGTGGAAATCCTCATCCCGTTTGCCGGTTCGTCGAGCGCAACACTGCCGCAGTAAAACACCGTGGATACGCAAAATATCTCGAAGCCGACCATCTGATGGATGATGCGGCAGAAATGGCACTCATTGACGAACTGGTATTTACCCGCGCAAGGGCGCTTTCGGTAACAGCCACCCTGAAACGTATGTTTACCGAACTGGATAAAACGGAAGATATTCTGGCGCGTACAGCATTGTACGGAAAAATTTTGCAGGCTGAGACGGCCCTCGATCGCAATATTGCCCGCATTGAATCGATAGAACGTACCCTGGGGACGCTGGACATTATCGCGGTCACTCCCGCAAAAATTATTGCCGATACCGAGTACCGGGCAGCAGCCAGAGAAAAAGTTAAAGCTGAGGCCGATATCCTGACCAGCCAGAAACAGGGGGTGACAACCCCGATGACTGAAATTGTGTCGACGCTGCATGATATGAGCCACTCCGGGAGGTTAGATGGTATCCCTGAAGAGTGAACCGCAATACAGTGAACCTGATTTATCCGGGATGAGTGAGCCAGAACAGCGCCTTTTTATTCTGACAAAACTGAGCAATCCCTGGTGGCGTCTGAATCATCTCTACAAAGTCCAGAATGAAAAAGGGGAACTGGTTACTTTCAGAATGCGTCCGGCTCAGCGCCAGCTTTTCCGGAGTATGCATAACAAAAATATCATTCTTAAAGCGCGACAACTGGGGTTCTCGACGGCAATTGATATCTATCTGCTGGACCAGGCGCTGTTCACGGCACACCTCAAGTGCGGGATTGTGGCACAGGATAAACAGGCAGCCAGTGAGATTTTTCGTACCAAAATTGCAGTGCCGTTTGACAATCTTCCCCCGTGGTTGCGGGCTTCATTCACTGTTGCGGAACGAAGAAGCGGTGCCAGCGGCGGTTATATCCTGTTTGGTCATGGCTCCAGTATTCAGGTGGCGACCTCGTTTCGTTCCGGTACGGTTCAGCGTCTTCATATCTCCGAGCACGGCAAGATTTGTGCGAAATATCCGGCTAAGGCCAAAGAGCTGCGTACGGGGACGCTGAATGCTGTCGCGGATGAATGCATTATTTTCGACGAGTCCACCGCAGAAGGCGTTGGCGGCGATTTCTACGACATGAGCAACCGGGCACAGGAGATAACGACTTCCGGTCTGGATTTGTCACCACAGGATTATAAGTTCCACTTTTATGCGTGGTGGCAGGACCCCAAATACAGTGCGAAAGTGCCGGCCTCCGGTCTGAGACTGACGCGCGAAAAAGCGGAGTATTTTTCGGCTGTTGAAAAAGCCATGAATATCACGCTCACCGATGGACAGAAGCAATGGTATGTCAACAAGGAGACAGAACAGCGCGAGGAAATGAAGCAGGAGTTTCCTTCCACGCCGCAGGAAGCTTTCCTTACGTCAGGCCGGAGAGTGTTTAATGCCGAAAGTACATTGCAGGCCGAAGCCGGGTGTATTCCTCCACTGATTGTGTATGACATTGAGCCTGTAACGGGCACCAGAACAAAGGCACAGGCTTTACGTAGCGGTAAAAAGGATGAACTCAGTCGTACGCTGATGAATTATCTTCTGGTCTGGGAACTGCCCGATCCGGACGAGCAGTATGCCATCGGTGCTGACCCGGCCGAAGGGCTGGAGCACGGCGACCGCTCGTCACTGGATGTGGTCAAACAAAGTACCGGCGAACAGGTCGCGCACTGGTTCGGACATCTGGACGCTGAGTTATTTGCTCACCTGCTGGCGCATGTGGGGAAACTGTATAACACCGCCTTTATCGGACCTGAGCGCAATAACCACGGCCATGCGGTCATTCTCAAACTGCGTGAGATTTATCCGCCCCGTTTTATCTACAACGAGCAGCATATTGACCAGGACAACGACGATGATACGCCGCGTCTGGGCTGGTTAACCACGCGCCAGAGCAAGCCGATCCTGACTGAGGGAATGAAGACCCTGCTGAATAACGGGATTTCCGGTATCCGCTGGACAGGCACGCTGAGCGAGATGAACACCTACGTCTACAACGCGAAAGGTTCAATGAATGCACAGGAAGGCTGCTTCGATGACCAGGTGATGAGCTACTGCATCGCACAGGAAATGCGGGCGCGTATGCCTGTACGCATTAAGTCGCAACCAACTGAACGCACCAAAAAACACTGGATGACTCACTGATGAACACAGAACAGATACAGACCAGCGCAGCGGGTTCACCAGGCGCAGAAGCCCCGCGTTTTTCACAGCAAAAATTACTGGCTGTCAGCTCCGATATTGACCAGCAACCCAGATGGCGTGACGGTGCAAACAAGGCTTGCGCTTATTATGATGGTGATCAGCTCGATCCTGAAGTCATTACCGTACTGGAAGAACGAGGCCAGCCGAAGACCATTCATAATCTGATAGCACCAACGATTGATGGTGTGCTCGGTATGGAAGCCAAGACCCGCACTGATTTGATGGTGGTGTCCGATGATCCGGATGAAGAAGCTGAAAAACTGGCTGATGCCATCAATGCGGAGTTTGCCGATGCGTGCCGCCTGAGTAACCTGAATAAAGCACGTTCAGATGCTTACGCGGAACAAATTAAAGCCGGGCTGAGCTGGGTTGAAGTCCGTCGTAACAGCGATCCGTTTGGCCCGAAATTTAAAGTCTCAACGGTAAACCGGAATGAAGTGTACTGGGACTGGCTGAGTCGGGAAGCTGACCTGAGTGACTGCCGCTGGCTGATGCGCCGTCGCTGGATGGACACGGACGAGGCGAAAGTGTCGTTTCCGGGGATGTCGCAGATCATCGATTACGCTGTCCATGAATGGCGGGGATTTGTTGATACCACGCTGGCTGAAGGACAGGACAGCCAGTTAATGAGCGCATGGGAGGAATACCAGAGCTGGAGCCGTGAGCAAAGCGAATGGCTCCAGAGCGACCGCAGGCGTGTACTGCTTCAGGTGGTCTATTACCGCGTTTACCAGCGGATGCCCGTTATTGAACTGAATAATGGTCGTGTCGTAGCCTTCGATAAAAATAACCTGATGCAGGCCGTGGCAGTCGCGACCGGACGCGTTCAGGTCACCATCGGACGGGTAAGCCGTATCCGCGAGGCCTGGTTTGTCGGACCACACTTTATTACCGACAGACCGTGTACTGCACCGCAGGGGATGTTTCCGCTGGTGCCGTTCTGGGGCTATCGCAAGGATAAAACGGGCGAACCTTACGGGCTGGTGTCACGCGCAATTCCCGCACAGGATGAAGTGAACTTCCGTCGTCTGAAACTGACCTGGCAGTTACAGGCCAAACGGGTTGTGATGGACAACGATGCCACCGATATGTCCAATTCTGAGGTAATGGAACAGGTCGAACGTCCTGATGGCGTTATTCGCCTGAATGCGGACCGGAAAAACAAAACCTCCATAGCTGATGTTTTCAGCGTTCAACAGGACTCTCAGATTTCTAACCAGCAGTTTACGGTGATGCAGGAGTCGGAAAAACTCATCCAGGACACAATGGGTGTTTATGCGGCATTCCTGGGGCAGAACTCCAATGCATCATCAGGCGTTGCTATCAGTAACCTGGTGGAGCAGGGCGGTACCACGCTGGCTGAAATTAACGACAACTACCAGTTCGCCTGCCAGCAGGTGGGACGGTTGTTGTTGAGTTATTTGCTGGAAGACCTGAAAAAACGCCGGAATTATGCGGTGGTCATTAACCGGAACGACAAGCGCAAACGTCAGACAGTGACGCTTAACGAAGAAGGTGATGATGGTGAGATGACCAACGATATTTCCCGCCTTAATACCTATATTGCCCTCGCGCCGGTACAGCAGACGCCCGCGTTTAAGGCGCAACTGGCACAGCGTATGTCTGAGGTTATCCAGGGCTTACCGCCGGAAGTACAGGCTGCGGTGCTTGATTTGTGGGTGAACCTCCTGGATGTACCGGACAAACAGGAGTTCGTTGAACGTATACGTACCGCGCTGGGAACACCGAAATCACCGGATGAAATGACGCCGGAAGAGCTGCAGCAGGCACAACAGCAGCAGGAGATACAGCAGCAACAGATGGAACTTCAGATGCGCGAAATGGCCGGGAAGGTGGCAAAACTGGAGGCGGATGCCGCAAAAGCACAGGCTGCCGCGCAGAAGGACGCCGCAGCCGCGCAGCTTGATACAGCGAAAGCGCAGGGACAACGTTATGTGGATGCACTGAACCAGGCGAATGCTGCCGATATTCTCACAGGGATACAGAACTCGGAGCAGGAATCAGCACTTTTGCAACAACAGATATTACAGACATTACAGCAGCGGATAGAAGCGATGCCGCTTTAACCTCCAGTTCACCAGTACACAGCCAGCCTCGCGCTGGCTTTTTTGTTTCTGCTGCTAAGCCCGCTGGCAACAGTGTGCTTATTCGCAGGGGCAGCGATACGCCTTTTATTTATCAACATCGGATCTGTCCGACAAACAGACATGCGGGGAATTATGGACTTTGAAATTACAGGTGAAGAAACCCAGGAACAGCTCGAAGAACTCATGGCAAAAATGGGTGATATCGAGGTTGAGGGTGACATCGAGGAGCAGGAAGAGCGTGCGGAACATTCTGACAGCGAGACTTCTGAAACAGTACAAACTGACACGGGCGATAAAAAGGCACCGACGCCGGGGGCCGGTACTGATGAAGAGGGGCAACCGCAGGAGGATGTGAAGGGGATTCTCACTAGGGACGGGAAACATGTTATTCCCTATGACGTTCTTGAAGCCGAGCGTGCTGAAAAGCAACGTCTGACTCAGCGTTATGAGCAACAACTGGCTGAAGAGCAGCGCAAAATTGATTTGCTGACGTCACAAATCAAACAGGCTGGTATGACGCCAGATCCTCTCCCGGAAGATGCGCGTATTTCTGACGAGCAGATAGCCAAAATCAGGGAGGATTACCCCGAAATGGCGGACGCGCTCACCCTGATGGCCCGTAAATACGATTATTTACAGGCACAGATCCAGAAGGAGCAACCGCAACGGCAGGTGGAAGAACAGGATAACTCCGCTGCCGTTGCTGCTTTGAACGCCACGCCTGACCTGGCTGAATGGCAACGGTCCGACCCTGACAAGTTTGCCATCGCAGTTCACCTTGATGAGAAGTTACAGAATGACCCCGCATGGAAAGATAAACCGCTGACGGAACGCTTTGCCGAAGTGGCACGACGTACGCGAGCTGCTTACGGTGAAACGCCTTCCCATCCTGTCGTGGAGCAGGACAACCATGAGGTTCTTGCTGTTGCCGCAGAGAAAGTCGCTAAAGCCGATGCTGCGGCAACGGTGGTGCCTGATTCACCGTCAGATCTGGGGAACTCGGCAGCAGTACCGCAGGATAAATTTGAGCAGTTACTTGGTGCTTCTTATGCAGATGCAGAGGCCGTAATGAGCGGCATGAGCGACGCGGATATCGACGCGATCCTTGAGAAGCTGGGGTAACACACCGAATCCGACCCGCTGAAAGGCGGGTTTTTCTTTTAATGGAGTAAATTATGTCAACAGTAACTACTGCCCAGGCGAATAAGCTGTACCAGGTGGCACTGTTCACCGCCGCTAACCGTAATCGTTCGATGGTGAATATCCTTACTGAACAACAGGAAGCCCCTAAAGCCGTTTCGCCGGACAAAAAAAGCACGAAACAAACCAGCGCGGGTGCGCCGGTCGTTCGTATCACCGATTTGAAGAAAGAGCGTGGCGATGAGGTCAGTTTCAGCATTATGCACAAACTTTCCAAACTGCCGACGATGGGGGACCAGCGCATTGAAGGACGCGGGGAAGATTTGAGCCGAGCAGACTTCTCTCTTCGTATCGATCAGGGGCGTCATCTGGTGGATGCGGGTGGACGTATGTCACAGCAGCGTACCAAATTCAATCTTGCCAGTTCAGCCCGTACCCTTCTGGGAACCTACTTCAACGATTTGCAGGACCAGTGTGCTGTAGTTCATCTGGCGGGGGCTCGCGGTGATTTCATGGCTGACGATGTTATCGTACCGCTGGCTTCACATCGTGATTTTAAAGAGATCATGATTAATGATGTCATGCCGCCAACCCATAACCGCCATTTCTTCGGTGGCGATGCCACCTCTCTTGAAGCGGTGGATTCTTCCGACGTGTTCTCCCTGAGCCTGGTTGACAACATGGCGCTGTTCATTGATGAAATGGCGCATCCGTTACAGCCTGTTCGCCTGAAGGGGGATGAACTGTACGGTGAAGACCCGTATTACGTACTGTATGTCACGCCGCGCCAGTGGAATGACTGGTACACCAGTACATCCGGCAAGGACTGGAACCAGATGATGGTTCGTGCAGTCAACCGCTCCAAAGGATTCAACCATCCATTGTTCAAAGGTGAATGTGCGATGTGGCGTAACATTCTGGTACGGAAATATGCCGGAATGCCGATTCGCTTCTATACCGGCTCCCATGTATCGATTTCGAACAATAACCTTGCCGCTACCACGCAACAGATTGAAGTGAAAACCAATATCGACCGTGCAATGTTGCTCGGCGCCCAGGCGCTGGCCAACGCTTATGGTCAGAAAGATGGTGGACATTTCAATCTGGTTCAGAAAAAAACGGATATGGATAACCGTACCGAGATCGCTATTAACTGGATCAACGGCCTGAAAAAAATCCGTTTCGAGGATAAAACCGGACGGATGCAGGACCACGGCGTCATCGCCGTCGATACCGCAGTACGCATCTGATTTTTATCTCACCTCTTATTCAGCCGGGTATTTAAACCCGGCAATTTTTTAAGGAGTAATCATTATGGCCGGACCTGTGGCAGATAAACCAGAAGCGGGTGTGATTTTCGCACCGTCTTATAAGGAGAACGTCTATCAGGGGGCGCACGGTAACGAGTCCGTTGTGGAGGGTTTTGCCGACCTGAATGCCGTCGCTGCAAATACAGAAGTGCGTTTGCTGCGTCTTCCGATCGGGATGCGTATCAATTCGGTACAGATTGTTACCGGAGACCTGGGCGCAGGCGTCACTGTTACGGTGAAAAGCGGTGACCATGAACTGGTACATGCCGATGATGTACACGCAAAAGTGGCACATCATTTTGTGGTTGAACCCTATTCCACGCAAACCGATGGCGAAGTGCTGACCGTCGTTACTGGTGGTGCAGCGGCAACCGGGAAACTGAACGTGCTGGTTCGTTATTCCGTGGTTGGCTACTGATACTGACTGATAACCCGCCCGCCATTGCGCGGGCTTACTTTTTTCTGAGGAAGAGAAATGAGCGAAAAAATTGCCATCGTTTATATCGGTGAAAAAAATGTGAAACGCGACACCATTACCGGAAGTCGCGCCGTGTTCCCGCGTCTTCAGCCCGTTCATGTGGACAGTGAAGTGGCGTACCAGTTGCTGGAGTTTAAGGACGTCTGGGTTCGCCATGAGCAGATGGAGGAAACGCTGAAACAGCAGGAAGAAGAAAAGCGGCTTAAGGAAGAGGAACTGGCTCGACAGCTTGAGGACGAAGCCCGTCTGGCAGCGGAAAACAGTTTCGTCGTCAATGTTCAGAGTGATGAGCTGGATATCAGTAAATACACCTCGGCACATCTGATGACGCTGAGTGAATCAGAAGAACTCGGCCTGAAAAAAGGGGCTAAAGAGAGCACCGATGACTTCCGTGTTCGCGTTCGTGATGCGCTGAAAGTAAGGGGTGTTCAGGATGGCTT
Organism: Salmonella sp. SAL04162; assembly: GCF_046551535.1. NCBI lineage: Bacteria > Pseudomonadati > Pseudomonadota > Gammaproteobacteria > Enterobacterales > Enterobacteriaceae > Salmonella > Salmonella sp. SAL04162. The sequence continues at coordinate 91,756 of NZ_JBGDVX010000007.1, forward strand.
CGCCGAATGACTTTCTGCCATATGTCAGGCGGAGTATCAGCGGGCCGCTGAATATTATGATGGCCGATGCAGTGTTGCAGGCAGCCATTACTTTCTGTCGTGAGTCGCTGTACTGCCGCCGTACCGTCACCCTGAATCCGGAAGCCGGGGTGATCTATCCACTGGTGAGTGACGATGCCCCGGTTTCCTGTACACGGATTATTCGCATTGCCACACCGGAACGGGAGTTATTTGCGGACAGCGACGTTGATATTTCCACGGATAAATCCCTGACGTTTTTCCGTTCTTATAACACGGTGGACGTGCTGCTTGCCGTGGCACCCCGGGCAGATTCGAAGACCGTACCGGATGATTTACTGGATTATCCGGAGGTGATTGCCGACGGGGCGGCTTCCCTTTTATTCATGCAGGCAGGTAAACCCTGGCAGGACCCGCAGCGGTCAGAATATTTTCGCGAAAAATTCACCGATGGTTATCGCCGGGCATATCGTGATGCACTGGATATCAGCCCGGTTTCTCCCTTCCGTAATCCGGTTCGCAGGCAAAGGTTCTTCTGATGACAGTTGCAGAAATTATCGGGCGCGTGAATACGCAGCTCCTGGACACGCTAATGCTTCGCTGGCCGCTGGCGGAGTTGTGCGACCACTACAATGATGCTGTTCGCGCCGTCATACTGGCCCGCCCTGATGCCGGAGCCTCGGTTGAGACGCTGAAATGTGTTCCCGGCTCACGACAGGCGTTACCCTCCGGGGCACTGAGGCTCATTGATGTTATTCGCCTGACGGACGGTAACTCGCTTTTACCCGTTCCGCGTGATGTTCTCGATCATGATTATCCGGACTGGCATTCCCTGGGTGGTGTGCCTGAACGTTATGTCTACAGCGAAATTACTCCCCGTATTTTTTACCTTTTCCCGGCGCCGGATGAAAGTGTCAGCATTGATGCTGTTGTCTGTCGTATCCCTGATGTCATAACGATAAGCAGCATGGAGGACAAAACCGAAAACTGTATTGATGAAGTATATGTTAACCCGCTGGTTGACTGGATGTTGTTCCGGGCTTTCAGCAAGGATGCGGCTGGCGGGGCAAATACAGGACAGGCCATGCAGCATTATCAGGCTTTTGCAGATCAGATGGGGATCAAACAGAACACGGACAGGTTTATAGCGCAGATGAAGCAGGCTCAGTTTGACGGAGGTACAGCGTGAGCATTCTGGTTGCAGGTACTCTCAAATCACCCACAGGCAATATCATTGCCGGGGCACAAATCACACTGACCGCACTGACCACCTCACCTGATTTACTGGCTGGCGTCAGCGCTTCGGCGGTCACCAGCGATACCGGTTATTACGGTATGAACGTTTTACCCGGTGCGTATTCACTGACGGTTGCCGTGAACGGGAAAAGTCAGGTCTATGGCAGCTTTCGCCTTGATGGCACCGAAACCACGGTGACGCTCAATATGGTACTGCGCCGTAACCTGGTTGAAGTCAGTATTTCTGATGAACTTCTGGTGGATTTTCGGCAGATACAGAATAGCGTTGCTGATGATCTTGAAACCATGCGACAGCTTGAACTCAGTGCATCGGTCAGTGCGGATAATGCAGCCAAATCAGCCGCAGACGCAAAGGTCAGTGCTGGAGCGGCGGCGCGTTCTGAGGCCAGTGCGGCAGACAGTGAGAAGAGCGCGGAACAGTTTGCTCAGAATTTACAGGATGCAGTCACCAACGCAGGGAATTCGGCATCCGATGCAGCGTTAAGTGCCACAGAAGCAGGAAAAGAGGCCGCAGCGGCGAAAAACTCAGCGCTTGAAGCTGAAAATCAGGCGAAAGCTGCTCAGGAAGCAGCAAACCATGCAGCAGCAGAGGCCGCTGAAAAAGTCGCTCCTGCTGCAGCGGAACTGATTCGGGCGAAAGTAGCGGAGTATGCGGACAGTGCCAGCCAGTCAGCCCTGAGCGCCGCAGGTTCAGGAGACGCCGCCGAAAAAGCCGCCAGTGATGCTGCCCTGTCAGAAAAAGGCGCAGCAGGTTCAGCACTGGCTGCAAAGGGGAGTGAAACCAGCGCGGCGAACTCCGCCACAAAAGCCGATGCCAGTGAGAAAGCCGCAGCGCTGCACGAACAGGCCAGCGCAACCCACGAAACAAATGCAGGGCAAAGCGCATCAGATGCGGCGTTGAGCGCAACAAAGGCCGCTGATTCGGCATTAAACGCTGGGAAATCCGCAACGGAAGCCGCAGATCATGCAACTGATGCGCAAACGCAGGCAGGGATTGCGGCGGCCAGCGCAGAGGCTGCAAAATCATCGGAGTCTTCCGCTGCCGATAATGCTTCAAAAGCGGCTGTTTCAGCCGGACAGACGCAACTGAGTGAAAAAAATGCACTTGATGCCGCAAACCGGGCGGACGCGAAAGCGGACCTTGCGTCCACCTCAGAAAAAAACGCTGCCGCCAGCGCTGCAGCCGCCCTGACCAGCCAGAACGCCGCAAAAACGTCCGGGGACAATGCCGCAACCAGTGAGGCTACTGCCAGTGACAGAGCCGTATCGGCGACGAAAGATGCACTGCGTGCGGAAACAGCACGAACCGCCGCAGAAGCTGCCGCTGCCAGCGTTGATGTACATGAGGCACCGTCTGACGGTGTCTGTTATGTCAGGCAGGACGGCGCATGGGTGCAGAAGGGCGCGTTTGATGTTGGCGTGGCTGCATCAACGGGTGAAGTGAACTCTACAGCACATCAGCTTTTTACCCTCGACGGAACACAGGACAACACGGTGACGTTCACGAACCTTCCGGCAGGAAGGGCGACAGTGATTGCGCTGGTGTTCCACGGTAAGGGCGGCGCGATAACCTGGCCGGATAATCTGGTGTGGTCGCAGAATGAGATCCCGAAACTGGCCGATACCCGCACCGTTATCAGCATTCTGTGGGATGGCGAAACGCTGACCGGCACTACGGCGCTGACCGTGTAAGGAGGCAGGCATGTTTATGTTGTTGTTGAACGGCAACCGGTATAACCCGGAGACATTCATTAACGTGAGACAGGTGTACGGCACCACACTGAACAGTAGCGGTCAGTCTGTCCCGGTAAAAAGTGCTTTCGGCAGTGTGGTCAGTGGTGGTAATACGCTCAGCATTCCGGTAAAGACCATCAACGGCACCACCATCAACGCCGGTAACGTACTCAGCGTTCCGGTAAAAAGCGTATACGGTTATTTATTAGTGACGGAGGCCTGAAATGGCTGAATCAACAAATCCCCTGGCAGCGCTGAATATCAGAGAGCTTGTCGGATTTAAACAAATTACGCAGGGTGCGCTGGGTGTTTATCCGGTACTGGCGTTAAATAACTGTGGTATCAATGCAGTCAATGGTATTTCAAATAATCCCACGGCGTTCAGCATCGGGAAAATGACCGTACTGGGGAACACCTTTCATGGCCTTGTGGGTAAGACGCCAAAAAGCCAGCGCGTCAGCTATGTTAATGTAGTGATTCAGAAAGACTCAAGCCAGCTAAATAACAAAGCAATCCAGGCAGGAGTACGGCTAACCCAGAGTGCAGTGCCTGTTAACTGGCGTGGCGTTGAAATGATGAATGTCGTTAGTGGAAATGGCACTATATCCAGTACTCCTGTAGCAACCACTCTTGCGGAGGACAGCAGCGCTTATTATGAATTTGTGGTAAGTAAAGATAAGGCGTATGCGTATGTAAACAAAAAACAGGTGTGGGCTTCTCAGTACTCCATAAGCACCAGTGTTAATATTCCGCTTATTATCCGCATCGGGGTGAATACCGACAGTTTCACGGTAGCGTCTGATGATGGCTTTACCTTTATGTTCGATGATATCTACATTGCCGAACTGGACTACAACAGCGACGGAACGGTAACGCCGCAACTGCTGGGTAATCTCACCCTGGAACCGTTCACCGTTGCCAGCTATACCGGGGACAAACACAGCAACACGAAAAATCAGGACATCGTGACGGTGTTAAACACCCTGGACCCGAATAACGATATGGGCGCACTGGCAATTAAACCTGTTGAACAGCCCGCGAGCGTTACGTTTAACGCTCCGGATATTGCCGGAAAGTCGATACTGGGCGCATCCCTGAATATTGTCTATAAAGATTCCATCGCGCCTAATAACCGCCTTAACTACCAGATAACGGAAGGCACAACGCAGCTTCCGGCAGAAACGATAACCGAAAGAAATGCTGATACCGCAGGTTACACCACATTCAGCAGGATACTGACCACGCCAGCGAACGGTGGGAACTGGAGCGCGGAGAACCTGAAGTTTAAGCTGGATATGGTTAATAAGGGCGCGGAGTAGGAAAAAATGGGGCGCCCATGAGCACCCCGAATGCTTGCATAGATAAAATATCCCGCCTGCTTTGGGGCGGGTCGGTTACTTATTTCATCACCAGATATAATAAATCAAGACCATAGAAGTATTTTTTCGTGACTGATAAGACAAAGATATGTTCTGCCATCAACAAAAAAAGAGGGGCTGAGAGCGCCCCTTGTTGATAATCAAAACAGAATAGCTGGATAAATATCTTTTTATAAGGCTACCCTTATTTCATGCACAGGCTCAGTGTATCTGTGGGCAGTGTCACAATGCTGAATATTTCTGCCGGGTGAGAGGGTTACCATCTGGTTCTGCTGTACATATCCCGGCGGAAATCGGAGCTAATATTTAACTGTCGTGCCCATGCAAAAATTGATGAATGATCAAAAGCATTACACCAATCAGTGCAATCATGATGGCAATCCCTGAAAGAAAAATCATATTCATGCTCATGCCTGCCTCCTTAAAAGAGTGATGAGCGCTATGTTGTAGGGAGAGTGGTTACCTTGTCTTTTCCGGGTTTTGGAGAAGGTGTGACGCCCGATAGCGTGAGTTAAATCCTAGAACACGTTGCGTCGTGTATTCGGGCGTCACCATTCACTTATGACAGAATTGATGAGGAACAGCAAAAAAATCGCTGATTTTTGACTGATTTCAAGAATATCGATCTGTCAGGATAATAATTACGGCAACGAGCAATAAAATAGCAATACAACACAATCCGTATGAAGAAATCACTCAAACCATCCGTAGAGTAACAATCAAAAAAAGGGGGCATCTGAATGCCCCACGTCAAAGAGGAATGTGTAAGGCACCTTATGGTGCTCTTTGTTATGTCTCTTCTACGCAGGAAGTCAGTGGAAGTCAACCGTTATCACTCACTTCTGGTAATTGTGCCGAGCGACCCTTCTACAGGCTCCCCGACATTGTTGAGAATAATATCGAACGTACCAATCAGTAATACCGCAATACAGATAATCTGCGCGACAATTATTAACCAGTAGAAAATCAGAAATGGCAGCATTTCAGTCCGATATCCTGACTTTTTAAAAAACAGAATTTTCTTCAGCATAATCAGGTCTGTTGGCGACATCTGCACGCTTGAAACTGAACACGATCATGGCAGAAATGAGAAGGATTATGTGTGCAACAACTTTCATAATTAACACTTCTGAATAATTCACCGGGCAAAAAAAGACGGGGCCATTCGCAAGGCCCCGATTGCAATATGGAGAGGCGTTTGGCACCTGTAGGTACTCCCTGCGTTGGTAAATCTAATGCTTAAGGCATTTTTTCGCGTATGCAGCGGATAAATGTCAATCAAAAAAAGAGGGGGCTGCTTGCGGGGCCCCCTACAGGGATAGCTAAATGTACGGCACCTGATGGTGCTCTCGTAGAAAACAGGTACTTCGTGTCTTTTTTGGTGTACGCAGGCAGTAAATGTCAACAGAAAATATAAGGTATTTAGGTACAAAAAGATGACCACGACAGTGATTACCGATGCGAAGAACGGAAGGTACGGTGAAAATGGCACGATAATGGCCGATGTTCGTTTCGATGATTTAACAGCCGCAGATGGAACGCCGTTGTATCTGCCGTATATCGCCACAAAAAACGACCCTGAACCTTATGGCGTACAGCTTTACAATGATCTTGTGTCCGGTAAATACGGACATATTGTTCCCTTCACCGCCACGCCAGAAATGCTTCAGTCAGCAAAAGATGCTAAACACGCTGAAATCAATGGCTGGCGTGACATGCTGGAAAATGGCAACTATCTGTTCATTCTCAACGGACACCGCTGGGATTGTGGTAAAGCGTCACAAACACGCCTTGCGCCAGTCGTTTCCGTGGCTAAATCCGGCGAGCTTCCGTCTGGCTTTTTCTGGACAGACGCCGACAACATCGATGTGCCGATGACCGCTGACGAACTCACCGCGCTGGAAACCGCCATGCAGCAGAACATGGTAATTCAGGGGTTTAAAATCCACGAACGCCAGCGCCAGATGAAAGAAGAAGTGGACAAATTAACGGACTATAAGGCGATTCAGAATTATGTGGTTGGCTGGCCGGAAGGGAGTTAAAAAAAACGGGTGCAGCACAACGAAGCACCCAGAAATACGATAGTCAAGTAATTCAAAGAATACTGATGGTAGACAACGCTTTCTAAAACAATTCCTTTATCATACAGGCAGAATTGCAATTACCGTGAGACAGCTCACAAATCTGGCAATTTTCGAAATGCTGGACCATTATTTATGGTGCGTACAAGAGTCATTCATCTTCAACGTCAGTGACGAAAACAGCGACGATAATACACTACTGGATGTACGCACTACGCACGAAGTAAAGAGGCGGATCTGATATTCGATAGCACCTGGAGTGTCAAAGTGGAAGCGGATTTTGATAGGCCTGTCCGTACGGTGGTTTGGTGGGGGGAATTATCAGTCAGAAATATCGCTCAATCAGGATCACAATTAACGCGAAAATTACCATAAGGAGTACGTAATACCATCCGTGTGAGTCGATCATTCTGTTTATCCTGACCATCTGGCTATGAAGGTGTGACGTCCGGAGCGCAGGCCGTCTTGGCTGTCTACTGTTGCGTCGTGTATACCCCAGACGTCACAGATTATTAATTATGTTTTGGGCGTGAAAAGTCAATAAAAAAAAAGGGCGCCCCATGAGCGCCCTAAAGGTAGTCGTCTGAAACATTGTTATTATGCTATAGCGGACTGCCGTGTGCCACGTATCAATGGCAACTCGTTTATGCCATAAATAACAAACATATTAATTTGATATAAATCAAGTTCAGATTGACATATCTGAAATATTCATGAATGTAATGGAATTATTTATAGTTGAAATATAACAAAAATAACTCGCGGGCCAGGTGAAAATAATATACTCAATGAATACAAAACATTATTTTCAGAACCTGTAGATGGTGGACATCAATACGAATCATTCGCTTCTGATGATAGTGCCTGGCGATCCTTTCTGTAGTTCTCCGACATTGTGGAGTATGATGTCAAACGTACCAACCAGAACAAACACAACACAGATGATCTGCATCGCAATCATTACACTTCTGAAAACCAGGAACAGAAGGCTTTCATTCCAGCATTCTGACTTTTTAAAAAACAGAATCTTCTTCAACATAATCAGGTCTGCTGGCGACATCTGCACGCCGGAAAGCGAATACAATCATTGCCATAGTAAGAACAAGTATGCGTATGGCCGTTTTCATAAGCAGTACTCCCGTTATTGTTAGCGGTCAGCGCTCCATAAACACGCCTGTACCATCAGACACCTTCTGATATCGGACATACTATTTCTTTCATAAACAGCCATAAAAAATCAACCTGTAACCAGGAGTATCCAGCGTGCCTGCTATTGATATTGTTTCCATGCACGGCGAGATGCCGCGCGTACTTCCTCATATGTTGCCGGATGGTTATGCCGCATTGGCACAGAACTGTCATTTCCGGTTTGGCGTGATTACGTCAGTGAATGATGACCAAAAAAGCGACGTAATACTCGACATGAATCCGGAAACGCTTTTCCTGTACAGCCTGAATAAATGGTTTACCTGGAGCGGAATTGTCGATGTGTTTCGTAGCCCTGTCGCGCAGGACCCTTACGGACGTGTGTATTATACCGACGGGCAGTATCCGAAAGTGACCAGCGCACAGATTGCGACATCGGGTAGCGGTCCGTATCCGGCCAACAGCTACCGGCTTGGTGTACCAGCTCCGGACAGTGTCATAACGTGTGTTGTGACTGCGCCGGTTACAGCCAGTGTCACCAGCGATACTCCAGAGGCTTCCATTCCTTCGCCTGATAAAACCAGCGGGCCCGTGGCGAAAACAATCATTGATATTGCTACCGACATTGCACATAAAGCAACAGGAGCAGGTGATAATAATTATTCGCCACAGGAGCAGGACGACGCTAAGGACGACGAAACCCGTTTTTATACCCAGACCTTTGTCACCGCTTATGGTGAAGAGGGTCCACCTGGTCCACAGTCGCTGGAAGTGACGGTGAAAAAAGGTGGTTCCGTTGATTTAACCATGCAGCCACCCCCGCTACAGAATTCGAATATTACCCGCAGGCGCATTTACCGTTCTGTTTCTGGTGGCGGTAATGCTGATTTCCTGCTGGTGACTGAACTGGATGCAGGCGTACTGTCATTTCACGATGATTTGCTGGCTGAGCAACTCGGCCCCGCACTGGAAACCTGGCACTATGTTATGCCGCCGGACAATATGACAGGCCTTTGTATGATGGCAAACGGTATTGCTGCCGGATTTGCCGGAAACGAGGTGATGTTTTCTGAAGCGTTCCTGCCTTATGCATGGCCTGATTCGTACAGGCAGACTACAGAGGATGATATTGTCGCCATCGCTCCGGTCGGAACGGCGCTGGTTATTGCGACGAAGGGACAGCCTTATTTATTCAGCGGTGTTTCACCGTCAAATATTTCAGGGGCAAAGCTGCCGTTAACGCAGGCGTGTGTCAGCAGACAAAGCATGGTTGTGATGGACGGTTTTGTACTCTATGCGGGCACGAACGGGCTTGTTTCGGTGAGTGGTGATGGTAACGCGCTTATTGCTACGGAAAAAATTCTCTCGCCGGAGCAGTGGCGTGACATGTTTAACCCGCCATCCGTCAAAGCATACCAGTATCGCGGTGAGTATGTGGCCCGCTATACGAAAAAAGATGGCAGTCAGGCCGCCTTCATCTTCAGTCCGCAGGATATGGATATCCGGCAGATGAGCACGATGTTCGACACGGCGTATAACGATACGGCAACCGATACGTTGTACCTGGTAAAAGGGCGGGAGTTGTTTATGTCACAGGGCGCAACCACGCCATTGCCTTTTGTATGGCGCTCAAAAACGTTTATTGCTCAGGAAAATACCAGTTTCTCATGCCTGAGAATAAAAGCTCCATACCCTGAACGGATTGGGATTTCTGTATTTGCCGACGACAAGCTGGTGATCCAGTTACCACCAGGCGTGTTGTCAGGTTCAGTGCTGAAACTGCCGCCAGTAACAGGCCGTGAATGGTATCTCAAAGTGTCAGGTTTTGGGCAGGTTGAGCGAATCACCCTCAGTACATCGATGGCGGAGATGCCGGCATGAGTAAAAAACCGTGGCGTGCGGGTAAGGATTTAGCCGCCGTTGTTGAGAATATGGAGATTGGCACTGGCCAGCGTGGAGACGGGAAAGATGCGTTTGTCACACAGCGTCAACTGGCAGAACTGAAACTGGCGAAAATAAATGCCAGTGGGGGAGGCAGGGTTGGACTGACGCCTGGTCTGGGGCCGGGTATATTTCCTGAGCCATTGCCGCCTGAACGTCCCACAAAGCCGGAAGGTTTTCAGGTGACAGGTGGTTTTGGCTATGTGCTGCTTGAGTGGGTGATGCCGAAATATAACGGGCATTCCATGACTGAAATCTGGCGGGGAACCGAAGATAACCTTTCTGATGCAGTCCTCGTGGGTACAACTCCGGGGCAGGTCTACAGCGATCCGGTTGATCCGGGTTGGAAAGGGTTTTACTGGATACGGTTTGTTAACTCGGCAGGCGTGTCTGGTCCGTATAACTCGCCAGACGGAACCACGGCAGAAACGCAGATTGATGTGCAGGCTGTGATTGACCAGATACATGATGAAGCGGCTAAATCCCCGATTGTTGAGGAACTGAAAAAGGAAATCAGTGATTCAGCAAAAGCCACGAATGAGCATATAGAGAAAATCAGTGAAGATGGCGGCCAGGCGTTTCAGGCTATGTGGGGACAAAAAGCGAGTGCCGCAGGAATAACAGCAGGTATTGGTATTGTTGCCGGAAAAGACGCGGCAGGTAATCCGGTAAGTCAGGTGGCAATAGCTTCATCTCAGTTGTTTGTTTTTGACCCGAATAACCCCGGCAATACGGCGTATCCTTTTGCGGTGTCCGGCGGAAAAGTTGTGATTCAGGAAGCAGTGATTTATGACGCGGTGGTTCAAACGCTGGCAGCCCAGCAAATTGTGGCAGATGAAGTTAAGGTTGGAGCAACGCTGACGGCCCCCTATATCAGAAGCGCCACTATCAGCAACGGTAATTTTACGGTTGACTCCAACGGTAACATGAATGCCGTTAACGCAACCCTGAATAACGTAACCTCGCGCGGGGGAAACTTTTACGATTTGAATGCGTATAACCTCAGTGTGAACAAGGGGACGCTGAATGATGTGCATATACTGAACAACTGTCAGGTTGATGGCACCGTCAGGGCAAACCAGATTGAAGGTGATATTGCGAAGACATATGTTGTCAACGGGAACAGCGTATATATTCCCCCGCAGATGTTTGATATGAATCTGGTCTGTATGATGGGGGATTTCAATATCCGGTTGAATGACGCTGAGCAGTGGCCGGTACTTTCTGTTCAGATAGCCAGATGGCAGACGGGAAGCTCCTGGCAGGGTGGAAGTCCGGGGCATGGCGGTGGAAGCCATGTACCATCATATGATTATATGTATATCAAAGTCTACCGACTGGGCGCAGGCACTGCGGCCACAATCTCCGGAACGTACAGTTATCACGGCGGCGTCATGCCACTCCCTCCGCATGTAATATGGATGTCAAAGGCTTGATCATGACAAAACTCGAACGATATATGCAGCGGGTAATGGATGATACCGGCAACCCGAATCTGCTGACTGAAATACAGGACGCCTGCCGTAAAAAGCAGGCGTTTTGTTTTGGTGCGCCGGATTGCCAACTGGTCCTTAAACCGATGGTGAAAGACGGCGTTCCGTATGTACTGGTCTGGCTGGGGATCTGCGATGGTTATGACGGCGTGGCGCGGTATCTGCCGGAGGTAAAGAAATTAACCCGCATGTCCGGTGGTCGCTGGGCGGAGTTTCATACGACGCGTAAAGGTTTTATCCGTCTGGGAAAGCGGCTTGGATTTGAACGGATGCCGGATGATGAAGACGGGTTCATGGTGTTTCGTATCCGGGTGTAGTATATAATTTAGTCTGTAGATGATGATGAGTGGAGAAGGTCATGTTAGCGCAATCCTTACAGCAAAAAGCTGGCATAGAAGGAAAATTGAGAGTTTATACTTCAGGGCTTAGCCAGAACCTTGAGGGGGACTGGTATATAAGTCGCCAGCCCACGGAGAAACTGTCAAATTTGCGTGAAAAGCTTATCACCGCGATGCAGATATTTCTGGTAAGGATGGAGTCAGGTAGCGCATTACTGAGTGAAGTAGAGGCGTCGAACGATATCGTTTCTGATGATGTATTAAATCTGTTTGAGATTGAGCAGGGTAATCTGAAGAGTTTCTACGATATGCTGACCCGTCAAAAGGCTGACTTTACTGCAATATGCAATCATTACCATGACGACAAGCTAATGGAAGCCTATACCGATACTACAGGTATGGCTAAGGCATTGTTTGATATGCTGGAAAAAATGAGATGGTTGATTGAAGAACATAACATTGATTGCGGCCCCAGATATGAAGGAACCCCACTGAGAACGGAAGAGGAGATTTACCGTTTTCTGGGGGTAAGCAATGAAAATAAATGAAGTAAGATTTGATGTATATCCGGCGTTTATGAGGCGATTTAATCAGTTGTCTGATGATATAAAAAGACAGGCAGCAAAAGCGATAAACGATCTTCGCCAAAAAACGATGCCAAAAAGTATCAACTTCGAAAAATTAAGAACTTACATGAATCCCTCAATTTTTACCATTCACGCAACCCGAAATCACAGCCATAAAATCAGCTTTGAGATAGAGGGTGATGTCGCCATTATGCGCAAGATCGGCACACATAAAGAAATAGACAGATCGCCATAAAGACTGAATACGAATACAACACAACCCTGCTCCGGCAGGGTTTTTTCATATAAGGAGCCAGAAAATGGGTAAAGGTGGCGGAGGCAGCGGGGAAATCAAGGAGACCTCGCAGCAGAAAGCGCAGGCAGAAATCGCCCGTAAACAGTGGGACTTATACAACCAAAGACTGAAGCCAATGGAGAACATCTTCATGGCTGACGTGGACAAACTGAACGACGAGAGCAAATACCAGAACCTCGCCGGAGTGACGAATCTCGGTTATCAGAAACAGTTTGGTGAAGTCAGAAATCAGGCTGCTAACCAGCTTGCAGCCGCTGGTGTTGATCCGGGGAGCGGTAAATTCCAGGGGGCGCTGAACGACATTTCCGGTGAACAGGCAACTGGTCAGACTGATGCAACCAACCGCGTACAGTCTTCTCAGGCTGATAAGTATATCGCAGGGTTGCAGGATGTGGTTGCTCTCGGTTCAGGACAGAAAGCCGATGCGTTGCAGGGGTACAACAATCTGGCAGAAAACAGTCTTCGTAAGGCGGGCGTTGACGCTCAGGCGGCGTATATGCGGCGTCAGGGTAACTCCTCACTGGTTGGCGCAGGTCTGGGGGCGCTGGGTGGTTATGCCGTGAATATATTGGGTAACAAGAGCGGTGGCGGTTCTGGCGCGGGTCCCGGTACTGGCGCTAACGCCATTCAGAATTATGCCAGCGGGTTTAATTTCTAAGGGAGAAAATGTATGAGTGATCATTATGCCTCCGACACATTCGCGCAGCTCACACGCGATCAGTATTACGACTGGGTGAACCGATACTACCCGAAGCTTGAAACCCTGATGAATCTGGGTACTGACAACCAGCTAATGAATGCTCAACTGGACAGAACAGGCGGTATAGCGGCACAAAGTTTGCGGTCTGCACAGCTCGGGCTGAATAACCAGATGGCACGTTACGGGACTATCAGGCCGCAGAATCCGCAGGATAACACCCTGGGGTTACGCTCGGCGCTGGCAATAGCCGGTGCGAAGAACGGGATTCGCGAGGCGCAACAGGACCGCCAGATGAACATTCTGACTGGCGGGGCAGCACCTGTACGCCAGCAGCTTAATATCGGCGGCGGCAGTAACAATAACGCGGGAACATAAGATGGGATACGGATTACTTGACGCGGCAAATCAGACGCGCAAAGAGGCAATGCAGGGGCTGGGTGAGGCTGACCAGTTGAATGAACAGCGCGAAATGATGAACAAGCAGATGAAAGAACAGGCCAAAATGCAGCATAAGCAGAATATTGGTACTGGACTGGCGACTGGTGCGACCACAGGAGCGATGATTGGTTCTGTTGTGCCTGGTATTGGAACAGCAATAGGTGCCGGGATAGGTGCTGTCGCAGGCGGTCTTTTCGGCTCACTATTCTGAGAGGTGATATATGGACGGATTTGCTGAGGGTTTACTGGCGGGGTTCAGTACCGTTGATAATGCGATGCAGCAGCGTAAGGCGCTGGGGCTGCGTGAGGCTGCACTGGCTCAGGAACAGAAGAACGCCGATCGTAACTATCAGATGGCGCAGGACAGATTTAGCTACGAAAAAGAGACAGGCGATCGTGATTATCAGCACACGCTGAGCAGGGAAAAAGTGGGTGATGAGCACTGGGGAAAGGAGTTTGGCTTAAAACAGTCTGAGTCAGGTGCCCGTATAGGAATGGAGCGGCAGCGTCTGGGGATGCAAAAGGAGGAATATGATTTCAGGATGAACAATGCGAAGTATCAGCAGATGATGCAGCAGAATGAACCTATAACGAGAGGGATAACGAATGCTATTCAGGCGGGAGATTGGAGTGCAGCACAAGACATGGCTGCTGATGCTGATGATCGCATTCCGATTGTTCGCATACTGAAAGATCCAAAGTACGCACAGTCAACGGTGTCAGCCGGGCAAAAACTCTACAGCATCATGTCGTCGCCGGAAGCGCATAAAGACCCGATGGCAACCCTGCACAGCATTAACGAAAACATGGGTGATATTGCACCTCTTTTCCAGACAGAAGCCAATCGTTCCGTTGGTCAGGTTGATCCGAAAACCGGGCAAAAAATAGTATCTGCACAGGTACACCATATTGCCCCTGTACCGGATAAGAGTGACCATAACCATCATTCCGCTGATGATGTCGCCGTCTTTGTCAAAGTGAAATATGCAGATGGAAAGGAGGCGATTAAACCCATTACGGAGAACCGGAGTTCTGATTTACGGGATAATGTGAAACGCGTCAGTATTCACGGATTACTGGATACAGCATCATCGCGTGTCGAAGCCAGCCACAATTACCTTCAGTATTTGCAGCAACCGCAGGGACTTTCAAAGGCTGATATCCAGAAAGAAGAGGCTAAGATTTATGCGAGCGCGGCAAGAGGTGGAACAGATGGACAGGTAGCGGTCGACCAGTTCGAGGCGAGGCTTGGGCTTCCTGGCGCGAAGGCGAGGGTTCAGCAGTCGCAGATAGATGGTGCGTCAAAAAAATTACTGGAAGATCCCGAAATTGCAGGTAATTCCGATGCGGTTGATGCGGTCAATTATTATGTGCAGACGGGAAATCTGGGCATGCTGAAAAAGGATGAGGTTTTAAAAGCCGCAAGCAAAGCTGAGGATGAAAGAAAAAAAGCGAAAAAGGCCATGGAGAAAGCCAGTAACGACGAAACACACAGGTTGATAAAAGAGAATTACGGTAAACAACGTCTGCCCCCTGTTTAGTCCTGATACACATGTTTTATTGATAATTCCTGAGCCTGCTTATGCAGGCTTTTCTGTTTTTAAGGAGCATAAATAATGCCTTTAATTCCTGATGTACGTCCCGAAGCGCAAAAAATAAACCCTAACCGTACCGATCTGAATATCGAGCAACCTGACGAGCAGCCTTTTGACTATCATGCTTACCTTGACACCCTGACTCCCGGAAACGTCAAGGATTACCGTACCGGCGCGAATATGAAGGATTATGGTATTG
The DNA here is from genome assembly GCF_046551535.1 of Salmonella sp. SAL04162. Lineage (NCBI taxonomy): Bacteria > Pseudomonadati > Pseudomonadota > Gammaproteobacteria > Enterobacterales > Enterobacteriaceae > Salmonella > Salmonella sp. SAL04162. Next base: position 106,957 of record NZ_JBGDVX010000007.1, read on the forward strand.
CGGTCACATCTGGTGCTGCTAATTTGCCTGAAGGTGTGGGTGCGATGGCGAATTTTGGCGGTCAATGGCTGGAGAAAAAAGCGGGTGAATTATCGCCCGACCATTTTGTGGCAAAGTCTGCTTTGTCTGATATTGGCGGATTTCTTCATAAAGGCGGACAGGCTCTCCAGGAGGGGGTAAGCGACTGGAAACAGGATCTGGAGTCCGGTTATTCCGAACAGGCGAAAAATGCCCTTGAGCAGGGAGCTACAGGTAGCATAGCCGGACTGACGCTGAATCTGGCTAATGTGTTTGGTGATTTAGGCTCAATGGCGCTAACCGGGGGACTGGAAGGCATTGCGGCAAAAGGGGTTACATCAGCATTACTGAGGCGGGAAGCCGTATCCGGGCTTGTCAGAAAGGGATTGACTAAAGAAGCCGCAGAAAAGGTTGCTGATGATGCGATGGAAATCGCAGCCAGAAAGACGGCAGCAACACAGGCAGGCAAAACCGCCAGCAAATATGGCTTTATCGCGAGTGGTACGGCTGATGCTCAGGGTAATACCGCAGCGTCAGCAGCGCAGGGGGTGCTGAATGCCTCGCCGCAGGAACTGGCTTCTTCCCCGACCTTTGTGAATCTGTATCAGTCAGTTCAGAGTGACCCACAATACGCCCATCTCAGCGACGCTGATAGGGTTCAGGTGGCGAAAGAACAACTGGCGAACAGGGTTGGTATGTCTGTCGCAACCGACCCTAAACTTCTCGCCGTCAATATCGGCAGTACCATGATGGGCGATAAGGCCGTGGCGGATATGGTACTGAACGGCGTATCAAAAAGCATTGTTGGGGGATTTACCAAAGGTGCATTAAGGGAAGGTACGCTGAACGGTCTCCAGTCCGGCTACTCACAGTATGCGCAGAATGTGGCGCGTGATGAAGATGCGGGTATTGCTACCGATCACATGCAGGGTGTGGCACATGCAACAGGAGAAGGTACGCTGCTGGGCGGTATTCTCGGCGGTGGTGCCGGTATTGTTTCTGGTGTTCGCGGTCGTAACAGTAAGCCTGATATGCAACGAACCGATGCCGCGCGTGAGGCATTTGATGCTAAAGCGCAACGCGCCCGCGAAATGGCGCAGGATTCCCCGCATACGAAACCCGCCGACCCCGTTGAAAGTTACCGCCAGCAGTTTTCCGGTCTGAGTCGCGACGAACTGTTACAGCATTATACTGATGCCGACCTTGCGCCCGAAAATGATGTTGATGCGGTATATCGTAAACATGCGTCTAATAGTCTTCTCAAAGAGATGGAGCGTACTGACCAGTTGAAGGGTATCGTTGGTGAGATGCAGGGTAAGCCGCGTAATGAGGTACTGGCGGAATATCGTGACCTCAACGAGAAAGAGAAGCGCAATGAGACTGAACAAATACGCTGGGAAGCCGCACGTCAGGTACTGAAACCGCAGCCGAAAGCGACTGAACAACCACAACAGGCAGAAGCGCCACAGAAGCAGAGTATTTCTGTACCTACAGTACGTTTCGGTGATGACATACCTCATATCGAGATCACACAGGGGTCTCCGCGCCCACCTGAGCGTATTGAGAAGGTTCGTTCCGATAACAATTATTTTTCCGACGCACGCAGCGCAAAAAACAGTGATGTTTTCCGTAACGCTGAGCAGACCGGGTTAAAGCCGGAAATCGTTAAAAAAGGTGATCGTCAGTATGCGGTTGAAATGGATAACCCGCAGGTATCCGAAGACCGCGCAAGGGGAGTGATTAACACCCTGGCGATGGGTGAGCGCATACCGGATAAGCCAAAAACCACTGATCCGATGGAAATTCCCGCCTTTATGCGTGATCCGCGCTTCCGCGATTTTACTGACGAGCCGACGGAAGTTCAGCAGCACCTGACCCGTCGTAATGCGCCGACACCAGAAGAACTGGTGCATGAGCAGATGGCTAAAGGGGACTCAGGACCTACTGATAATGAACTGGCTGAGCGTCCGCGTCTGCCTTCACCTGGTGATATCCATCCGGGTCAGGGTTATCCGATGCCGGGAGACGTGCGCCATATGCCTGACGAACCTCCCGCTGGTCGTGGCGGACGTTACACCACGACTGGTGAGGTACAGGGGCAAAGCTACGAGAAAGGCCGTCAGTCCGTCTCACCTGAAGGTGTACCTCGCCAGGGTGAAACATTCCGGGGTGAACAGTCTTATCGTGAGTTGCCCGCGCCGGAAGGTCGGGAGGGTGGTAAAACTGAACATGAGCAGGAGATGGAAGACCGTCGCGCCCGCCTGGAAGAGGCTGACCGGATGGTGCAGGCGCAGCAGAAGCATGAAAAGGCTGCAGCAGAACGCGAGAAGAAGCACGATGAAGCGCTGGCGTCATTTCTGGCAACCAAAGACGGGGAAATGCACCGTAAACGCGCACGTAATTACCTGACCAGCAGCATAAAAAGCGATGGCAAAATTACGTCAGTACGTGAACTGGTGGAAAATCGTGTGGCGGATGGCTGGCGCATAAGAGAGAAAGACGGTACGCGCCGACTGGAACATCCTGATGGTCGTTTCCTGTTTGAGAAGGATATCGGCAAAACGGCGATGGACTATGCTGATCATCTTATCGAAAAGCACGAAATGGCGGCAAAGGCTGATGAGGGTGAAAATAATCCATCGCAACCCGAAGTTCAGGAGCCGGAAAAGACAGAATCCCCTCGAGCTGCGGCCGAAAAATCCGGCGAAAAAATTGATGATTTCGGTGAGGTGATCCACGGCGCAGCCAAACATCGCCGCGCGGTACTGGCTGATGATCTGAATACGGATAAAACGGCAGAAGACTACAGAACTCAGCCGTTCAGCAAACTGTTTCCGAAGCCGGACTATGAAAAAATGGCTGCGGAAGGAACGGATAATAAAACACTGGCAATGCTGGCGCTGTTACGCAACATGATACCCGCGAAGCCCCGTGCATCCCATCGCCTGAATCGCTGGGCAAAACAGGTTGAGGAAGTCCGTGATACCGCCGGACAGTTGCTGGATGGCAGTCTGCCCGCCGATAAATTCATTGACCGTATCAGCCAGGAAAAAGGTTCGCATTATCGCGAGATAGTGAACACCTGGGAGATGTTACATCGACTGTCACCTGCACAGATTGAGCAGGCGTCAGGCTACCGCGTCAAAACCCACGCCTACAGCATGTTCGGGGGTAAGGAGTACAGCCCGCCGAAGGTGATCCACTCCCTGGAAAACGATAAAGGCCGTAGTGTTCTGGACTCGGAAGACCTGAATGACCTGCATAAAAAAGCGAAGGCGTATTTTGACCAGCAGTCCGGCTCCCCGAAGTCTGCTGATGATAAAACGAAACTGGATATCTACCAGCATAAGCGCTCGGGGGAAGTGTTCATTGCATACGGTAAAAATAAAACCGTGCTTCAGCGTGGTTTTAAAACGCCAGCCGAAGCCCGCGAATACACGAAAACTCACCGCGCCGGGTTGCTGGAAAAACTGAATGCGCTGCGTGAACAGTCCCGCGAGGAACAGCGTAATGCTTCCAACCGTGACCGCTCAGGTCCCGATCGTCGTGAAGGTGACGTTACGCCGGAGAAGTTCAGTGATGCGTTTGGTTTCCGTGGCGTGCAGTTCGGTAACTACGTGGAGGGACCGCGTCGTCAGTCTGACCTCAACCGGGCATATGATTCGCTGATGGATATGTCGGACGTGCTGAAAGTTCCGGCTAAGGCACTTTCCCTGAATGGTCGTCTTGGCCTGGCATTTGGTGCGCGGGGTAAGGGTGGCAAAAATGCCGCCGCTGCCCACTATGAACCAGGGCAGGTGGCGATTAACCTCACCAAAGGTAACGGGGCCGGTTCTCTTGCGCATGAGTGGTTCCACGCGCTGGACAACTACTTCGGGCAGCATGACGTCGCCAGGGATAGTGATGTTGCTTCCGGCGACAGGTTCATGACCGCACGTGATACCCGGGGGAGTCTGTATCAGCCTGAAGCATACCCTGTGCGGGAGGAGGTGTATGACGCATTTATGGGCGTCGTGAAGGCTGTTAACAATAGCGGTATGCGTCGTCGTAGTCTCCTCCTCGATGATGTTCGCAGCAAACCGTACTGGTCTACCTATGTTGAAATGTCTGCGCGTGCCTTTGAGCGTTACGTACAGGATAAGGCCAAAGCCGCTGGCGTTGAGAACGATTATCTGGTGAATATCCGTAAGGCTGATGACCACGGCACACCGGATACTTACGCCTACCCGACTAACGCAGAACTGGACGGCGGTATCCGTCAGGCATTCGATAAACTGTTCAACACCCTGAAAACCCGCGAGACAGACAAAGGCGTGGCGTTTTATTCCCGTAAGGGGCTGGAGCGTACGCCGGAAGGTAATGTGATTTCACAGACCGGCCACAGTGCTGATGCTCAGGCTCAGGGCAGCAGCGTACGCAAAGTGAAAACCGTGGCCCGTACCGTGATGGACCGCATTAAGGATGTCGATCTGGATGTTCGCGTGGTAAAAACGCAGGCTGAAGCGGCAGAACTGGCCGGTGAATCGCTGGATAAACACGGCAAGGTCCATGCCTTCTATCGTCCTGATGAGCGTGAAATTGTGCTGGTTGCTGACAATCTGCCCGATGGTCGCGCTGTACGTGAAAAATTACGTCATGAGATTATCCACCATGCGATGGAAAGCGTTGTCACGCCTGCTGAGTATAAAACCATCGTTGATAATGTGCTGAGAACCCGCAACAGCAATAACGCCACGATTAAGGATATCTGGCGTAAGGTTGACGCATCGTACGCTGAAGAATCGCCGCAGGTGCAGGCGGGCGAGTTTCTGGCACATATGGCGGAGAAGCACACGCCGGGTAAGCTGGGCGCGGCATGGGACCGCATCGTCTCGCTGGTGAAGGCTGTGCTGCGCCGTACCGGACTGTTACAGCCGTCTGACCTGAATGATATCGGCTACATTCGTGACACCATCCGGACGTTAGGCCAACGCGTAAGCGAGGGATACAAACCGTCTGAAAATGGCAGCGTATCTTATTCGCGTACGGGTAAGCCTGATCCGTTCAAAGTGCCGGAAGGCGAGGGTAAGCGGTATCGTAACGACCTTGCGAAGATGATGAAATCATTGCGTTCTACCGATATGACGGTAGATATTGGGCGTACACCACCAGTATTACGTCATATTGGTGCGCCTGATTTACCGCTTGTGATATCCCGCGATGTCATTCGCAAAGCCACTAATGGTGTGAAGCACGATGTACCGATGGATGTAATAGAACAACTTCCTGAACTGATGCATGACCCTAAGGCTGTTTACCAGTCAGCTACTGAGAAAGATGCAGTCGTAATATTACTTGATGCGGTTGATAAAAATAATGACCCAGTAATTACCGCTGTTCATATGAAGGCGGTTAGATCTCGTTTAGAAATCAATCGTGTTGCTTCAGTTTACGGTACGGAAAACGGTAAAAAAATTCACAGCATGGAAAGAGACGGGTTGGCACTATATCGGAAGGAAAAATCAAGCCGTGATAACCCTCTGCACAGTGGGCTCCAATTGCCCAAAGGGGAGCATTCTTATCACGACTCTGAAAGTAATGTACTCTCTCCCGACGACATTCGCAAGGGGCCGTATTATTCCCGTTCCAGAAGCGCACTTTCCCCGGAAGAGACGATGGCAGCCCGCTTTGTACGCCACGTACAGGATAAATTCCAGGTGCTGAAGGCTGTTCAGGATAAAATTCGCGATTCAGGCGGCAAACTCGATGACAGTAATAACGCGTATCTGGCGGAAGAGCTGTTCCACGGTAAGGCCGAGAATGACCTGAACGCAATGAAAGAGCGTTATGTTAAGCCGCTGGCGAAGCTGCTTGCAGATTATGACATTCCGCAGTCTGCCCTCGATGAATATCTGTATGCCCGCCACGCGCCTGAGCGTAACCTGCACATCGCGAAAATTAATCCCAAAATGCCGGACGGCGGTTCGGGTATGACGAACGCGGAAGCGGCAGGGATTATGGATAGCGTGCGCCGCAGCGGTAAGCAGGCGCAGTATGACCGTCTGGCCGGGATTGTTGATGATATGCTGGCGCGTCGCCGTGAGTTAATCCGTGAAGCCGGCCTTGAAAAAGACGCGACCGTAGACGCCTGGCAGGATACCTATAAGCACTACGTACCGCTCAAGGGGCAGGATTCGGACGGCGTATTACCGCGTACCGGAAGAGGATTCGTTACCAGCGGCAGGGAAAGTAAGAGTGCTATGGGGCGTAAATCCAAAGCTCAGTCACCCTCGACGCAGGCCATGCAGGATTTAACCGAATCCCTTATCCGCAGTCGTAAAAATGAAGTGGGCAATACCCTCCTGAAACTGGTGCAGGATAACCCGGATAAGGACTACTGGCAGGTGTTCACCGACCAAAGGCCGGATACCACGCGCAGGATTGTGGAGAAAAAAGACCCGGTAACGGGTGATACCATTCGTCAGGTTGAAGAAATGCCGGTATCAATGGCGCTGATGTCAGACAAGTATTTTGCCACCAAAAAGGACGGTAAAACCTACTACATCAAACTCCATGATGAGCGCCTGATGCGTGCCATGAAGAACATGGGGCCGGAAACGGGTAACGTGATAATACAGACGCTCGCCCGGGTAAACCGCTTTATGTCGGCAATGAACACCAGCCTTAACCCTGAATTCCTGGTCAGTAACTTCGTCCGTGATATGCAGACGGCGGTGATGAATCTGAAAGCAGAACAGGGACGTGATGACGGTAAACTCAATGGCCGTGATATCGCGATGAAGACCGTCAGGGACAGCGGTATTGCGATGAAAGCCGTGTACGCCAGCCTGCGTGACAAGACGCTCAGCGGCAGTGGCGCAGACTGGCAAAAAACATGGAAAGAGTTTGTTGAGGATGGGGCCAAAACGGGCTGGTTCCGCATGGATGATCTTGAAGGGAAGTCTAAAGAGATGGACCGGCTGGTGTCGCTGGCAAAAGGTGGCTGGAAAGGTCAGGGTATTCAGTCCTGGCATTCATTCACAAGACTGGTTGAAGATGCCAACAGTGCGGTGGAAAACTCGCTGAGACTTTCTGCCTACAAACATGCCAGGGATGCGGGATTATCCCGTTCTCAGGCTGCATCACTCGCCAAAAATATGACGGTGAACTTCAACCGTCGCGGTGAGCAGGGTGTGCTGCTGAACTCGCTGTATATGTTCGCCAATGCCAGTATTCAGGGTACAGCGAACATGATGCGGTCGCTGGCGCACCTTAACGGCAGTGGCCCGTTACTGGAGCGGTTACGCTGGGGTAATCTCAATATGGCGCAAAAAATGGCGCTGACGGCGGTGGGGGCCGGATACCTGCTGGGTTCCCTGAACCGTGCCGGAGCCGGACAGGATGATGACGGCGTGAACTGGTACGACAAAGTGCCGGATTACGTGAAGGAGCACAACGTTGTCATCATGAAATCGCTGTTTGGCGGAAAAGCCGGGGAGTACTGGAGTATTCCGTTGCCCTATGGCTACAACATGTTCTACCTGCTGGGAAGCACTACGGAGGGTGTGACACGTGGCAATATGACCACCTCAAAAGCAGCGGGTAATATTGCTGGCGGTATCCTGGGGGCGTTTAACCCGCTGGGCAGTGAGGACTCAAAAACACTGGCGGGTACGTTGTTCAAAAACGCTGCGCCGACCATTTTCAGGCCGGTTGCTGATTTGTGGGTGAATGAGAACTTCATGGGAACGCAGATCTACCAGGAGAACTTCCCCGGTGGTACGCCGAAACCAGAAAGCACGCTGGGCCGACGCTCAACGCCGGAGGCTTATAAGGCGTTTGCGAACTGGCTTAATACGGCAACAGGCGGCAGTCAGTACCGTTCCGGTGCGGTCGATATCAACCCGGATAAAATGAAGTACTGGATTGATTATGTTTCCGGTGGCATGGGACGGTTCACGGGTAAAACAATCGATGCTGCTGCTAAAACTTATAACGGTATTGATATTCCGCCTCAGCAAATCCCGTTCCTGGGTAAACTGTCAGGGAAGGTTATGCCGTATGCCGACCAGCAGAAGATGTACGACCATATCGACGAACTGCGCCAGTATAACGTCGAACTGAAAGCGTTAAGCGGTGCTGACCGTGCGGCATTCAGGGATAAATACCGTGGTCAGTTGTCGATGAACGGCATCACTCACCAGTCTCAGATGCAGCTTAAAAATCTGCGAAAGCAACGGGACGAGGTTTACTCAGATCCGACGCTGACAGCCAGACAACAGGCTGACAGGGTGCTGATGATTGAACAGAACATGAAGAAGGTTGTGGACAGGTTTAACAGGGAGTACAGGGAAAAAGTAGGGGAGTAAGGCGTAAACCCGGCATGGAAGCCGGGTTATGGACTATGCGGCGTGTTTGTATCTACTTAAATCATCATCCAGGGTTCTGCACGGACGGGCAGCTTCATTAACACATTGCTCCCTCTGATTCAGTAACTTGAATATTTTTTCAAAATCGTAGGTTTTCTGCATAGAACCACCTTTACGTTTTTTAGGACCAGGGGAGATTAATTGCTTCGAGCGCGGTATTTTTTAAAATACTATCGACACTAATTTTTGTGGCTATAAGAGCAAAGTTCTCAAAAAACCAAAAGTTACTTCGATAAAACTCTTCCGATTTATTTTCGGCGAAATCGCATACAAAAAACAGGGTTAGTGATACAGTCACCTTGAAAGCGGGTACAACTTTTCCATTATCAGATGTGGTTCCTTCTACCACTTGCTTGATATCAACGTGAAGCCAGTTACCATCTCCATCATTGTCGTGAGTAATTGAGAAGTCATCAAATTTTATTCTGTATGCACCGCCTTTTTTATCGCTATGAATCTGTAATGAGGAACTATTAACCTCAAATCCACGAAAGTGAATTTTAGATAAGTCCATTAGTGCCAGGCCCTCCGCTCAATCACACCTTTCCATTCTGATTTTTCAGTATGCTTATTGACCTCATCAAACGTAAAACTTTTCATTTCATAATGACTATCTATATGAATATGAAATTCTTTTTTATCTGAAACTTCATTTTCAATTGCTTTTTTTACATAGTCATTCAAAGACATTTTTAACGACATGGCTGCCAGATATGCTTCTTTATGCAGGGATGATCCTATGCGAACATTGAATGTACCACTCATCGTTTTTTCTGGAGTTCTCCCTAGTTCTTTGCAGGTTTCAATGTAGTCCTCAACCGCCTCCTCAAAGGCTTTGTGAAGAGCCTTAATGGTTTTGGCTTCATAGGTGACAAGATCGTTGATACATTCAAGTTTACCATAGAGAATGTCATCATCTATGGAGGCATTTATACTGCCAAAGTAACCTTTATATTTAAACAGGTTATTCATTTTCATCAATCTCATCCAACAAAGTTTTAACATCATTAAGAACGTATTTTTTTAGCGTTTTTTCTGGATGTGGCTCATGAAAGATAGCAAGTTTATCCCTCTCTTTATTGTAAAACTTACGACCAGATCCACGGCTTGCATTAATGATGCAGAAACCGTACTGATTCATCAGCGATACAAGCTCGTCCCAGGTAAAGTCTTTAGGTAAGGTATCAAGCCTCGCTTTTAACTTTTCCTTTCTGCTCACAAAGGATACACCTCCTGATTAAACTGGTGCAACTGAATTCCAGTTGCACTTTGATGGGGATAGCCACTTTATTAACGTTGGACTAAAACCTGCATCAAGCAGATCCTCGCCGTCAAGATTTTGGTTGTAAAGGTCATAGTCTGGACAACAGGCGCGGAAACCTTGCGGGGCGAGGATTCTGCTGTGCATACCCTCTTATCATTCCCTGTTACACGGTACAGCCAGAAGCGTTCCTTTTAACCCGTAACTTTCGGCGGAGGTTTTCCCCCGCTTTGGGGAAAACTGGTTAAGATTTGAGCACGCCAGAACGGGCGAGCGCAAAATTTAGGTAGAATCAGGGGTAAAATCTTGGGACATCTATGGGGCATGGATGGGACACTTTTAGTCGGTGAAGTTCGTCTAAGTTCGTCGATTTTGATTATCTATAGTTCCGTCCAACCGTGAAAAACGGCGCTCCTGGACGATATTTGTCGATTTTTCTTAAAATAAATCCATATGGCGATTATGGAAGGGGAGACGGAAATCTATCTGACGGATCAGCAGGCGCTGGCGGAACGTTTTAACGATGTGCCGCTGTGGATTCGTCCGCAAAGTTTCTTTCAGACCAACCCTACGGTCGCCAGCCGATTATATGCAACGGCGCGCGATTGGGTAGGGCAACTGCCGGTACGCCATATGTGGGATCTTTTTTGCGGAGTGGGCGGATTCGGCCTGCACTGCGCGACGCCGCAGATGCAATTAACCGGTATTGAGATCGCGCCGGAGGCGATTGCCTGCGCGAAGCAATCCGCTGCCGAGCTGGGATTGACCCGCCTTCATTTCCAGGCGTTGGATTCCACCCAATTCGCCACCGCACAAGGCGAAACGCCCGACCTGGTGTTGGTGAATCCTCCCCGCCGTGGCATTGGCAAGCCGTTGTGCGATTACCTTGCACAAATGGCGCCGCGTTTTATTATTTATTCAAGCTGTAACGCGCAGACGATGGCGCAGGATATTCGCCATCTGCCGAACTACCGTATTCAACGTGTTCAGCTTTTCGATATGTTCCCGCATACCGCGCATTATGAAGTGTTAACATTGCTTTGCAGGCTGTAGCGCCAAAAGCCAGACATACAAAATATCTATATTAACTGTCTAATTATCCATAAATAATAATAACCATGATCGATCGATAAAAAACTCCGATCGATCATGGTTATATATTATCCTATTTTTGCAAATCAAATCACAAATAATCACTTTAAATCTTTTAATGACTAATTTTGATTATTACAGTGCGTGTAAGGCAAAATTAGACAAGGTGGTTTATCGGGTAAATTTCAATAGCATCAGCGAAGCAATACGTAACGTCAGTAAAGGGGTCAATCATGACAACGAATAGGCACGCTTATGGAGGGCGTTCAGACGATGTTTGCCAAATTTATAGATGTTATTCAAACGTTTTTAACTGAACCGGCAATATTAATTGGGATATTAGTCGGTGTTGGCTATGCGCTGGATAAAAAGACGCCTATAAAAATTATCACCGGTATGATCAGCGCGATGGTCGGTTTGATGATGGTGTTATTTGGCGGCTTTCAATTTTCAGCCACTTTTAAACCGGTTGCAGAGGCAGTCAGCAAGGCTTATGGCGTGCATGGATACTTAATGGATTCATATGCCATGAAAGCCGCGACGCAAATAGCGCTGGGCGATAATTTCGGCTATGTAGGATACGTTTTTGTACTGGCATTTTTTACTAACCTGATATTAGTTTTATTTGGCCGTTATACCGGCGCAAAAGGTATATTTCTTACCGGTAATACCGGGGTCTCACATTCACAGGCGGTACTGTGGTTAATTGTCTTCTGGCTGGGGTTCGGTTGGGTACAATCCATTGTGATTGCCGGGGTATTGACCGGGGTTTTTTGGGCGTTTTCAACCACGCTTATTGTTAAACCCATTGCCAAAGTGACCAATAACGCCGGTTTTACCATCGCGCATAACCAGATGTTGGGACTGTGGTTTTTCTCGAAATTCGCGCATAAATTCGGCGATCCGGAAAAGCATGACGCCGAAAACCTGAAACTTCCCGGTTGGTTAGCCATTTTTAACCACAACGTGACGGCAATCGCCATTGTGATGACGCTCTTCGTTGGCGGTTTTTTATTGGCGACAGGGATCGATAACGTACAGTTAATGGCGAAAGGCAAACCCTGGTATATCTATATCATCAATCTGGGCCTGCAATTCTCTATGTATATGGTCATCTTGCTGCAGGGCGTGCGGATGATGGTAGGCGAAATTAACGGTTCGTTTAAAGGATGGCAGGATCGCTTTATTCCTAATGCTATACCGGCTGTGGATGTTGCTGCTTTATTACCTTTTTCGCCGAACGCGGCCACGCTGGGATTCGTCTTTTGTACCTTCGGCACGATTTTTTCCATGGGCATTCTGCTGCTCATCCATAGCCCTATTATGGTATTGCCTGGTTTTGTTCCGCTCTTCTTTTCCGGCGGTCCCATCGGCGTATTAGCCAACCGAATGGGGGGATATCGTTCCGTTATTATTTGTACTTTCCTGTTAGGGATTATTCAGACTTTCGGTACGGTATGGGCCATTCCTTTAACCGGGCTGGCAAAAGAAGGTGTGGGCTGGACGGGAATATTTGACTGGGCGACTCTGTGGCCTGCGATTTGTGAATTACTGAAATTTATTGCTTCAACGTTCCATCTTGGTCCTTATTCCATTTAATTGATTCGGTTTATATAAAGGATTTTATTATGAAAGATTCTGTAAATATTTTATTCGTATGCGGTTATGGTGTAGGCAGTAGCGTAATGTTACAGACTGTGGTTAAAAAAGCGTTAGCAAAATATGACTTCTCTTTTGATATGGAGCATACGGCAGCGGGAGAGGTCGGTGGATTTACCGACTGGGCAGATATTTATGCGATTTCAAAAAAATTGCTTGATGTCGTTAGCCTCGATCCTAAACACGGACAATATCTCATTCCCATTGAAAATATCATGGATGGCGAATCAATAGGTAAACAGATTTACGATGTGGTAGAGAAAAATTTTCCGCACCTGCTCAACAAATGAGGGTGAGTCATGAAAGCGATTATTCTGCTGTTTGACAGTCTGAATAAAAACTATTTGCCGCCCTATGGCGATTTGCTAACGAAAGCGCCTAACTTTCAACGCCTGGCGGCACATGCCGCCACCTTTGACAATAGTTATGTCGGCAGTATGCCCTGTATGCCAGCCCGTCGGGAACTGCACACCGGGCGCTATAATTTCCTGCATCGTGAGTGGGGGCCGCTGGAACCCTTTGATGATTCCATGCCGGAATTATTGAAAAAAGCGGGGATCTACACCCATCTTATCAGCGATCATTTGCATTACTGGGAAGACGGCGGCGGTAACTACCATAACCGCTATAGCTCCTGGGACGTAGTACGCGGTCAGGAGGGCGATCACTGGAAGGCGAGCGTTGGCGAGCCGCCCATTCCGGAAGTATTGCGCGTTCCACAAAAACAAACCGGAGGCGGCGTTTCCGGGCTATGGCGTCACGACTGGGCGAACCGCGAATACATCCAGCAGGAAGCCGATTTTCCCCAGACGAAAGTTTTTGACGCCGGGTGCGATTTTATCCATAAAAATCATGCCGAAGATAACTGGTTATTGCAGGTTGAGACGTTCGATCCGCATGAGCCGTTTTATACCACCGAGGAATATTTATCGCTCTATGACGATGAGTGGCAAGGCCCGCATTATGACTGGCCGCGCGGCAAAGTCAGTGAAAGCGAGGAGGCGATAGCGCATATTCGCTGTCGTTATCGGGCCCTGGTTTCCATGTGCGACCGCAATCTTGGACGTATCCTTGATCTGATGGATGAACACGATCTCTGGCGCGATACGATGCTGATTGTCGGTACCGATCACGGCTTCTTGCTGGGGGAGCACGGTTGGTGGGCTAAAAATCAAATGCCCTATTATAACGAGGTGGCGAATAACCCGCTGTTTATCTGGGACCCGCGCAGCGCGGTATGCGGAGCGCGGCGGCAGTCGCTGGTGCAGATGATTGACTGGGCGCCAACGCTACTGGATTATTTTCAGCAACCTATTCCCGCAGATATGCAGGGCCAACCGCTGGCGAAAGTCATTGCCAGTGATGAACCCGTCAGGGAAGGCGCGCTGTTTGGCGTGTTTAGCGGACATGTTAATGTTACCGACGGACGCTATGTTTATATGCGGGCCGCGCAGCCGGGGCGTGAGCATGACATTGCGAACTACACGTTAATGCCGATCAAGATGAATGCGCGTTATGACGTGGATGAACTGGGAAAATTATCTCTGGCGCCTCCGTTTAAATTCACTAAAGGGCTTCAGGTATTACGTATTCCGGCCAGGGAAAAATATAAAGGTGTGAATAGCTTTGGTCATCTCTTGTTTGATCTCAGAGACGATCCGCAGCAGCAACATCCTATTCATGATGAGGCCATCGAAGCAAGGATGATCAACTTACTTATCCGTTTGATGAAAGAAAATGATGCTCCGGCGGAGCAGTATCGCCGTCTGGGTCTGGATGTTATCTAAAAACGTAACAATGTTGTAAGCCGGGTACGCGTCAGCGTCACCCGGCAAGTATTAGTCCGAATCGCCTGTTGATGCAGGCGTTTGAGACTGATGACAAACTGTAGAATGCTCAATGGCGCTGCGCTTATCAGGCCTGGATGATTTCGTGGTCTGAATAAGGTATTTATACTGCCATTTCGCAACACGGTGGGCTAATCACATACGTCTTACTGCGGGAACCACTGATCGCTGATTTTCTGATAAGTGCCGTCCGCTTTAATGGCGGCCAGCGCATCATTCAGTTTTTCCAGCAACGCCTTATTGTCCGGGCGCACCGCGATGCCAAGTCCGGTACCGAAGTATTGCGGATCGGTCACTTTCTCTGTTGCCGGACCCAGTTGCGGATTCGTTTTCAGCCACTCATTGACCACTGCGGTATCGCCAAAGACACCGTCAATACGGCCATTTTTCAGGTCGATAATCGCATTCTGGTAGCTGTCGTAGGCCACGGTTTTGACCTCCGGATGTTTATCCTGGAGATATTTTTGATGCGTGGTGCCATTTTCCATACCGATACGCTTACCTTTTAGATCGGTAAAGGTTTTATAGGTGTCTTTTTTGGCAATCACCAGCGCGGAGTTCGCATAATAGGGATTGCTAAAGGCGACCTGCTTACTGCGCTCCGGGGTAATGTCCATTCCGGAAATGACGGCATCATATTTTCTGAATTTCAGCGCCGGGATAAGACTATCGAAAGCATGATTGGTAAAAGTACATTCTGCCTGCATTTGCTTGCATAATGCGGTTGCCAGATCGATATCGAAGCCCACAATTTTATTACTCGCATCCAGGGATTCAAACGGGGGATAGGTGGCGGAAACCCCGAAATTGATTTTTTCAGCGGCGATGCTGCCAGTGGCGAAAGAGGCGAGTAATGCGGCCAGAACTAACTTTTTCATGATGTCACTCCCGTAATCTTATGATTATGCGCCGTGTCTGCGGCATAGATTTACAATGCCATTAATTGAATTTGTATGCAATAAAAATGATTAAATATTTTAAAATGGATAAAAAAAGACGGACAAGTTAACCACTTGTCCGTCGGGTTTATTCAAAATTATGCATCGTAGGCTTGATAAGCGCAGCGCCATCTGACCATTGTCGAACGGCGGCGAGAATGCCTTATCCTGCCTGGTTAATTGCGCCGCTCAAACGCCAGGGCTTTACGCTCAATCAAACGCATCATCAGCGTCAATAGACCGTTGACGACCAGATAAATTACGCCTGCCGCGCCAAATACCATCACATCGTAGGTACGACCATAGAGCAACTGACTGTACCCCATGACTTCCATCAAGGTGATGGTATAGGCCAGCGAGGTACTTTTGAAGACCAGTACCACCTCATTAGAATAGGAGGAGAGGGCGCGTTTAAACGCATAGGGCAACAAAATCGCCAGCGTATCTTTCTTACTCATCCCCAGCGCGCCGCAGGACTGCCACTGACCTTCCGGAATCGCGCGAATCGCGCCATAAAATAGCTGCGTGGTGTAAGCGGCGCTGTTTAGCGACAACGCGATCAGTGCGCACAGCCACGGTTCAGACAGTAGATGCCAGAGTAGCGGATACTCTTGCAGTGTCGGGAATTGACCGGGTCCGTAGTAGATCAGGAAAATTTGCACCAACAACGGCGTACCGGTAAACAACGTGATATAGCCGCGCACCAGCCACACCACGAACGGCGTTTTTAGTGTCAGGATAATGGTAAAAACTAACGCCAGCACCAAAGCGACGGCAATAGAAGCCACGGTCAGCGTCAGGCTGGTGTGTAGCCCTTTTAGCAGTTCAGGTAAGTACTCAAGCATTAGTCCGGCCTCCGCTCAAAACGTGTCGCGCGCAGGTCTATGCGTTTGAGAATGTACTGACTGATCAGCGTAATGACCAGGTAAATAGCCGCCGCAATAATGTACCAGTTAAACGGTTCCTGGGTGCGTGTGGCAATACTTTTGGTCTGTAACATCAGATCGTTAACGCTGATAAGGCTGACCAGAGCCGTATCTTTTAGCAACACCAGCCACTGATTACCCAGCCCTGGCAGGGCGTGACGCCACATCTGCGGCATCACCAGACGGAAAAAAATCGCCGTCTTTGATAATCCCAGTGCCTGACCCGACTCCCACTGACCAGACGGAACGGCTTTCAGCGCGCCGCGTAGCGTCTGCGACGCATAGGCCGCATACAGCAGGGACAACGCAATCACGCCGCACAGGAACGGACTGACGTCAAAGTTCTCAATCTCCATTTGCACCGGGATCTGTGTAAAGCCGAGATGGAGGGTAAACCCGTCAGACAGCGTAAGCAGGAGTTGCGAGGAGCCGAAATAGATAAACAGCACCACCAGAATTTCCGGCAGGCCGCGCAAAATAGTGACCAGCGCGGAGCCTATCCAGGCAATCGGGCGCCATTTTACGGACTCCCAGACGGCAAAGAACATGGCTAACGCGAGGCCAATGATCAGCGCGCAGACGGCAAGGCCGACGGTCATCCCGGCGGCGCTTGCTAAAGGAAAAAATTCGTTCATCAAAGATTACTTCTGGAACCATTTGTTATAGATGGTCTCGTAAGTCCCATCTTTCTTCACTTTTTCCAGCGCAGTATTGAATTTCTGCTGCAGCTCGGTGTTGCCCTGACGTACCGCGATACCCAGACCGGTGCCGAAATAATCTTTATCGGTGACTTTATCGCCGACCGGTGCCAGCTTAGGATTGGCTTTCAGCCATTCGGTCACGACCGCCGTGTCGCCGAAAACAGCGTCGATACGGCCATTTTGTAGATCCAGCTTCGCGTTCTGATAGCTGTCATACGGTACGGTGGTGATTTCCGGATGCTTATCCATGATGAATTTCTGGTGCGTCGTACCGTTCTGTACGCCGACTTTCTTACCTTTCAGTTGATCGACGCTGGTGTATTTGCCCTGCTGACCCACGAACAGCGCGGAGTTGTCGTAATATGGCGTGGTAAACAGCACCTGCTTTTCACGTTCCGGCGTGATATCCATTCCCGCCATTACAGCGTCGAAGCGGCGGAATTTCAGGCTGGGGATCAGGCTGTCGAACGCCTGATTGGTAAAGGTACAGGAGGCGTCGATCTCTTTACATAGCGCGTTGGCCAGGTCGACGTCAAAGCCGACAATCTTGTTATTAGCATCCATCGATTCGAACGGCGGATAGGACGCTTCGGTCGCAAAACGAATGGTCTGGGCTGCTGTAGCGGAAAGGCTAAAGCCTGCAATTAGCGCGGCAATCAGAACTTTTTTCATTGTCATTGTCCCGAATCTTAGTGAGAGAGATAGTTTTTGAACGCTTCGGTCTGAGGGTGGGCAAAGCAACCCGCATCACCGTGCTCGACGATGTGACCATTTTCCATATAAATCACACGACTGGCGGTCTTACGCGCCACTTCGACTTCATGCGTAACGATCACCTGAGTAATGTTCGTTTCCGCCAGCTCATGAATAATGCTGACGATTTGAGCGGTAATTTCCGGGTCCAGCGCGGCGGTCGGTTCATCAAACAGCAGCACCTGCGGCTCCATCATCAGCGCGCGGGCAATCGCGACGCGCTGCTGCTGACCGCCGGAAAGATGCAACGGATAACGATCGCTATAGGGCTTCAGACGTAAACGCTCCAGCAGCTTTTCTGCGCGCGCCAGCGCCTGATCTTTTGTCAGACCCAGTACGCGGCAGGGCGCTTCAATCAGATTCTGCACAACGGTGAGATGCGGCCAAAGATTATATTGCTGAAAGACCATTCCGACATTTTGACGTAGCTCACGAATCGCCTTATCGGACGGCGTTTTCGTAAAATCAAAATGGTTCCCGGCGATAGTCAGAGTGCCGGAGCGCGGCATCTCAAGCAGATTGAGTACACGCAGCAGCGAACTTTTACCCGCCCCGCTTGGGCCAAGCAACACCAGCGTTTCGCCTTCGGGGCAATCCAGCGTGATATCGAACAGCGCCTGATGCGCGCCGTAAAAGCAATTAATGCCGTTTAATTGAATACTCATTGACACTCGTATACAGGCAGTCTGATAGCTATTGAAGCCGCAGATAGTACCTTTCGCAGAATAGTTATGCAATATTTATGCGTTAAAAGTTAAATATATCCCACATTCTTCCCTAAACATAGCACAAAATAGCAGGAGGAATAGTAGGTAAGAAGAATTGTCGGCATCCCGGGCAGAATGCCAGACAATTTACGGGGTTATGGGTGCAAAAGCGGGGAATACTGGCTGTTAACGATTTTCTATCGACTGGCGCAGCGTACCGGCAGGGGCATGGACATCTCCGCCCAGATAGCGAACGTCGTCAATCACCCAGCATGAGCCTTCGTGAATCATAAGGACCTCATCCTGCCAGCTTTGATCGCCCTGTTTTAACGCCACCCGCAGAGGAATATTGCGCGCATCTCGGTTCGGAATGGTTGATGCGCTGGCGACGCTGGCGCTATCCGGCAGCGTAGCGCGGCTGGAGAACAGATCGCCGCTCATCAACTGACGGTGCTCCGTATCGCGGCTGGCGTCGGTCAACAATTTCGCCAGGTTATCACTCAAGTAGGGGCGAAGCGCGGCGATATCATTGCTGTGGTGTTGAATACGGTAGTCGTAAAATTGTTGAGCCACGCTGTCCGGGCCGCCTTCCACACACGCGCCGATACGCGGGCCATTATCTTTGTAGGCGGGAGTGACGGTCGTACAGGCGCTAAGCAGAAGCGCGCACGGGATGAGCAAAGAGAGTTTAGAATAGCGCATGATGATTTCCTTATAGGCGATCGAGCAAAAACCGATCTACGATAATCAATTATATCCTTTCAATGATAGCGTATCAGCTTGATAATGCGTTTGAGATCGTGTGCTTAGCTAACCTGGGAGATTCACTATGCAGTTTTCAACAACCCCAACGCTGGAAGGACAAAGCATCGTGGAGTATTGCGGTGTGGTAACGGGCGAAGCCATTTTAGGTGCCAATATTTTCCGCGATTTTTTCGCCGGCATTCGGGATATCGTCGGCGGACGTTCCGGCGCGTATGAGAAAGAGCTGCGTAAAGCGCGTGAAATCGCTTTCCAGGAACTTGGCGAGCAGGCTAAAGCGTTGGGCGCCGATGCGGTGGTAGGCATCGATATTGATTACGAAACTGTCGGCAAGGATGGCAGTATGCTGATGGTCAGCGTCAGCGGAACGGCGGTGAAAACGCGCCGATGAGAGCGCTACTGTGGCTGGTGGGTCTCGCGTTGCTGTTAACAGGCTGCGCGAGCGAAAAAGGAATTATCGATAAAGAGGGATATCAGCTTGATACCCGACATCGGGCGCAGGCGGCCTATCCGCGCATTAAAGTTCTGGTGATTCACTATACGGCGGAAAACTTTGACGTTTCGCTGGCGACGTTAACGGGTCGCAACGTCAGTTCGCATTACCTGATTCCCGCAACCCCTCCATTATATGGCGGTAAACCGCGCATCTGGCAACTGGTGCCGGAACAGGATCAGGCCTGGCATGCGGGCGTCAGTTTCTGGCGAGGCGCCACGCGTCTCAATGATACGTCTATTGGCATTGAGCTGGAAAATCGCGGCTGGCGAATGTCCGGCGGGGTGAAATCTTTCGCGCCGTTTGAATCCGCGCAAATTCAGACATTGATTCCGTTAGCGAAGGACATTATCGCGCGCTATGACATCAAACCGCAGAATGTGGTGGCCCATGCGGATATCGCGCCGCAGCGTAAAGACGATCCCGGCCCGCGCTTCCCGTGGCGCGAGCTGGCGGCGCAGGGGATTGGCGCCTGGCCTGACGCCCAGCGTGTAGCGTTTTATCTGGCTGGACGCGCGCCGTATACGCCAGTCGATACCGCAACGGTGCTTGCGTTACTCTCGCGCTATGGTTATGAAGTCAAAGCCGATATGACGACACGCGAGCAGCAGCGGGTGATTATGGCGTTCCAGATGCACTTCCGTCCGGCGCAATGGAACGGTATCGCAGATGCCGAAACGCAGGCGATTGCCGAAGCATTACTGGAGAAGTACGGCCAGGATTAACGCGGTAAATTTCCGTGATCGCGTAGCCAGGCGGCGGTGCGTTCAATGCCTTCGTCCAGCGTGACGATGGGCTGGTAGCCCAGCTCTTCCTGCGCGCGAGTCGTATCGAGCGTAAAATCAAAATTCAGTTTTGACACGCCGTAATGCGTTAGCGGGGGCTCTTTGGCGGATTTTTTGCCGAAGCGCTCCATACTGCGGGCGATCATATCCAGCATCGGGTAAGGCACAGAGCGAATGCGGCAGTCGATAGTCAGTTCATCAATTAACTTTTGTACGATGCTGCGTAAGGTGCGGTTTTCGCCGTTAGTGATGTTATAAGCGCGGCCAGAAGGCAGATGATCGCAGCCCGGCTGGCTGGCCAGCCACATGGCGTGGATCGCATTTTCATAGTAGGTCATATCGACCAGCGCGCTGCCCCCGTGCGGTAATAAGATGCTACCGTAATGGTGCATCATATGCGCCAGACGTGGGATAAATACTTTATCGTGCGGGCCAAACAGGCTTTGCGGACGCAACACCGTAAAACGTGTTTGCGGATTGGCCTGCGCCAGCAGATTAATCACCTCTTCGCCGGCGGCTTTACTGCGGGCGAACTCATTGGCAAACCGATGCGGACGGAAATCCTCTTTGATATCACGGTGGTGGTGGTAATCAAAATAGAGTGAGGGAGAGGAGATATGAATAAAATTGCGCACGCCCCAGGCGACCGCCCATTCTCCCAGACGGCGGGTGGCGCGAACATTCGCCAGATCGAAAGCTTGTTGGGTTCCCCAGGGCGAGGTAAAGCTGGAGCAGTGCCACAACGTGTCGATCCCGGCGAGCATCACTTTAGCCTGCGAGGAGACCAGTTCGGTTAAATCCGCATGGACGAATTCCGCGCCCATTTTTTCAAGCAGCTTGCCCATCGCTTCATTGCGACCCGTCGCTCTGACGCTGATGCCTTTATTGCGCAAAAATTCAACCGCGTTTCGACCTAAGCCGCTGGTGGCGCCGGTAACCAGTACCTTCATATCAATCCACTGTGTTTAATAAACCGTCGTGCGCATTCTTCCGTGAATTACGTCGGTATGCAATGGGAAACACGAAAGAATACAGCAACTTTTTCTCATTTTTCTGTGATTTGTTCTGCAAGTCGGGCAATACGCCTTGCCATTCCCCGGAAAATAAACAGGTGCGCCGGGATCATCAGTAGCCAGTAAATCAGGCCCGGCATTCCGTGTGGATGCCACCAGGCGCGCACGTCAATTTCGCGGTAGCGACCTTTATCGTGCAGCGTGAAGCTAAGCCGCCCCAGGCCCGGCGCTTTCATGCCAAACAAGAGCGTGAGCTGTTTTTCTGGTTCGACAATGATCACTTTCCAGCTATCTACCGTATCGCCTGGCTTGAGCAAGGCATGCGACGGGCGGCCTTTCGCCAGTTTATGCCCCACCAGACGGTCCATCGCGGCGCGCGTCTGCCACAAAATATTGCCGAAAAAATAGCCCTCTTTGCCACCCAGCCGATTTACGACCTGCCAGAGCGCCGATAGGCTGGCCGGGGTCTGCGCGGTAAAGCCCGCCTGCTTTGGAAAATAGCCGTATTCGGGACGCCAGCGGGCGAAGGCCAGCGCGTCGTAGCCCCAGTCGCTAGAGTTCACCAGTTTTTCTTCTTCTTTTAGCGTGCGGCGAACGGCGTCATCAAAGGTGATAAGCGTTTGGGGGATCAACTTTTTTAACGCGGCGTCATCGGCCAGCAAATCGTGCCTTAACCCCTGGATTAAGGCTTTTGCGGTAGTCGGCGGCACAGAGGTAATGACGTTTAAAAACCAGACCGAAATCCAGCGGGTCGGAAAAGGAACCGGGATCAGCGGACGCCGTTTACCGCTGACGGCCATAAAACGTTCAAACTGCTGCTGATAGCTTAATACCTGCGGCCCGGCGGCTTCCAGAATACGATGCTCGTGCGCAGGGTGGTCCAGCAAGCCGACCAGGTAGTAGAGTAAATTTTCCAGAGCGATGGGCGTGGTGCGCGAACGCACCCAGCGCGGCGGCGTGAGTATTGGCAGGTTGTAAATCATGTCACGCATGACTTCGAAGGCGGCGGAGCCTGCGCCGACGATGATCCCGGCGCGTAATTCCGTCACCGGTACGCCTGCGTCGCGCAGCGTGTCAGCCGTAAGCTGGCGGGCGCGCAGGTGATCGGATTGCTCATGCGCCGGCGCCTGCAATGAACTGAGGAAAATAAGTTGCTTAACCGGCGTCTGGCGCAGCGCGTCGCGCACGTTGAGCGCCGCCTGACGCTCATGGGCGATAAAATCGCCGCCTTCGCCCATGCCGTGTACCAGATAGTAAACGGTATCAATGTCGCGAAGCAGCGCGGGTAAATTTTCCGGCCAGTGCAGATCGACCTTATGACAACTGACGTTGGCGAGGCGCTGTTTTTCCAGACGTTCGACGCGCCGCGCCGCCGCCCGCACCTGATGCCCTTGCTGACTTAGCGCACAGACCAGGTGCTGGCCGATATAGCCGCTGGCGCCGAGAACCAGAATGCGTTGCGCCACGTTGCTCTCCTTAGCGGGCTAAAAAGGCGCGCCAGTGGGCGACGACGTCGGCAAGCTGTTCGCGAGAGACATCCAGATGCGTCACCAGACGCACAATCGGCGCGGCGTTAATCAGGATATTCCGTTCCCGTAAATAGTCGCCAAGCGCGGCGGCCTGTGCTTCGCCAACGCGAACAAACAGCATATTCGTTTCGTGGCGCATGACCTCTGCGCCCGCTTCCCGAAGCTGCTGCGCCAGCCAGGCGGCGTTATCATGGTCCTCTTGCAGACGCGCCACGTTATGCTTCAGCGCATACAGTCCGGCCGCTGCCAGAATCCCGGCCTGACGCATTCCGCCGCCGACCATTTTACGCCAGCGCGTCGCGCGTTTAATGTAATCGCGGTTGCCGACCAGCAGCGAACCGACCGGCGTTCCGAGACCTTTTGACAGGCAGATGGTAAAAGAGTCGCAATACTGCGTAATCTCTTTTAACTCACAGCCGTAGGCAACCACCGCGTTAAAAATTCGGGCGCCGTCAACGTGCAGCGCCAGCCCACGTTCGCGGGTAAACGTCCAGGCGTCTTTCAGATACGCGCGCGGCAGCACTTTCCCGTTATGCGTATTTTCCAGACTGAGCAAGCGCGTACGCGCGAAGTGGATGTCATCCGCTTTAATCTTCGCCGCCACGTTCTCCAGCGGCAGCGTACCGTCCGCGGCGGCGTCGATGGGCTGCGGCTGAATGCTGCCGAGCACCGCCGCACCGCCAGCTTCATAGAGATAATTATGCGCGCCCTGACCGACGATATACTCTTCGCCGCGTTCACAATGGCTAAGCAGCGCGACCAGATTGGCCTGGGTGCCGGTGGGTAAAAAAAGCGCCGCTTCTTTACCGGAAAGGTCGGCGGCGTAGCGCTGAAGGGCGTTAACAGTAGGGTCATCGCCGTATACGTCGTCCCCGACCGGGGCGGTCATCATCGCCTCGAGCATGGCGCGGCCCGGTCGGGTAACGGTATCACTGCGTAAATCAATCATGGCACATCCCTGGATTTTAAAAGGTGATGTGCACTGTTTTACCTTAGCCAGTTCGTTTTCGCCAGTTCGATCACTTCATCGCCGCGGCCGCTAATAATGGCGCGTAGCATGTACAGGCTAAAGCCTTTCGCTTGTTCCAGTTTGATCTGCGGCGGGATCGCCAGCTCTTCTTTTGCCACGACCACGTCAACCAGTACCGGGCCGTCAATGGAAAACGCGCGCTGTAGCGCACCGTCCACGTCTGCGGCTTTTTCCACGCGAATACCGGTAATGCCGCAGGCTTCGGCGATACGCGCGAAATTGGTGTCGTGCAGTTCGGTACCGTCGGTAAGGTAGCCGCCGGCTTTCATTTCCATCGCCACAAAGCCCAGCACGCTGTTATTAAAGACGACGATTTTTATCGGCAGCTTCATCTGTACCACCGAGAGAAAATCGCCCATCAGCATACTGAAGCCGCCATCACCGCACATCGCGATAACCTGCCGACCCGGCGCGGTGGCCTGAGCGCCGAGCGCCTGTGGCATGGCGTTGGCCATTGACCCGTGGTTAAACGAGCCCAGCAGGCGGCGCTTGCCGTTCATTTTTAGATAGCGGGCCGCCCAGACGGTCGGCGTGCCGACATCGCAGGTAAAAATAGCGTCGTCAGCGGCGAAATGGCTAATTTGTTGCGCCAGATATTGTGGATGGATGGCTTTATCGCTGAGTTTGGCTAAGTCATCAAGTCCCTTACGGGCGTCCTGATAGTGCTCCAGAGCTTTATCGAGGAATTTACGATTGCTTTTTTCTTCCACCAGCGGCAGCAGGGCGCGAAGCGTGGCTTTAATATCGCCCACCAGCGCCATGTCGACTTTGCTGTGCGCGCCAATACTGCCCGGGTTGATGTCAATCTGAATGATTTTGGCATCGCTCGGATAAAAGGCGCGGTAGGGGAACTGGGTGCCGAGCAGGATCAGCGTATCGGCGTTCATCATGGTGTGGAAGCCAGAAGAAAAGCCAATCAGGCCGGTCATTCCCACATCATAAGGGTTATCGTACTCAACGTGCTCTTTGCCGCGCAGGGCATGAACGATTGGCGCTTTTAGTTTTGCCGCCAACGCGACCAACTCCTCATGCGCGCCCGCGCAGCCGCTACCGCACATCAATGCGATATTGCTGGAGTAGCGCAGCAGTTGCGCCAGTTTTTTCAGCTCTTCCTCCGCCGGCGTGACGACGGGGTGCGGGGCATGGTACCAATGAGTGACGGCGTTTTCAGGCGCGGGTTTCAGCGCCACGTCACCCGGCAGTACGACCACGGAGACGCCGCGGTTTAGCACCGCTTTGCGCATGGCGATGGCGAGCACCTGCGGGATCTGCTCCGGGCTGGAAACCAACTCGCAATAGTGGCTGCATTCACGGAACAACTCCTGCGGGTGGGTCTCCTGGAAATAACCGCTGCCGATTTCACTGGACGGAATATGGGCGGCGATCGCCAGAACAGGGACGTGGTTACGGTGGCAATCAAACAGGCCATTGATCAGGTGCAGGTTGCCCGGTCCGCATGAACCGGCGCACACTGCCAGCTCGCCGGTAAGCTGCGCTTGTGCGCCGGCGGCGAAAGCGGCAACCTCTTCGTGGCGGGTTGGCATCCATTCAATGGTTCCCATACGATTAAGACTATCGCTCAGGCCGTTCAGGGAATCGCCAGTGACGCCCCAGATTCGTTTTACGCCAGCCTGTTCCAGCGTTTTGGCGATGAAAGCAGCAACGGTTTGTTTCATGGTTCTCCATCTCCTTAAATGTGATAACGGTTACAAGTTTAGTTGAAGATGACGATGACGTTTTTCTTTGGCGAAGAGAGGGGCGAAAGGATGAAGCGAGTGGTAAATCGCCCGGTAGCGCTAACGCTTACCGGGCCTACGATGGAACGTTTACCGATTATGCGAGAACAAGATCGCCCTGCGGATGGCAGGAGCAGGCCAGTACGTAACCTTCGGCAATCTCCGCCTCGCTCAGCGTCATGGTGCTGCTCACCGTATAGTCGCCGGAAACGACTTTGGTTTTACAGCAGCCGCAAACACCTGCCCGACAGGCAGCGGCAACCGGTACTTTATTACTCTCCAGCGCCTCCAGCAGCGTCGTACCGATCGGGGCATAAAATTCCTGCGCTGGCTGTAGTTTGGTGAATTTCAGGCCGCTGGTTGCCGTTTCCGCCACCGGCGTGAAGAACTTCTCTTTAAAGAAGCGCGTTACGCCAAGCGCTTTCACGCCCTGTTCGACGAAATCCATATAGGGCGCCGGGCCGCAGGTCATGATGGTGCGCGATGCCAAATCCGGTACGCGCTGTAATAATTCCGTGGTCAGACGGCCCGCGACAAAACCTTCCGTGGCATGATTTTCCGCCACTAGCGTGACCGGATACTGTCGCCACTCGTCGGCAAAAATCACATCATCCGGCGAACGGACGTTAAAGATGACCTGCACATCGGCCTGCGGGCGGTATTTCGCCAGCCAGCGACGCATCGACATGATTGGCGTTACGCCACAACCGGCGGCGAGCAGCAGAAACTTATCTTCTGTTTTATCGTCACAGGTAAAATCGCCCATTGCATCAGACAGCCAGATGTAATCGCCGCGCTTGATGTCATGGGTCAACCACTGTGAACCCGTGCCATCTTCAATCCGACGAACGGTCAGCGTGATATATTCACTGACGCCCGGCGTAGACGAAAGGGTGTAGGCGCGCAGCGTTTCCGCTGAATTACGCACGCTCACCAGCGCATACTGCCCGGCGCGGTAAGGGTAGTAGTCATGGCATAATAGCGCAATTGTCCATACATCCGGCGTCTCCTGACGGATGTGATGCACCTGCATTCGCCAGGGACATTGTGAGGTTGGCATCGTCATCATTGGCCTCCTTACGCGCTCAGCAATTGCTTCATGTCTTCTTCAACGGTGGTCACGGAGCGCAGACCGAACTTCTCGTTGAGGATAGCCAGCAGATCCGGCGTGAAGAAGCCCGGCGCGGTCGGCCCGGTGACAATATTTTTTACGCCTAATGACAGCAGCGTCAGCAGAATCACGATCGCTTTCTGCTCAAACCAGGAGAGCACCAGCGATAGCGGCAGATCGTTGACGCCGCAGCCCAGTTTTTCCGCCAGCGTCACCGCCAGGATAATCGCGGAGTAAGCATCGTTACACTGACCGGCATCGACCAGACGCGGCAGCCCTTCGATGTCGCCGAACTCCAGTTTGTTGAAACGGTATTTACCGCACGCCAGAGTCAGGATCAGGCAGTCATCCGGTACGCTGGTGGCGAAATCGGTAAAGTAGTTACGCTCGCCGCGCGCGCCGTCACAGCCGCCGACCAGGAAGATGTGGCGCAGTTTTTCACGACTGACCAGATCGATGAGCGTATCGGCAGCGCCGAGCAGGGTCTGACGGCCAAAACCGACGGTGATGAGATGCGGAATTTCGCTATACGGGAAGCCCGCCATCTGCTGCGCCTGGGCAATGATCGGCCCGAAGTCATCGCCTTCAAGATGGCTAACGCCCGGCCAGCCGACGATGCTACGGGTCCAGATACGGTCGTCATAGCTGCCCACGGTCGGGTCGATAATGCAGTTAGAGGTCATCACGATTGGGCCAGGGAAGCGGGCGAATTCGACCTGCTGATTCTGCCAGCCGCTGCCGTAGTTACCGACCAGATGCTTGAATTTACGCAGTTCCGGATAGCCGTGTGCGGGCAGCATTTCACCGTGAGTGTAGACGTTAACGCCGGTGCCTTCGGTCTGCTCCAGCAGGTTGTAGAGATCTTTCAGATCGTGACCGGAGATCAGAATGCACTTGCCTTCAGTCGCTTTGACGTTGACCTGAGTCGGCGTTGGGTGACCGTATTTGGTGGTTTCACCGGCATCCAGAATGCTCATCACTTTGAAGTTCATCTGGCCGATTTCCATTGCGCACTCCAGCAGCGCGTTCATGTCAGCAGGCCAGGTGCCCAGCCAGGCCATGATTTTGTGGTACTGCGCGTAAATGTCGTTGTCGTATTGACCGAGAACGTGCGCGTGCTCCATATACGCCGCCGCGCCTTTCAGACCGTACAGGCACAGCAGACGCAGGCCGAGGATATTCTCGCCAATGGCGGCTTTGTCTTTATTCGGGGTAAATTCCGCCGCCTGACGTTGCAGTTCGCCCAGATCGTCGCTAACCAGTTGCAGATCGGCCATCGGATTGTCGCAATGCGCATTGGCATCCACGCTCAGGCACTGCGCTTTCAACGCTTCACGCAAGGCAATCGCTTCACGGGCGTAGCCGACGATACGCGGAGAGTCGAAGTTAACGTTGGTCAGCGTGGAGAAAAACGCGCGCGGCGCAAAGTTATCAACGTCGTGATTAATGATGCCATATTCACGGGCCTTCACCGCCCAGGCAGACAAACCTTGCAAAGCCGCAATCAGCAGATCCTGCAGATCGGACGTTTCAGCTGTTTTACCGCACATTCCCTGCGCGTAGGAGCAGCCGTTTCCGGCTGGTGTACGGATGGTTTGTTCACATTGCACACAAAACATGGTCACACCTTTTAAAGTTATATTTAATATACATGTTTAAGGTTATGCCTGTGAACAAAGGGATAAAAGGGATTTCTGCCATAATGTACAAGGAGATTGATTTAGCGCAATTTTGGCGGCAGATGCCTACCGCCAAAGAGGTATCAGGCCGAGAAGAACGCCATTAAGAGGGGGACCAGCAGGCTGAGGATAAAGCCATGTACGATAGCCGCCGGAACAATCTCTACGCCGCCGGAGCGCTGTAATACCGGCAACGTAAAGTCCATTGAGGTCGCTCCGCACAGGCCCAACGCCGTTGAACGGCTGCGGCGAACCAGGCCGGGAATAAGCATAATGGCTAAGAGTTCGCGGGCCAGATCGTTAAAAAATGCCGCGCTGCCGATAACCGGTCCAAACGACTCCGTCAGCAAAATACCGGAAAGAGAGTACCAGCCGAAACCTGACGCCATCGCCAGGGCGGTTTTTAGCGGTAAGTCCAGGATAAACGCATTAATCACGCCGCCCAGTAATGAGCTTGCCACGACAACGACCGCGACCATCATTCCCCGGCGGTTAAGCACAATTTGCTTTAAGGTCATGCCGCTATTTCGTAGCTGAATCCCCACCAGGAACAATAAAAAGATCAGCGTATATTCACTGGCTTCGGTGGCGTGCTGTAAAACAGAGAGTCCGCTCAGGCCGATAACAAACCCCAATACCACTACGCCGCACAGTTGCAGCGACTCCAGCGCCATGGCAATACGCGAAGGCAGTTTTTCCTGCTGATGATGGTGACGCCACGGGAGGATACGTTCCAGCCACAATAAGGCAGCGATATTACACAATAAAATAATCGTAATACTGACGGCGGAATAATGAAAAATCGCCACCAGATTACTGGCGAGGTTATCCAAAAACGCCAGGCTTATTCCCATAAAAAAGAGAATAAGATACACGATCCAGCTCAGTAGCCGGTTAATAAGTTGTAATGCGGCTTTATGTCGCAGTGGAATGAGATAGCCCACAATCAGTGGAACCAGAATGATTAAAAGTCCTGAAAACATGAACAGCCGGGCCCTTTTTTATTGTTTGAATAGCGTACATGACACTACCGAATTCCAGACTATCAGTAAAGCGACACCGTCAGCCGTACATTTATCATACAGTTGCCTCAGGCAAAGGGGGGAATATCACGCCAGGCGGAAGCATTTGCCGTTATACTGCGGTGAGTTTAATGGAGTGGTGACGCTTTTCTGGAGGAAGCATGATTCTCGAACGCGTTGAAATAGTGGGATTTCGCGGTATCAACCGACTGTCGTTGATGCTGGAGCAAAACAACGTGCTGATTGGGGAAAACGCCTGGGGCAAATCCAGCCTGCTGGATGCGCTGACTCTGTTATTGTCGCCGGAACTCGATCTCTACCATTTTGTCCGTGAGGATTTCTGGTTTCCGCCTGGCGACATAAAAGGACGCGAGCATCACCTGCATATTATTCTGACTTTTCGCGAAACGCAGCCAGGGCGGCATCGGGTACGTCGTTATCGAGCGCTGGAAGCATGCTGGTCGCCTTGCGAGGATGATTTTCACCGTATTTTTTATCGGCTAGAGGGCGAATGCGGCGCCGATGGTAGCGTGATGACGCTGCGCAGTTTTCTCAATAGCGATGGGCAGCCATTGCCGGTGGAAAATATTAACGATCAGGTGCGCCACCTGGTTCGTCTGATGCCAGTGCTACGTTTGCGCGATGCGCGCTTTATGCGACGTATTCGCAACGGTACGGTGCCCAATGTGCCGGATGTTGAAGTCACGGCCCGACAGCTGGATTTTCTGGCGCGTGAGCTGGCGACCCGGCCGCAAAATTTAACCGACGGGCAGATTCGTCAGGGACTGTCCGCGATGGTGCAACTGCTTGAACACTATTTCTCAGAGCAGGGCGCAGGACAGGCGCGTCACCGACTCATGCGCCGACGTTCGCAAAATGAGCAGCGTAGCTGGCGCTATCTGGATATTATTAATCGGATGATCGACAAACCGGGCAGCCGGTCGCATCGGGTGATCCTGCTGGGGCTTTTCTCCACGCTGTTACAGGCGAAAGGGACGCTGCGGTTACATAAAGACGCGCGACCATTACTTCTGGTGGAAGATCCGGAAACCCGTTTACATCCCATTATGCTTTCAGTCGCCTGGCAATTGCTCAATCTGTTGCCGCTACAGCGGATAGCGACGACTAACTCAGGCGAATTGCTCTCGCTAACGCCGGTGGAGCATGTCGTACGGCTGGTGCGCGAATCTTCCCGCGTCGCCGCCTGGCGTTTGGGCCCGGGCGGGTTAAGCGCGGAAGATGGACGGCGCATCGCCTTTCATATCCGCTTTAATCGCGCGTCGTCGCTGTTTGCGCGTTGCTGGCTACTGGTGGAAGGCGAGACGGAAACCTGGGTTATTAATGAGCTGGCGCGTCAGTGTGGACATCATTTTGATGCGGAGGGCATTAAAGTCATTGAGTTTGCTCAGTCCGGTCTGAAACCGCTGGTGAAGTTCGCCCGCCGTATGGGAATCGAGTGGCATGTCCTGGTGGATGGCGACGAAGCGGGGAAAAAATATGCCGCGACGGTCCGCAGCCTGCTTAATAACGATCGGGAAGAAGAACGCGAACATCTCACGGCGCTGCCTGCGCTGGATATGGAACATTTTATGTATCGTCAGGGCTTTGCCGATGTTTTTCACCGGGTTGCGCAGCTTCCGCCTAATGTGCCGATGAATACCCGGAAAATTATCACTAAAGCTATCCACCGCTCGTCAAAGCCGGATTTGGCGATTGAAGTCGCGATGGAAGCCGGGCGGCGGGGAATTGACGCCGTGCCGCCGCTGTTCAGAAAGATGTTCTCGCGCGTGGTTTGGCTGGCGCGGGGCCGGGCGGATTAGCGTTTGAATGTGGCCGGAACCTGTTCGACGACGCTATCGAGTAACGCATAGCGGCGGCGATACTCGGCCCGTTTTTTACTGGCGATCTCCGCTTCGCTTTTTCGGGCGATCGCCAGCGGTAGCGCATAGTAATTCCCTTTAATTCTTTCACCGCCTAACGATTCCCAAAACGCGTCATAGTCGGCATGCATTTGCGTCTTTTTATCCATGTATCGCCAGCTACGGTAAACGTGCGCATCGTTACTCACGGCTATAATCTGCTCCGCCTGAAAGACTTGCGCAAACTGACAGAGAGCCTCCATCACGATGCGTTTGGGAAAAAGACCATGGCAGGCTTTGGTCGCCTGCTGGATAATTTCGTGAGGGACGTCGTTTGCCGCGCCCTGTAATCCGCCGATAAATAGTGTGCGTTGTTGGTTAAAGCGACACAGGGTAAATGTGATCTCTGCCAGAATACGTAACTGTGCGTCGCGAACAACAATAGTGCTTTCACCTTCTTTATCCAGTGAGACCAGACTGACTAAATCAAGTTGAAACAACTCGCCGGTTTTAGTTTCAAATTTAGCAAGATTCAGGCCATACTGACTTAAATAGCTAACTTGTTGTTCCCGCGATAAAAGTTGGCGCATCTGTTGATAATGAAAACACAGAGCGTCTAAGGCGAAATCGCGTTTAATATTTACAGCCATATAAGGACGATGTAGCCGAATAGGCAAACGCGGCTGACGAGCAAGTAACGTATTTAACTCCGGCCATTGGGTGAGATTGGTCAGTAATTGGCTGGTCGCACGCGGCATGACTAATGAGCGGATTAAAAACTTGCGACGAAAGCTGGCTTTACGCCAGAATTTTCCTGGCTGTAATTGCCCGCGCGTCAGACGAATAAATAATTGTAAAGGAGAGATGTGATCTGAAGTGTACCAGGTATTATCTGTAAGCTGTGTCATGATCGTAATCCGCGACATAAGATTGTCGAGATTGAACCACAGGAAACATTAACCAATCGTCAATACAGCCGACGCTATCTTTATTGTGTCAGGTTTGTTTAGATACGGTTTACTTTCTGGTTGAAATTTTGCCGTCAGGGTTTCTATGCGTGCTAAGGGAAAGAAATTTAAAAAGCGTTATCTGGCCATTATTTTAATTCTTTTAGTGGGGGGGATGGCTGGCTGGCGAATGCTAAATGCGCCGCTGCCAACTTATCAGACATTAATCGTGCGGCCAGGCGATCTTGAACAGAGTGTACTGGCGACTGGAAAACTGGACGCGTTGCGTAAAGTGGATGTCGGCGCGCAGGTGAGCGGCCAGTTGAAAACGCTGCTGGTCTCCATTGGAGATAACGTTAAAAAAGATCAGCTACTCGGCGTGATTGACCCAGATCAGGCGGAGAACCAGATAAAAGAGGTCGAGGCCACCCTGATGGAGCTGAACGCGGAGCGTCAGCAGGCAGCCGCTGAGTTAAAGCTGGCGCGGGTTACGCTGGCGCGCCAGCAGCAGTTAGCTAAGACTCAGGCGGTATCGCAACAGGATCTGGATACCGCGGCGACGGAGATGGCGGTTAAACAGGCGCGTATTGGCACCATAGATGCCCAGATCAAACGTAATCGGGCCTCGTTGGACACCGCGAAAACCAACCTGGAATATACCCGTATTGTTGCCCCCATGGCGGGGGAAGTGACGCAAATCACTACCCTGCAAGGACAAACGGTGATTGCAGCTCAGCAGGCGCCCAATATTCTGACGCTGGCGGATATGAGCACCATGCTGGTAAAAGCGCAGGTCTCGGAAGCGGACGTGATCCATCTTCGGGCGGGGCAGAAAGCATGGTTCACCATTGCAGGCGATCCGCAAACGCGCTATGAAGGCGTTTTAAAAGATATTCTGCCGACGCCGGAAAAGGTCAACGACGCTATTTTTTATTACGCCCGGTTTGAAGTGCCGAATCCCAAAAGAATCTTGCGTCTTGATATGACCGCACAGGTTTATATTCAACTCATGGATGTCAAAAATGTGCTGATTATTCCTCTCGCCGCGCTTGGCGAACCGGTGGGCGGCAATCGTTATAAAGTGGCGCTGTTGCGTAACGGCGAAAAACGTGAGCGCGAAGTGGTCATTGGCGAGCGTAACGATACAGACGTGGAAGTGGTTAAAGGTCTGGAAGCGGGCGATGAGGTGATCATCGGCGAGAGCAGGCCAGGAGCGACGCCATGACGGCATTGCTTGAACTGCGCAATGTGAGTCGCAGCTACCCCTCCGGAGAAGAGCAGGTGGCGGTGTTAAAAGATATCTCCCTGCAAATCCACGCCGGGGAGATGGTGGCGATCGTCGGCGTTTCCGGTTCTGGAAAATCAACGCTGATGAATATCCTCGGGTGCCTGGATAAACCGACCAGCGGCACTTATCGGGTGGCGGGGCGGGACGTCTCGACGCTGGACCCGGACGCGCTGGCGCAGCTGCGGCGTGAGCATTTTGGCTTTATCTTTCAGCGCTACCATCTGTTGTCGCATTTAACGGCAGCGCAAAATGTTGAAATCCCCGCCGTCTACGCCGGCATTGAACGCAAAAAACGCCAGGCGCGCGCCAGAGAGTTGCTTTTGCGGCTGGGATTAAGCGATCGCGTCGATTACCCACCTTCACAGCTTTCTGGCGGACAGCAGCAGCGTGTCAGCATTGCCCGCGCGCTGATGAACGGCGGACAGGTGATTCTGGCGGATGAGCCGACCGGCGCGCTGGATAGTCATTCCGGCGAAGAGGTGATGGCGATTTTGCGCCAACTGCGCGATCGCGGACATACGGTGATCATTGTGACGCACGATCCGCTGATTGCCGCCCAGGCGGAGCGGATTATTGAAATTCACGATGGCAAGATTGTCCATAATCCGCCCGCGCAGGAAAAGAAACGCGAACAGGGCGTTGACGCTGCCGTAGTTAATACGGTTCCCGGCTGGCGGCAATTTGCCAGCAGCTTTCGCGAAGCGCTGTCGATGGCGTGGTTAGCGATGGCCGCTAACAAAATGCGTACTTTACTGACCATGCTGGGAATTATTATCGGTATTGCGTCGGTGGTGTCGATTGTGGTGGTCGGCGACGCCGCAAAACAGATGGTACTGGCGGATATCCGCGCTATGGGCACTAACACGATTGATATTCATCCAGGCAAAGATTTTGGCGACGACAACCCGCAGTATCGACAGGCGCTGAAATATGACGATCTGGTGGCTATTCAGAAACAGCCGTGGGTTAACTCTGCGACGCCCAGCGTTTCAAAGAGCCTACGTCTTCGCTATGGCAATATTGATATTGCCGTAAATGCTAATGGCGTCAGTGGCGATTATTTTAACGTTTACGGCATGTCTTTTAGGGAGGGGAACACCTTCAATGCTGTACAGCAACAGGATCGCGCGCAGGTGGTGGTGCTGGATGCCAACACGCGACGCCAGCTATTTCCAAATAAAGCGAATGTCGTAGGGGAAGTGGTGCTGGTGGGTAATATGCCGGTTATTGTTATTGGCGTGGCGGAAGAGAAACCGTCCATGTACGGCAATAGCAATCTGTTGCAAGTTTGGTTGCCCTATAGCACGATGTCAGATCGCATAATGGGTCAGTCATGGCTTAACTCGATCACCGTTCGTGTGAAAGATGGCGTTGATAGCGATCAGGCTGAACAGCAGCTTACCCGCCTGCTCACCTTACGCCACGGTAAAAAAGACTTCTTCACCTGGAATATGGACAGCGTCCTGAAAACGGCTGAAAAAACCACCTATACTCTTCAGTTATTTCTGACGCTGGTGGCCGTCATTTCGCTGGTTGTCGGCGGCATCGGCGTTATGAATATTATGCTGGTTTCCGTCACCGAGCGAACGCGTGAAATCGGCATCCGTATGGCGGTAGGCGCGCGCGCCAGCGATGTGCTACAGCAGTTTCTTATTGAAGCGGTGCTGGTTTGCCTGGTTGGAGGAGCGCTGGGGATTAGCTTGTCGATGTTCATCGCATTTATGCTACAGCTTTTCCTGCCCGGCTGGGAGATCGGTTTTTCACTGACTGCGCTGGCGAGCGCGTTTTTATGTTCGACGTTTACTGGGATACTGTTTGGTTGGCTACCGGCGAGAAACGCGGCGCGACTGGACCCGGTGGATGCGCTGGCAAGGGAGTAATCTTGCTGACGTCATTTGTCGGCCTGATAAGATGTAACAGTGTCGCTATCAGGAACTGGCGTTAAATAAAAATGCCAGCCGATCGGGCTGGCATTTTGCCTCCTGGATGTACACAATGAGACAGAGGAGCTATGCAACGGCCTCTGCTTCGATGGGCACGATGACGCTGGCGTGATTGCCTTTTGGCCCCTGGTGTACATCAAACCGGACAGACTGTCCGGCTTTAAGCGTTCTGTAACCATCCATTTGAATGGTGGAATAATGGGCGAAAATATCCTCGCCGCCGCCTTCAGGGCAGATGAAACCAAACCCTTTGGCATTATTGAACCACTTTACAGTACCCGTTTCCATGCTTCGACATCCTTCGTAAATCTTATATAAGTAAGATGGAATGAACCGGTGACGGAGTGGGGGCTGTTCAAAACCTCACCAACTCTCGACATTACAATTTAGAGAAATCAGGCGAGGCGTCAAGCATCAGGCAGGGGGGATCGGGTAAAAATGAATCAAAAATTTGAAGCAGTTAACGCTATTGCCGGGAATGTGACAGATGTCGCGGATGGTACTGATAGATGTTAGTTATCTATCAATTGAGGTAGATTGATTGTGTGCATAGACTCTGGTCAGCGGCAGATTTTCCTGCCGACAACCGTAACCGATAATGACGACTGACGATGGGTAAGACGAACGATTGGCTGGATTTTGACCAGCTGGTGGAAGATAGCGTGCGCGACGCGCTAAAACCGCCATCTATGTATAAAGTGATATTAGTCAATGATGATTACACTCCGATGGAGTTTGTTATTGACGTGTTACAAAAATTCTTTTCTTATGATGTAGAACGTGCAACGCAATTGATGCTTGCGGTTCACTATCAAGGCAAAGCCATCTGCGGCGTGTTCACCGCCGAGGTGGCGGAAACCAAAGTGGCGATGGTGAACAAGTATGCAAGGGAGAACGAGCATCCGTTGCTGTGTACGCTGGAAAAAGCCTGAATGCAGGTATAAAAATTGGGGGAGGTGCCTATGCTCAATCAAGAACTGGAACTCAGTTTAAACATGGCTTTCGCCAGAGCGCGCGAGCACCGTCATGAGTTTATGACCGTCGAGCATCTGTTGCTGGCGCTGCTCAGCAACCCATCGGCTCGCGAAGCGCTGGAAGCATGCTCCGTGGATCTGGTGGCGCTCCGTCAGGAACTCGAAGCCTTCATTGAACAAACCACACCCGTACTGCCTGCCAGTGAAGAAGAGCGTGATACGCAGCCGACGTTAAGTTTCCAGCGTGTCCTGCAACGTGCCGTCTTCCACGTTCAGTCTTCCGGGCGTAGTGAAGTGACTGGCGCGAATGTGCTGGTGGCTATCTTTAGCGAACAGGAATCACAGGCGGCTTATCTGCTGCGCAAGCATGAAGTGAGCCGTCTGGATATCGTGAACTTTATTTCTCACGGGACGCGAAAAGACGAACCGAGCCAATCTTCCGATCTCGGCAATCAGCCAACTGGCGACGAACAAGCTGGTGGGGAGGAACGTATGGAAAACTTCACGACGAATCTTAACCAACTTGCTCGTGTGGGCGGCATCGATCCGCTGATTGGTCGTGAAAAAGAATTGGAACGCGCGATCCAGGTCTTGTGTCGTCGCCGTAAAAATAACCCGCTGCTGGTGGGGGAATCCGGCGTTGGCAAAACGGCGATTGCCGAAGGGCTGGCCTGGCGTATCGTGCAGGGCGATGTGCCGGAAGTGATGGCCGATTGCACCATTTACTCGCTGGATATCGGTTCGCTGCTGGCGGGCACCAAATACCGCGGCGATTTTGAAAAACGGTTTAAGGCGTTGCTGAAACAGCTTGAGCAGGATACCAACAGCATCCTGTTTATCGATGAAATCCATACCATTATCGGCGCTGGCGCGGCGTCGGGCGGACAGGTGGATGCGGCAAATCTGATTAAACCGCTGCTTTCCAGCGGCAAGATCCGGGTGATCGGCTCAACGACCTATCAGGAGTTCAGCAATATTTTTGAGAAAGACCGCGCATTAGCGCGCCGTTTCCAGAAAATTGATATTACCGAGCCTTCGGTAGAAGAGACGGTGCAAATTATCAACGGCTTGAAACCTAAGTACGAAGCGCACCACGACGTGCGTTATACCGCGAAAGCGGTGCGTGCGGCGGTCGAGCTGGCGGTAAAATATATCAATGACCGCCATCTGCCGGATAAAGCCATTGACGTGATTGACGAAGCGGGCGCGCGGGCGCGTCTGATGCCGGTGAGCAAACGTAAGAAAACGGTCAACGTGGCGGATATTGAGTCCGTAGTGGCGCGAATTGCGCGAATTCCTGAAAAGAGCGTCTCGCAGAGCGATCGCGATACGCTGAAGAACCTGGGCGATCGTCTGAAAATGCTGGTCTTCGGCCAGGATAACGCGATTGAGGCGCTGACCGAAGCTATTAAGATGAGTCGTGCGGGTCTGGGCCATGAGCATAAACCTGTCGGCTCATTCTTGTTCGCCGGGCCAACTGGCGTAGGGAAAACTGAAGTTACGGTACAGCTTTCAAAAGCGTTGGGTATTGAGCTGTTGCGCTTCGATATGTCCGAATATATGGAGCGTCATACGGTGAGCCGTTTGATCGGCGCGCCTCCGGGATACGTCGGTTTCGACCAGGGTGGGCTGCTGACGGATGCGGTGATTAAGCATCCTCATGCGGTGCTGTTGCTGGATGAGATCGAAAAAGCGCACCCGGATGTCTTTAACCTGCTGCTGCAGGTGATGGATAACGGTACGCTGACCGATAACAACGGCCGTAAGGCGGATTTCCGCAACGTGGTGCTGGTGATGACCACCAACGCCGGCGTGCGAGAAACCGAACGTAAATCTATTGGTCTTATTCATCAGGACAACAGTACCGATGCGATGGGCGAGATCAAGAAAGTGTTTACGCCGGAGTTCCGTAACCGTCTCGACAACATTATTTGGTTCGATCATCTGTCTGGCGAGGTGATTCATCAGGTTGTCGATAAGTTTATCGTCGAGTTGCAGGCCCAGTTGGATCAGAAAGGCGTCTCCCTGGAAGTCAGTCAGGAAGCGCGCGACTGGCTGGCGGAAAAGGGCTATGACCGGGCGATGGGCGCACGACCGATGGCGCGTGTGATTCAGGATAACCTGAAAAAACCGCTGGCCAATGAGTTGCTGTTTGGATCGCTGGTTGACGGCGGACAGGTCACCGTCGCGCTGGATAAAGAGAAAAATGCGTTGACGTATGGCTTCCAGAGTGCGCAAAAGCACAAGCCGGAAGCCGCGCATTAATCTTCGTTTCACTGCCGTACAAACCGGGCCTTAGCGCCCGGTTTTTTTACGCCGGCTAATAGTTAGCCTGATGGCGTTGTGCTCGCGGTAGGCGGACAAGGCGCTTGTAAATTGCGTCATCATCCGGTAATCGACGGGGGTTTAATGCGAAAAAAAGCCCGTACTTTCATACGAGCTCTTTCTTGAATATGGCGGTGAGGGGGGGATTGACTCGCTGCGCTCGCCCTTCGGGCAGTCTCCTCGCAGGCTCGTCGTCTGTCCAACTGGCTGCGCCAGTTGTCGAACCCCGGTCGGTGGTTCTCATCCCCCCTTGGTTTGGGGGATACATATAAGCAAAAAGCCCGTACTTCTGTACAGGCTCTCAACTTAAATATGGCGGTGAGGGGGGGATTCGAACCCCCGATACGTTGCCGTATACACACTTTCCAGGCGTGCTCCTTCAGCCACTCGGACACCTCACCATATTGTATTGCTGCCTGACCGCTTGGGGGGCAACGGGGCGCTACTATAGGGAGTTGCGCTAAAACGGTCAAGCAGAATTTACATATTCACTGTCG
Organism: Salmonella sp. SAL04162; assembly: GCF_046551535.1. Taxonomy (NCBI): domain Bacteria; kingdom Pseudomonadati; phylum Pseudomonadota; class Gammaproteobacteria; order Enterobacterales; family Enterobacteriaceae; genus Salmonella; species Salmonella sp. SAL04162. The sequence goes on from NZ_JBGDVX010000007.1 coordinate 146,260, forward strand.
TTTGCTCATGCAATAGACATAATCCCCGCCCAAACTGGCGCGGGGGGGCAAATTAGCGCTGTGAATCCAACATTTCGTTGTTTTTCACCACATCCTGCGCTTTGCTGTAGCTTTCGATCAGCAGTTGATAGGCCGGGAATACCTGAGTATAAACGTCGGCCCACGCGGCGGCGTCTTCACGGTTCCAGGTGCCTTGCAGCTCAGAGGCGACCGCGGCAGTATCCATCGGTACGACGCCAGCCTGTACGATACGCGCCAGGGTGATCTCCTGCGCCATCTTACTGTAGGTACCGGATGCGTCGATCACGGCAAATACCTTATAACCTTCCGCTACCGCGCTAATGGCCGGGAATGCCATGCACACGCTGGTAATCGTCCCGGCAATGATCAGCGTCTTACGACCCGTCGCTTTTACCGCCTTAACGAAATCTTCGTTATCCCAGGCGTTAATTTCACCTTTGCGCGCAATGTACTGCGCATGTGGCGCATTAGCGTGGATCTCCGGGATCAGCGGGCCGTTCGGACCTTGCGGTACGGATGCCGTGGTAATGACCGGCATTTTCGCTAACGTCGCCATCTTCGCCAACGCCGCGGCGCGAGCGCGTAATTCCGGCATTGGCATATCGCCTACGGTCTGGAAAAGACCGCTTTGATGATCGATTAAAAGCATTACGGAATCGTTAACATCAATTACCGGGCGCAAACCATTAAAATTAGCAGGACTTGACATCGTGTTCTCCTTCATGTTTTCAGATTTGGCCAAAACGGCCGGAGTTGAAATCGCGGACTGCTTCTGCGATCTCTTGTTTCGTGTTCATAACAAATGGGCCGTAACCCACAATCGGTTCATTCAGCGGCTCGCCTGATAACAGCAATACGCTGGCGTCGCTGCTGGCCTCAAGGTGCAGCGTTTTCCCTTGCTGGCTCAATACCACCAGTTGCGCTTCGTTGACCGGCGTCGTGCCGTTCACCGTGATATTGCCTTTCAGTACCACCAGCGCGGTGCTCCATCCTTCCGGCTGTGCCAATGTAAGCTGGCGATTGCGTTGCAGGCGCATATCCCAGACATTGAGCGGCGAGAAAGTGTGCGCTGGGCCTTTTGTCTCTTCATAACGCCCTGCGATGACCCGCACGACTCCGGCGTCATCCGGCAACGTAACGGTCGGGATAACATCGTGGGTAATGCTTTGATAACCCGGGGTGGTCATTTTGTCCTTCATGGGAAGGTTAACCCACAACTGCACCATTTCCAGTTCGCCGCCCCGACGGGTAAACGCGTCGGAATGGAACTCTTCATGCAAAATGCCTGCGCCTGCGGTCATCCACTGAACGTCGCCCGGGCCGATAACGCCGCCGCGACCGGTAGAGTCCCGATGCTCGACTTCGCCACTATAAACAATCGTCACGGTCTCGAAACCGCGGTGTGGATGCTCCCCAACGCCGCGTTTTTCATTACCCGGCGTAAATGTGTGCGGCCCGGCATAATCCAGCAGCAGGAAGGGACTCAACTGCTGCGCATGTGACTGATAAGAAAAGAGTGAACGAACCGGAAATCCATCGCCAACCCAGTGCGGGCGAGGTGCGGTATAGACGCCTGTAATCTGTTTCATGGTGTTCTCCTCAGTGGCGTTGTCTTGATGTGAATAAGCTTATATTCATGACAAAAGGTTCGGTAGTGGCTAAAATGGCTCATACCGTTCCATTAATAGGACAATGTAATGATAAAAACGGATCTCAATGATTTTGCGTGGTTTGTGCATGTGGTCGAAGAGGGTGGGTTTGCCGCGGCGGGGCGTGCGCTTGATGAACCAAAATCAAAACTGAGCCGGCGTATTGCGCAACTGGAGGAACGGCTGGGCGTGCGATTGATTCAGCGAACTACCCGGCAGTTTAACGTTACCGAAGTGGGACAAACATTCTATGAGCACTGTAAAGCGATGCTGGTGGAAGCTCAGGCGGCGCAGGATGCCATTGCCGCATTGCAGGTAGAGCCTCGCGGTATCGTGAAGCTGACCTGCCCGGTGACGCTGCTGCATGTACACATCGGCCCAATGCTGGCGAAATTTATGGCGCGTTATCCTGATGTTTCGCTACAGCTTGAAGCGACCAATCGTCGGGTGGACGTCGTAGGGGAGGGGGTGGATGTGGCGATTCGCGTCAGGCCGCGCCCGTTTGAAGATAGCGACTTGGTGATGCGCGTCCTGGCTGACAGAGGGCATCGCCTGTTTGCCAGCCCGGATCTTATCGCACGGATGGGAATCCCTTCCGCGCCGGCGGAGTTGAGTCATTGGCCAGGGCTAAGTCTTGCATCCGGCAAGCATATCCACCGCTGGGAACTTTACGGCCCGCAGGGCGCGCGTGCGGAAGTCCATTTTACCCCGCGTATGATTACTACAGACATGTTGGCGCTACGCGAGGCGGCGATGGCGGGCGTGGGGCTTGTGCAGTTACCTGTCTTAATGGTGAAAGAACAACTGGCCGCCGGTGAACTGGTCGCGGTGCTGGAAGAGTGGGAGCCCCGGCGGGAGGTTATTCATGCTGTGTTCCCATCCCGGCGAGGATTATTACCTTCCGTACGCGCGTTGGTCGATTTTTTGACGGAAGAGTATGCGCGCATGGTGGAAGAGTAACCTGCTCGTCATTCATCGACTTAATGGACGCAAAAAAGGCCGGTTAAACCGACCTTTTATCCAGCCGCCCTTCAGGGCGTGAGGAGACAATTAGCGACTACGGAAGACAATGCGGCCTTTGCTCAGGTCGTACGGGGTCAGCTCAACGGTCACTTTGTCGCCCGTCAGGATGCGGATGTAGTTCTTACGCATTTTACCGGAGATGTGTGCAGTAACCACGTGACCGTTTTCTAACTCTACGCGGAACATGGTATTAGGTAACGTTTCGAGAACGGTACCTTGCATTTCAATATTGTCTTCTTTGGCCATCTAATCCTCTGGGGTATCACTACCATAATTTGAACCGGCAAGATAATGCCGAACTTCTTTTGATAAGTAAAGATTTGTGCGTTTAAAACACAGCAAACCAGGTTTAGCACATGATTCCGCGACACACGACAACGCCGCGTTATACACCTTTTCCCTGATACTACCGCCTGATGTATCGACATAAGCGCAACATATAAGGGAACGGTGAAATAAACGATGGGCGTTACCTGACAACGGGCTGCGGGATAATATGCTAAACCAATTCTGCGGAAGCAATTATAACACCCCAATAAAAAATGTGCCGAAAACATTCACTTCCGGGGCAAAAATAATGTCCGCGGCACCCAAAAACGGGAGGCCAGCGGCTGTTGGCGTAAGGCCGCGAGGTGATCGAGGTAGTCACGACGTGGAATTTCAATGGCGCCGAGCGAGGCGGTATGACTATTAAGTACCTGACAATCAATAAGTTTACCGCCGTGACAGATAAATTCAGCGCAAAAAACCAGCAGTGCGGTTTTAGAGGCATTCTCCTGGCGGCTAAACATCGATTCGCCGCAAAACAGCGCCCCCTGCGAGACGCCATACATCCCGCCGACCAGTTCTTGATCGCGCCACACTTCAATGGAGTGCGCGTGGCCCAATTCATGTAATCGGCGATAGGCTTCCTCAATACCACGCGTTATCCAGGTGCCTTCGTCACGGTGATTGGCGCATCCATCAATGACCCGATCGAAAGCGTAATTGAGCGTCACGCGGTAAGGGGATGCGTTGTGAAAGCGCTTCATGCTGCGACTGAGGTGAAACTTTTCAGGCCACAGCACGGCGCGCGGATCGGGCGACCACCACAGAATCGGGTCGCCCGGCGAAAACCACGGGAAAATCCCGTGCTGGTAGGCCATTAACAACCGGGCAGGGCTGAGATCGCCGCCCAGCGCCAGTAAACCGTTAGGCTCGCGTAAAGCGCCTTCCGGCGAAGGGAAGGCGATAGAATGTCGGGAAAGCTGAACCAGACGCATGACGGCGAAACTCCAGTACGCAAGTCGGATCGTTCAATAATAGCTTACAGACGTTGTTTAAACTGATAATAGCGCCCTTGTCCGGCTAACAATTCTGCATGAGTGCCTCGCTCAATGATGCGCCCGTCGTCCATTACGATGATTTGATCAAAACGGGCCAGGCCGCGCAAACGGTGAGTCACCATCAGGACGGTTTTCTCGCGCATCACATCGGCAAGTAATTCCAGCATTTCGCTCTCGGTGGTCGCATCCAGCCCCTCAGTGGGCTCATCCAACAGCATTAACGGGGCATCGTGCAACAGCGCGCGGGCGATGGCCAGGCGACGAAGTTCGCCGCCGGACAGCAGACGACCGCCTTCGCCAAGCCAGCTATTAAGCCCACTATCTTCGAGCAGATTTTCGAGGCCGACGCGACGCAGCATGTCGGAAAGGGCTTCGTCGCTGGCATTGGGCGCCGCCAGTAATAAATTATCACGCAGCGTGGCGCTGAACAGGTGGACACGCTGCGGCACCATGCTGATAGTCCGGCGTAAGGCGGATTCGCTCAGCGAGGATAGCGGAAGATCGTTGAGCAGAATTTCGCCTTGTTGCGGGTCCCAGGCGCGGGTGAGTAGCTGCAACAGCGTTGATTTTCCGCAGCCGGTACGCCCCAGAATAGCGACATGCTCGCCAGGATTAGCCTGTAATGAGAGGGCATTGAGCGCATTAATCGGCTGGTCGGGATAACGAAACGAAACGTCCCGCAGGGTGAGTGTGACCTTTTCCGGCGCGGGAGTTTCTGCCTGCGGAAAGGTCACCTCCGGTTTTTGCTCCGTTAATTCAGTGATACGAAGCGCAGAGGCGATAACCTGCCCCAGATGCTGGAATGCGCCGGTAACGGGCGCAAGCGCCTCGAAAGCCGCCAGCGCGCAGAAGACAAACAGCGCGATGAGCGCGCCGGGCTGCGTATTGCCGCCAACGCCGCCGGAGGCCATCCACAACATTAACATCACCGCCAGCGCGCCAATCAGCAGCATTAACGCCTGCGATAAGGCGGTTAGTTCAGACTGTCGGCGTTGGGCCTCATGCCATTGTAATTCGGTGGCTTCCATTTGCGCCCGATAGCGTTTGCTGGCGCCAAAAATGGTGAGTTCCGCCTGGCCCTGTAACCATGACGTGAGCTGTTGGCGATACTGACCTCGTAGATGCGTCAGATTTTGGCCGGTATTTTTGCCGGCGCGATAAAACACCGGCGGCATAATAAACAGCGTCAACAGCATAATGCCGCCCAGCGTGATCGCCAGCGTCACGTCGAGAACGCTAAGCCCCAGGGTGACAATCATAATCACTACAAAAGCGCCGACCAGCGGGGAGATGACGCGCAAATAGAGATGATCCAGCGTGTCGACGTCGGCAACGATGCGATTCAGCAGTTCACCTTGCTGATATCGCGCCAGACCCGCGGGGGAGAGCGGTAGAAGTTTGCTGAAGGTGTAAATACGCAGATGTTGCAGCACGCGGAACGTGGCGTCATGACTTACCAGACGTTCAAAATAACGACCGGCGGTACGGGTAATGGCCGCGCCGCGCACTCCGGCTGCCGGGAGCATATAGTTAAAACTGTAAATTCCCGCGAAGCCTGCGATAGCGGACGCGGACAGGAACCAGCCGGAAAGCGTCAGCAGCCCGATACTGGCAAGCAGGGTCAGGATTGCCAGCGCAATTCCCAGCGTTAGCATCCATTTGTGGCGTTTATAAAGCGTCAGATAAGGGAGTAGCGCGCGCATTTAAATATCCTCCTGACGGTGAGCCAATAACGTCGCAAAAGCGCCGTTGGCGGCGCTGAGTTCGGCATAACTGCCTTGTTCGACAATCGCGCCATCTTGCATAACCCAGATAGCGTCCCAGTCGGCGAGATCTTCCAACTGATGCGTCACCATTAATGTGGTCTGGCGTTTTGACGCCGCTTTTAACGCCTGCATGACGCGTTGCTCGCTGTGAGCGTCCAGGCTTGCCGCCGGTTCATCCAGCAGTAGCAGTTGACAGGGATTAAGTAGCGCACGGGCGACCGCTACACGCTGTGCCTGGCCGACGGAAAGTCTGCTGGCATGATTGCCGAGCGGGGTGTCTACTCCCTGCGGCAGCAGCGGTAAAAACTCGCTTACCCATGCGGCGTCAAGCGCGGCATAAAGTTCCTGCTCGCTGGCGTCCGGGCGCGCCAGTAATACATTTTCGCGTAGCGTCGCCGCAGGTAATTGCGGGTTTTGTCCGACCCAGGAGAGATGCTGGCGCCAGGATTCCGGCGAGAGATCGCGAAGCTCGACACCGTTAATACGCAAAGATCCCTGATAGGAGAGAAAACCGGATAATACATTCAACAGAGAGCTTTTACCGGAACCGCTGCGTCCTACCAGGACGGCGCGTTCTCCTGCCGCTAATGAGAAATTCAGCGGCCCGGCAAGCGTTTTGCCTTCTGGCGAGGTGATAATAAGATTGACTGCGTCAATGGTTACAGGTTCGTTTTCCGCCAGCTCAACTTCGCCGCGCGCCGGGTGGGCGAGGGGTGTTTCCAGAAATGTCTTCAGACTATCCGCCGCGCCAACCGCCTGCGCCTTAGCATGATAAAACGTGCCGAGGTCGCGTAACGGCTGGAAAAACTCCGGCGCGAGGATCAAAGCGAGGAACCCGGCGGCGAGCGTCACACCAGTACCGTAATGACCAAAGTTCAGCTCGCCCAGGTAAGAGAAGCCAAAATAAACGGCGACCAGCGCAATAGAAAGCGAGGTGAAAAACTCCAGCACGCCGGAAGATAAAAAGGCGAGGCGCAGTACTTCCATCGTGCGTTGACGAAAATCCTGCGATGCTGCGCGAATGTTCTCGGTTTCCGCTTCTCCACGACCGAAAATTCGCAGCGTTTCCATCCCGCGCAGACGGTCAAGAAAATGGCCGCTTAGCCGGGCAAGCGCCAGGAAATTGCGGCGGTTGGCGTCAGCCGCGCCCATTCCCACCATCGCCATAAATAGGGGAATGAGCGGGGCAGTGCCCAGCAGAATCAGCGCCGCCGCCCAATTTGACGGGAAAATCGCCGCCACGATTAAGAGCGGTACGCAAACGGCAAGCGCCATTTGCGGCAGATAGCGCGCATAATAGTCATGCATATCGTCAATCTGTTCCAACACCAGCGTCGCCCAGCTACCGGCGGGCTTGCCCTGAATCCAGGCAGGGCCGGCTTGCTGCAGACGATCCAACACCTGACGGCGGATCTCAAAGCGAATATGTTGTCCGGCATGAAAACCGACGCGCTCGCGCAACCACACCACCCAGGCGCGAAGGACAAAGACCAGTATCAGCAGGATAAAAGGGAGCAACAGCGCTTCCCGTGGAATGTTCTCCATGATCATATGTTGCAGGATACGCGCCATGATCCAGGCCTGAGCGACAATTAATACGCCACTCATGAATCCCAACAGGCGGGAAATATTCAACCACCGTTGGGAGATTACGCTTTGCTGTTTTAACCAGCGGGTCAGCTCTTTTTGACGGGTTTTATTCATTGCACGCTTAGCAGGTGAGTTATTAGAATTTCAGGCAGGGGCAATGTTACAACGACGCAAAAATAAAGGCGACTTATAGTCGCCTTTTTTACTTTTGTTACTGATTTGTAAAAACTATTTGCTCGCGTCGGCCAGACCATCGAGATAGCGTTCAGCATCCAGCGCCGCCATACAGCCCGTACCTGCAGAGGTGATCGCCTGACGGTAAATATGATCCATAACGTCACCCGCCGCGAATACGCCAGGGATGCTGGTTTGTGTGGCGTTGCCATGGGTGCCGGACTGAACTTTGATATAACCATTTTCCAGCTCAAGCTGGCCTTCGAAGAGCGCCGTGTTTGGGCTATGACCGATGGCTACGAAAAGTCCGGCGATATCCAGCGTCTCGATATTATCGCTCTGCTGCGTGTCGCGAAGACGCAGACCGGTGACGCCCATCTGATCGCCGGTCACTTCTTCCAGCGTCCGGTTGGTGTGCAGGATGATATTGCCATTTTCGACTTTATCCATCAGGCGCTTAATAAGGATTTTTTCAGCGCGGAAACCGTCACGGCGATGGATAAGATGCACTTCCGAAGCGATGTTGGACAGATAAAGCGCTTCTTCAACCGCGGTGTTGCCGCCGCCGATCACCGCCACTTTCTGGTTGCGGTAGAAGAAACCGTCGCAGGTTGCGCAGGCGGAAACGCCGCGCCCTTTAAAGGCTTCTTCCGATGGCAGCCCCAGATAGCGCGCGGAAGCGCCGGTCGCAATGATCAACGCATCGCAAGTGTACTCTGCGCTGTCACCTGTCAGACGGAACGGACGATTTTGCAGATCCACTTTGTTGATGTGATCAAAAATTATCTCGGTTTCAAATTTTGCCGCATGTTCATGCATGCGTTCCATCAGCAGCGGGCCGGTCAAATCGTTTGGATCGCCGGGCCAGTTTTCCACTTCCGTCGTGGTAGTCAGTTGACCGCCTTTTTCCATACCGGTAATAAGTACTGGCTGTAAATTTGCGCGCGCGGCATACACCGCCGCGGTATATCCCGCCGGTCCTGAGCCCAGAATAAGCAGCTTACTGTGTTTGGTCGTGCCCATGAGATCCCCATAGTTGTTGGCAGACAATGAGCAGAATTGTAGGGAATTTACAGACGTAAAAAAAGAGCATAACGATTTTGTTAACAATATGTGTAATAGCATGAACCGATGAACGACCGGGACAGCGACGTTATCATCACAAATTTTACTTGAAATCGGTAACTTATAAGGTGACGAAATGACAGTTTACCGCCCTCTCTAATGAATAACTGGCATGTTGTACTAAAAATCGATGTTTTGCTTTGACAATCACCTGCTGTTTTGCGAAAACATTCGAGGAAGAAAAAAACTGTGTTATGTATGTGCTGCATAATCATGCATGTAAATACCATGTTTACCGGGCTAGTGAAATCTACGCATGGCGTGGACAGACGCCATTCGTGATGTCGATAGCTGCCGCGAGGCAACGGTCTTCTCACCATAGACCAGGCATTGCGCGCCGTTAATCCCTCTGGGTTTCGGTCTATTGTGATGGGCAGCGACTCTGAACAGTGATGTGAGTAGAGTCAGGCAGGAGTAGGGAAGGAATACAGAGAGACAATAATAATGGTAGATAGCAAGAAGCGCCCTGGCAAAGATCTCGACCGTATCGATCGTAACATTCTTAATGAACTGCAAAAGGATGGGCGTATTTCCAACGTCGAGCTTTCTAAACGAGTAGGGCTTTCGCCGACACCTTGCCTTGAGCGTGTGCGTCGGCTGGAGCGACAGGGGTTTATCCAGGGCTATACGGCGCTGTTGAACCCGCATTATCTGGATGCGTCACTTCTGGTATTCGTTGAGATTACCTTAAATCGCGGCGCGCCGGATGTGTTTGAACAGTTTAATGCTGCCGTGCAAAAGCTTGAAGAGATTCAGGAGTGTCATTTGGTTTCCGGCGATTTCGACTACCTGTTGAAAACCCGTGTACCGGATATGTCAGCGTATCGAAAACTATTGGGAGAGACGTTGCTGCGCTTGCCAGGTGTGAACGACACCCGAACTTACGTAGTGATGGAAGAGGTAAAACAGAGTAATCGTCTGGTTATTAAGACACGCTAACACGGAACAGGTGCAAAATCGCCGTAGTTTGATTACACTCCTGTTAATCCATACAGCAACAGTGCCGGGGTAACCCGGTGCTGTTGTCCGTTTTAGCATCGGGCGGGAAAAGCCTGGAACCTGGAGAGCCTTTTTTGAGCCAGGAATATACTGAAGACAAAGACGTCACATTGACGAAGTTAAGCAGCGGGCGCCGACTTCTGGAAGCGTTGTTGATACTTATTGCCCTTTTTGCCGTCTGGCTGATGGCGGCCTTGTTGAGCTTTAACCCTTCGGACCCCAGTTGGTCGCAAACCGCCTGGCATGAACCCATCCATAATTTAGGCGGCGCGCCGGGCGCGTGGCTGGCCGATACACTGTTCTTTATTTTTGGCGTAATGGCCTACACCATCCCTGTCATTATTGTCGGCGGGTGTTGGTTTGCGTGGCGTCATCAGTCTACGGATGATTACATCGACTATTTTGCTGTGTCGCTACGCCTTATCGGCGTGCTGGCGCTGATTCTCACTTCCTGCGGTCTGGCGGCCATTAATGCCGACGATATCTGGTATTTCGCCTCCGGCGGCGTAATTGGCAGCCTGTTAAGCACCACGCTGCAGCCGTTGTTGCATAGTAGCGGCGGAACGATAATGCTTCTCTGTATTTGGGCTGCCGGGCTGACGCTCTTTACCGGTTGGTCCTGGGTTAGTATCGCCGAAAAATTAGGCGGCTGGTTGCTTAATATACTGACCTTCGCCAGCAACCGTACCCGGCGTGATGATACGTGGGTTGACGACGAAGAGTATGATGACGAATACGATGAAGAAACCGACGGCGTTCAGCGTGAATCTCGCCGGGCGCGTATTTTGCGCGGCGCGTTGGCGCGTCGTAAGCGACTGGCTGAAAAATTCAGCAATCCACGGGGCCGTCAGACCGATGCCGCGCTCTTTTCCGGCAAACGGATGGATGATGACGAGGACATTCAGTATAGCGCGCGCGGCGTCGCTGCCGATCCCGACGACGTTCTGTTTTCGGGCAACCGTGCGACGCAGCCGGAATATGATGAATATGATCCGCTGTTAAACGGCCATTCTGTTACCGAACCGGTTGCCGCCGCTGCGGCCGCAACTGCCGTCACCCAGACGTGGGCAGCGTCCGCCGATCCCATAATGCAAACGCCGCCCATGCCGGTGGCTGAGCCGGTTGTCGCGCAACCGACCGTGGAGTGGCAGCCCGTACCGGGGCCGCAAACCGGCGAGCCGGTTATCGCGCCTGCGCCGGAGGGGTATCAGCCGCATCCGCAATATGCTCAACCGCAGGAGGCGCAAAGTGCGCCGTGGCAGCAACCTGTGCCTGTCGCTTCCGCGCCGCAATACGCCGCGACGCCAGCGACCGCAGCAGAGTATGACTCTCTTGCGCCGCAGGAAACACAGCCGCAATGGCAGGCGCCGGATGCCGAACAACACTGGCAGCCGGAGCCGACCCATCAGCCGACGCCGGTTTATCAGCCGGAGCCGATAGCGGCTGAACCTTCCCACATGCCGCCGCCGGTTATCGAACAGCCGGTTGCCACCGAGCCTGAACCTGTCATAGAAGAGACCAGACCCGCCCGTCCTCCGCTTTACTATTTTGAAGAGGTGGAAGAGAAACGCGCCCGTGAGCGCGAACAACTGGCGGCATGGTATCAACCGATTCCGGAGCCGGTAAAAGAGAACGTGCCGGTCAAACCTACGGTATCTGTCGCGCCATCCATACCGCCAGTGGAAGCGGTAGCCGCCGCCGCGTCGCTTGACGCAGGTATTAAGAGTGGCGCTCTGGCAGCAGGCGCCGCGGCCGCTGCGCCTGCATTTGGTCTGGCTACCGGCGGCGCGCCGCGTCCGCAGGTGAAAGAGGGGATTGGTCCGCAACTGCCGCGTCCGAACCGCGTTCGCGTGCCGACCCGACGGGAACTGGCGTCGTACGGTATTAAGCTGCCGTCACAGAGGATTGCAGAAGAAAAAGCCCGCGAGGCGGAGCGCAATCAGTACGAGACGGGCGCGCAGCTAACCGATGAAGAAATAGATGCAATGCATCAGGACGAGTTAGCCCGTCAGTTTGCGCAGTCGCAGCAGCATCGTTATGGTGAGACGTATCAGCATGATACTCAACAGGCAGAAGATGACGATACCGCTGCGGAAGCTGAATTAGCCCGCCAGTTTGCCGCTTCGCAACAGCAGCGATATTCCGGCGAGCAACCCGCTGGCGCGCAGCCGTTCTCACTGGACGATCTGGATTTCTCGCCAATGAAAGTATTGGTTGATGAAGGCCCGCACGAACCGCTGTTCACGCCGGGTGTCATGCCCGAATCAACGCCTGTTCAGCAACCGGTAGCGCCGCAGCCGCAGTATCAGCAGCCGGTAGCGCCGCAACCGCAGTATCAGCAGCCGCAACAGCCGGTAGCGCCGCAGCCGCAGTATCAGCAGCCGCAGCAGCCGGTAGCGCCGCAGCCACAGTATCAGCAGCCGCAGCAACCGACAGCGCCGCAGCCGCAGTATCAGCAGCCGCAACAGCCGGTAGCGCCGCAACCGCAGTATCAGCAGCCGCAACAGCCGACAGCGCCGCAAGACAGCCTGATTCACCCGCTGTTGATGCGTAACGGCGACAGTCGTCCATTACAGCGTCCGACGACGCCGCTGCCTTCGTTAGATCTTCTGACGCCGCCGCCGAGCGAAGTTGAACCGGTAGATACCTTTGCGCTGGAGCAAATGGCGCGTCTGGTTGAAGCGCGTCTGGCGGATTTCCGCATTAAAGCTGATGTGGTGAACTATTCGCCAGGCCCGGTCATTACTCGCTTTGAACTGAATCTGGCCCCGGGCGTTAAAGCGGCGCGTATCTCCAACCTTTCCCGGGATCTGGCGCGCTCATTGTCAACGGTAGCCGTACGCGTTGTGGAGGTCATTCCAGGCAAACCTTACGTAGGGTTGGAATTGCCGAACAAGAAACGGCAAACCGTTTATCTGCGCGAAGTGTTGGATAACGCCAAATTCCGCGAGAATCCGTCGCCGCTTACCGTGGTGTTAGGTAAGGATATCGCGGGCGATCCGGTAGTGGCGGATCTGGCGAAAATGCCTCACCTGCTGGTGGCCGGTACGACCGGTTCCGGTAAGTCGGTCGGAGTTAACGCCATGATCCTCAGTATGCTGTATAAAGCGCAGCCGGAAGACGTTCGCTTTATCATGATCGACCCGAAAATGTTAGAACTCTCGGTCTATGAGGGTATACCGCATCTGCTGACAGAAGTTGTTACCGACATGAAAGACGCGGCTAACGCGTTACGCTGGAGCGTCAATGAGATGGAGCGTCGCTATAAGCTGATGTCCGCGCTCGGCGTGCGTAATCTGGCTGGGTATAACGAGAAAATCGCCGAAGCGGCCCGCATGGGGCGTCCGATTCCGGACCCGTACTGGAAGCCGGGCGACAGTATGGATGTTCAGCATCCGGTTCTGGAAAAACTGCCGTATATCGTGGTACTGGTTGATGAATTTGCCGACCTGATGATGACCGTCGGTAAAAAAGTTGAAGAGCTGATCGCGCGTCTGGCGCAGAAAGCGCGCGCCGCGGGGATTCACCTGGTACTGGCGACGCAGCGTCCGTCGGTCGATGTGATTACTGGTTTAATTAAAGCCAACATTCCAACCCGTATCGCTTTTACCGTATCCAGTAAGATCGACTCCCGCACCATTCTTGATCAGGGTGGCGCTGAGTCGCTATTGGGAATGGGGGACATGCTCTATTCCGGACCAAACTCCACCATGCCGGTACGTGTCCATGGGGCGTTTGTGCGTGACCAGGAAGTCCATGCGGTGGTGCAGGACTGGAAAGCGCGCGGTCGTCCGCAATATGTGGATGGCATTACCTCCGACAGCGAAAGCGAAGGTGGTGGTGGCGGTTTTGACGGCGGCGAAGAATTAGATGCGCTATTCGATCAGGCCGTTAATTTCGTCACCCAGAAGCGTAAAGCGTCCATTTCCGGCGTTCAGCGTCAGTTCCGCATCGGCTATAACCGTGCGGCGCGTATTATCGAACAGATGGAAGCGCAGGGTATTGTCAGCGCTCAGGGGCATAACGGTAATCGTGAAGTGCTGGCTCCGCCGCCTTTTGAGTAAACCTGTAAGCCGGATGGCGCTGTGCAGGCTGCCATCCGGCAACAAAATTCAGTATTTTCTTCTTTCCTCATGCTGATTTTTGGCCTGGAATAGAAAGCAAAAGGAGCTCCTGGTCGGGAGTGTCGAAACCTGAGGAATAATGATGAAAAAAATGGCAATCGCCTGTGCATTACTTTCAAGCGTTGTAGCCAGCAGCGTATGGGCTGACGCCGCCAGCTCTCTGAAAAGCCGTCTGGATAAAGTGAGCAGCTTTCATGCCACCTTTACTCAAAAAGTCACCGATGGCAGCGGTGCCGCGGTGCAGGAGGGACAGGGTGATTTATGGGTTAAGCGGCCAAATCTATTCAACTGGCATATGACGCAACCTGACGAGAGTATTCTGGTTTCTGACGGCAAAACGTTATGGTTCTATAACCCGTTTGTAGAACAGGCTACCGCCACGTGGTTGAAAGATGCCACCGGAAATACACCGTTTATGCTGATTGCCCGCAACCAGGCCAGCGACTGGCAGCAGTATAATATTAAGCAGGATGGCGATAATTTTGTGCTGACGCCGAAAGCCAGCAACGGCAATCTGAAACAGTTCACCATCAATGTGGGACGCGACGGGACTATCCACCAGTTTAGCGCCGTAGAACAAGACGATCAGCGTAGCGCCTATCAGCTAAAATCCCAGCAAAACGGCGCTGTTGATCCGTCAAAATTTACGTTTACTCCGCCGCAAGGGGTAACGATAGACGACCAACGTAAGTAGAGGCGATGAGTGAGCAATCTGTCGCTCGATTTTTCTGATAATACGTTTCAACCGCTGGCCGCGCGAATGCGGCCGGAAAATTTAGCGCAGTATATCGGCCAGCAGCATTTGCTGGCCGCAGGTAAGCCGTTGCCTCGCGCTATTGAGGCCGGGCATCTGCACTCCATGATTTTATGGGGGCCGCCAGGGACGGGGAAAACCACGCTCGCTGAAGTGATCGCCCGCTACGCCAGCGCCGATGTCGAGCGTATTTCCGCCGTCACTTCTGGGGTAAAAGAGATTCGCGAAGCTATCGAGCGCGCCCGCCAGAATCGTAATGCCGGTCGCCGTACCATCCTGTTTGTCGATGAAGTGCATCGCTTTAACAAAAGCCAGCAGGACGCCTTTTTACCGCATATCGAAGATGGCACTATCACCTTTATCGGCGCGACCACGGAAAATCCCTCTTTTGAGCTGAACTCGGCGCTATTGTCGCGAGCGCGGGTCTATTTGCTGAAATCGTTGACCACTGACGATATCGAGCAAGTACTGGACCAGGCGATGCAGGACAAAACGCGTGGTTACGGCGATCAGGATATCGTGTTACCGGATGAGACACGGCGAGCGATTGCTGAGCTGGTCAATGGCGACGCGCGGCGCGCCTTAAATACGCTGGAAATGATGGCTGATATGGCGGAGGCGGATGACAGCGGCAAACGCGTTTTATGGCCCGCCTTGTTGACCGAGATCGCCGGCGAACGCAGCGCGCGTTTTGATAACAAAGGCGATCGCTTCTACGATCTTATTTCCGCCTTACATAAATCAGTGCGCGGCAGCGCGCCGGATGCCGCCCTCTATTGGTATGCCCGTATCATTACCGCGGGAGGCGATCCGCTGTACGTGGCGCGTCGCTGCCTGGCGATTGCCTCGGAAGATGTGGGTAATGCCGATCCGCGCGCGATGCAGGTCGCCATTGCCGCGTGGGATTGTTTCACCCGCGTTGGTCCGGCTGAAGGCGAAAGGGCGATCGCGCAGGCTATCGTTTATCTCGCCTGCGCGCCGAAGAGCAACGCCGTCTATACCGCCTTTAAGGCTGCGCTGGCCGACGCGCGCGAACGTCCTGATTATGACGTTCCTGTCCATCTGCGTAATGCGCCAACCAAACTGATGAAAGAGATGGGCTATGGCCAGGAGTACCGCTATGCCCACGATGAGCCCAATGCCTATGCTGCGGGTGAAGTGTACTTCCCGCCGGAAATCGCGCAAACGCGCTATTATCATCCGACAAATCGTGGTCTGGAAGGCAAGATTGGCGAAAAGCTCGCCTGGCTGGCTGAACAGGATCAAAATAGCCCCACAAAACGCTACCGCTAGTGTAAACGTTGCGGTAAGGTTATCTCTAAATATGATGCTCCAGGTATCATGGCGTTGATGATGAACCTCGTTATGCCTGATAGCACGTTGCTTATGAGGTCCGCGGGTATAGCGCAATGGATGCGTTGTTGCTGTCGTCGGTCAGGTAAGGCGAAAACGTCGCTATTACGTAAACGTGGTTTACGTTCATCAATACAATCAGAGGCGATCATCAATTGATCGCGTTTCCTTTTATTATTCGATAAGCACAGGATAAGCATGCTCGATCCCAATCTGCTGCGTAATGAGCCAGACGCAGTCGCTGAAAAACTGGCACGCCGGGGCTTTAAGCTGGATGTAGATAAGCTGCGCGCTCTTGAAGAGCGTCGTAAAGTTTTGCAGGTCAACACGGAAAACCTGCAGGCGGAGCGTAATTCTCGATCGAAATCCATCGGCCAGGCGAAAGCGCGCGGGGAAGATATCGAGCCTTTACGCCTGGAAGTGAATAAACTGGGCGAAGAGCTGGATGCGGCGAAAGCCGAGCTGGATACCTTGCTGGCGGAGATCCGCAATATCGCGCTGACCATCCCAAACCTGCCTGCGGATGAAGTGCCGGTAGGTAAAGATGAAAACGACAACGTTGAAGTCAGCCGCTGGGGTACCCCGCGTGAGTTTGATTTTGAAATCCGCGATCACGTCACCTTAGGGGAAATGCACTCCGGCCTCGACTTTGCCGCCGCGGTTAAGCTGACCGGCTCCCGTTTTGTAGTGATGAAAGGACAGATTGCGCGTATGCATCGCGCATTGTCGCAGTTCATGTTGGATCTGCATACGGAACAGCACGGCTATAGCGAAAACTACGTGCCGTATCTGGTTAACCACGACACGCTGTATGGCACCGGTCAACTGCCGAAATTCGCAGGCGATTTGTTCCATACCCGTCCGCTGGAAGAAGAAGCAGACAGCAGCAACTATGCTTTGATCCCGACGGCGGAGGTTCCGCTGACCAACCTGGTACGCGATGAAATCATCGACGAAGATCAGCTGCCAATTAAAATGACGGCGCATACGCCTTGTTTCCGTTCTGAAGCAGGTTCTTATGGTCGTGATACCCGTGGCCTGATTCGTATGCATCAGTTTGACAAAGTTGAGATGGTGCAGATCGTTCGCCCGGAAGATTCTATGGCTGCGTTGGAAGAGATGACCGGCCACGCGGAAAAAGTGCTCCAGCTACTGGGACTGCCGTACCGTAAAATCATTCTGTGCACTGGCGATATGGGCTTCGGCGCCTGCAAAACCTATGACCTCGAAGTCTGGGTTCCGGCGCAGAATACCTACCGCGAGATCTCTTCCTGCTCTAACGTCTGGGACTTCCAGGCGCGTCGTATGCAGGCACGCTGTCGCAGTAAGTCCGACAAAAAGACCCGTCTGGTCCATACCCTGAATGGTTCTGGTCTGGCGGTAGGTCGTACCCTGGTGGCCGTGATGGAAAACTATCAGCAGGCTGATGGTCGCATTGAAGTGCCGGAAGTATTACGTCCGTACATGAACGGACTGGAATATATCGGCTAATCCTCGCTTTCTCTTCTTCTAAAAAGCGCCTTCGGGCGCTTTTTTTATGCCAGTTTGATACCGGACAATAATCCCTACCCTATTAGGGGTAATACTGATTTCGAATGAAGGTCAGTTTTTAACGCTATTTTTCTATTTTTTCGATATATATCAGACTTTATAGCGACGTTATCGCTATATAAAATTCTATACATCGTTTTATTGTTTTTTTTATTGTGAGCAGCAGAGTGAGCCCTTATGAAAACTAAGATCCCTGATGCCGTGCTGGCAGCCGAGGTGAGCCGTCGTGGTTTAGTCAAAACCACCGCGATAGGCGGCCTGGCGATGGCCAGTAGCGCATTTACCCTGCCATTTACCCGCATCGCTAACGCCGCAGAGGCGATAAGCCCGGCGAAAACCGGCGAGAAAGTCGTCTGGAGCGCCTGTACGGTAAACTGCGGCAGCCGTTGTCCGCTACGTATGCATGTTGTGGATGGCGAAATCAAATATGTAGAAACGGATAATACCGGAAACGATGATTACGATGGCCTGCACCAGGTTCGCGCCTGCCTGCGCGGTCGTTCTATGCGTCGTCGCGTCTATAACCCGGATCGGCTCAAGTATCCGATGAAGCGCGTCGGCGCGCGCGGCGAAGGTAAATTTGAGCGTATTAGCTGGGACGAAGCCTACGATATCATTGCTACCAATATGCAGCGTCTTATCAAAGAGTATGGCAACGAGTCCATTTATCTGAACTATGGCACGGGTACGCTGGGCGGCACTTTGACACGTTCATGGCCGCCGGGAAAAACGCTGGTCGCCCGTCTGATGAACTGCTGCGGCGGTTATCTGAATCACTACGGTGATTACTCTTCCGCGCAAATCGCAGCGGGTCTGAATTACACCTATGGCGGCTGGGCGGATGGCAATAGTCCATCCGACATTGAAAACAGTAAGCTGGTGGTATTGTTTGGCAATAACCCTGGCGAAACCCGCATGAGCGGGGGCGGTGTAACGTATTATCTTGAACAGGCGCGGCAGAAATCAAACGCGCGGATGATCATTATCGATCCTCGTTACACCGACACCGGTGCCGGTCGCGAAGATGAGTGGATTCCGATTCGTCCAGGTACCGATGCGGCGCTGGTCAATGGTCTGGCATATGTCTTAATCACCGAGAACATGGTCGATCAGCCGTTCCTGGACAAATATTGCGTCGGTTATGACGAAAAAACCTTGCCTGCCAGCGCGCCGAAAAACGGTCACTACAAAGCCTATATTCTGGGCCAGGGTAAAGACGGTATCGCGAAGACGCCGGAGTGGGCGGCGCAAATTACCGGTATCCCGGCGGATCGCATTATTAAGCTGGCGCGAGAAATCGGTAGCGCTAAACCCGCCTATATTTGCCAGGGGTGGGGACCACAGCGTCATGCTAATGGAGAAATCGCCACGCGCGCCATCTCGATGCTGGCGATCCTGACGGGTAATGTTGGGATTAACGGCGGTAACAGCGGCGCGCGCGAAGGGTCTTATGCCCTGCCATTTGAACGTATGCCCACGTTAGAAAACCCGGTTGAAACCAGCATCTCCATGTTTATGTGGACCGATGCCATTGAACGCGGCCCGGAAATGACGGCGCTGCGTGATGGCGTGCGGGGGAAAGATAAGCTGGACGTGCCGATCAAAATGATCTGGAACTATGCTGGCAACTGTTTGATTAACCAGCACTCTGAGATTAACCGCACCCACGAAATCCTGCAGGATGACAAGAAATGCGAAATGATCGTCGTTATCGACTGTCATATGACATCGTCGGCAAAATACGCCGATATTCTGTTGCCTGATTGCACTGCTTCTGAGCAGATGGACTTTGCGCTGGATGCCTCCTGCGGGAACATGTCTTACGTTATCTTCACTGACCAGGCGATTAAACCGCGCTTCGAGTGTAAGACGATTTATGAGATGACCAGCGAACTGGCGAAACGTCTTGGCGTGGAACAACAGTTTACCGAAGGACGGACGCAAGAAGAGTGGATGCGTCATCTGTACGAACAGTCGCGTAAATCCATTCCGAATCTGCCCACCTTTGAGGAGTTCCGTAAGCAAGGCATCTTCAAACAGCGTGACCCCGAAGGCCACCATGTCGCCTATAAAGACTTCCGCGAAGATCCGCAAGCGAATCCACTTACAACGCCATCGGGCAAGATTGAAATCTATTCACAGGCGTTGGCGGATATCGCCGCCACCTGGGAGCTGCCGGAAGGCGACGTGATCGATCCATTACCGATCTACACGCCAGGTTTTGAAAACTATAACGATCCGCTAACGGATAAATTCCCGCTGCAGTTGACGGGTTTCCACTATAAAGCGCGTGTACATTCCACTTATGGCAACGTAGACGTACTGAAAGCCGCCTGTCGCCAGGAAATGTGGATTAACCCAATGGATGCGCAGAAACGCGGTATCAACAATGGCGATAAAGTCCGCATCTTCAACGATCGCGGCGAAGTACATATCGAGGCTAAAGTGACGCCGCGCATGATGCCGGGCGTGGTCGCCCTGGGAGAAGGCGCATGGTATGACCCGGATGCAAAACGCGTGGATCAGGGCGGATGTATTAACGTACTGACGACCCAACGTCCTTCTCCGCTGGCGAAGGGGAACCCGTCACATACGAACCTCGTTCAGGTTGAAAAGGCGTAAGGAGTAACCCATGACAACCCAGTATGGATTTTTTATTGATTCCAGCCGTTGCACCGGTTGCAAAACCTGCGAACTGGCCTGCAAGGACTACAAAGATTTGACCCCGGATGTCAGCTTCCGCCGCATTTATGAGTATGCGGGTGGCGACTGGCAGGAAGATAACGGCGTCTGGCACCAGAACGTCTTTGCCTACTATCTCTCCATCTCCTGTAACCACTGCGAAGACCCGGCCTGTACCAAAGTCTGCCCGAGCGGCGCGATGCACAAGCGCGATGACGGTTTTGTGGTGGTGAATGAAGAGGTCTGTATCGGCTGCCGCTACTGCCACATGGCCTGCCCGTACGGCGCGCCGCAGTACAACGCCGCCAAAGGTCATATGACCAAGTGCGACGGCTGTTATGACCGGGTGGCGGAAGGCAAAAAGCCTATCTGCGTCGAATCCTGCCCGCTGCGGGCGCTGGACTTTGGTCCGATAGACGAACTGCGCAAAAAACACGGTGAGCTGGCTGCCGTCGCGCCGCTGCCGCGCGCGCATTTCACGAAGCCGAATATTGTGATTAAACCCAACGCCAACAGCCGCCCGACCGGGGACACTACCGGTTATCTGGCCAATCCGAAGGAGGTATAAGATGGGAAGTGGATGGCATGAATGGCCGTTGATGATCTTCACGGTCTTTGGTCAGTGCGTGGCCGGTGGTTTTATTGTTCTGGCTTTGGCGCTGATGAAGGGCGACCTGCGCGCGGAAACGCAGCAGCGGGTGATCGCCTGTATGTTTGGTCTGTGGGTGCTGATGGGGATTGGCTTTATCGCCTCGATGCTGCATCTGGGCTCGCCGATGCGCGCGTTTAACTCGCTTAACCGCGTAGGTGCTTCCGCACTGAGCAATGAAATTGCCAGCGGCTCGGTGTTTTTTGCGGTCGGCGGGATTGGCTGGCTGTTGGCGGTACTGAAAAAGCTGCCGCCGGCACTGCGCACACTCTGGCTGATTATCACGATGGTACTGGGCGTCGTCTTCGTCTGGATGATGGTACGCGTCTATAACAGCATCGATACAGTACCGACCTGGTATAGCGTCTGGACGCCGCTGGGCTTCTTCCTGACGCTCTTTATGGGGGGGCCGCTACTGGGTTATCTGCTGCTGCGCATCGCGGGCGTGAACGGTTGGGCGATGCGTCTGTTGCCTGCGGTGTCGGTGCTGGCGCTGGTGGTTATCGCCATTATGGCGGCCATGCAGGGCGCGGAACTGGCGACGATTCACAGTTCCATTCAGCAGGCGTCTGCTCTGGTGCCGGATTATGGCTCGCTGATGGCCTGGCGTATGGTGCTGCTTGCGGCGGCGTTGTGCTGCTGGATTGTGCCACAGTTAAAAGGGTATCAACCTGCGGTACCGTTGCTCTCTGTCGCCTTCATTCTGATGCTGGCGGGGGAATTGATTGGCCGCGGCGTATTCTATGGGCTGCATATGACCGTGGGCATGGCGGTAGCCAGCTAACGCGTTGACGCGTATTCGGCCTGCAGAACGTGCAGGCCGAATACGCCTTTAGCCGCCATCAATTTAAGGGATATAACCGGGGCGGAGAAGGTGCATATAAATCCATAGAGAAGAAAACGAAGCTAAAGGAACCATGAAATTTTTCGACTGAACAAAACGCCGATTTTGCGGGTTAGATCAATAAAAACAAGGGGATGAATTTTTAGCCTTTTAATATATTCACGTGCAGAATAAGTAAATCAAATCGATAGTCTCAAAACTTGCGGATCGCCCATGCGGAGCCGATTGACAATGTTTTTGGCGATGGCATGATGCGCATGAAATTTGAACTTCCTCACGGTTTTTATTCATGTCCACCTATACCCGTCCCGTCATGCTTTTGCTGTGCGGGCTACTTTTGTTGACCCTGGCCATTGCGGTACTGAATACGCTTGTGCCGCTGTGGCTTGCTCAGGCAAACCTTCCGACCTGGCAGGTGGGGATGGTCAGCTCGTCTTATTTTACCGGCAATCTGGTCGGGACGTTATTTACCGGGTATTTAATTAAACGCATTGGGTTTAACCGTAGCTATTATCTTGCCTCGCTGATCTTCGCCGCGGGTTGTGTCGGGTTGGGCGTGATGGTGGGGTTCTGGAGCTGGATGAGCTGGCGTTTTATTGCCGGTATCGGCTGCGCCATGATTTGGGTTGTTGTCGAAAGCGCGTTGATGTGCAGCGGAACCTCGCATAATCGCGGGCGCCTGCTTGCTGCCTATATGATGGTCTATTACATGGGGACCTTCCTTGGACAATTATTGGTCAGTAAAGTGTCTGGTGAATTGCTGCACGTCCTTCCCTGGGTGACCGGAATGATTCTGGCGGGAATTCTGCCGCTACTCTTTACCCGGATTGTAAATCAGCAAACGCAGGCACGTCATTCCTCTTCTATTAGCGCCATGTTGAAGCTACGCCAGGCGCGTCTTGGCGTGAATGGTTGTATTATTTCCGGCATTGTTCTTGGTTCATTATATGGTCTGATGCCGTTATATCTGAAGCATCAGGGGATGGCTAACGCCAGCATCGGTTTCTGGATGGCGGTACTGGTGAGCGCCGGTATTTTGGGGCAATGGCCAATGGGACGTCTGGCGGACAAATTTGGTCGCTTGCTGGTATTACGCGTACAGGTATTCGTTGTCATACTCGGCAGTATTGCCATGTTAACCCAGGCGGCGATGGCGCCAGCTCTGTTTATTCTGGGGGCGGCGGGTTTTACGCTTTATCCTGTTGCAATGGCCTGGGCCTGTGAAAAAGTCGAACACCACCAGCTTGTGGCAATGAACCAGGCACTGTTGTTAAGTTATACGGTAGGGAGCCTGTTGGGGCCGTCTTTTGCTGCGATGTTAATGCAGAATTATTCAGATAATCTGCTGTTTATTATGATCGCCAGCGTATCGTTTATTTATCTGCTGATGCTGTTACGTAACGCCGGCCAGACGCCTAATCCTGTCGCCCACATCTAACTGTTCTCTGAATCGTATGCAGGACGTGAGTCTTGCATACTCTTTGTTTATGTTTTACGTAAAATAATTGACCTGCATAATTTTCTTGCTTTACTGAAAAATAAAATGTGCCGAAGGTTATAATTTTGCGCTCCTCTATTTTCTCTCTTCGTCTTTACCGCGCATAATTCCCCGCTTCATTTATAGTAATAGCATTGTGTTCACGAAGGATCACGTTATGCCGAATGTGCAGGAAAAACAGTTGCGATGGTACAACATCGCCCTGATGTCGTTTATTACCGTTTGGGGATTCGGCAATGTTGTCAATAACTATGCTAACCAGGGGCTAGTGGTTGTCTTCTCCTGGGTGTTTATTTTTGCGCTCTATTTTATTCCTTATGCCTTAATCGTGGGGCAACTGGGCTCAACCTTCAAAGAGGGAAAAGGGGGCGTCAGTACCTGGATTAAGCATACGATGGGGCCGGGGTTGGCTTACCTTGCGGCATGGACTTATTGGGTCGTACATATTCCCTACCTGGCGCAAAAGCCGCAGGCGATACTCATTGCATTGGGATGGGCTTTAAAAGGCGACGGCTCGTTGATAAAAGAATATACCGTCGTTGCCTTGCAGGGGCTGACGCTGGCATTGTTTGTTTTCTTTATGTGGGTTGCTTCCCGGGGGATGAAATCGCTAAAGGTTGTTGGATCTGTGGCCGGAATTGCCATGTTTATCATGTCAATTTTATATGTTGTGATGGCAGTGACCGCGCCAGCAATTACAAACGTTGAAATTGCGACCACTAACATCACCTGGCAGTCATTTATTCCTCATATCGATTTTACCTATATCACCACCATCTCTATGTTGGTCTTTGCGGTTGGTGGGGCAGAGAAGATCTCGCCTTACGTTAACCAGACGCGGAATCCAGGAAAAGAATTTCCGAAGGGGATGCTCTTTTTAGCCGTCATGGTTGCGGTCTGCGCTATCCTCGGTTCGTTGGCGATGGGAATGATGTTTGATTCCCGGCATATACCTGACGATTTAATGACCAATGGGCAATATTATGCATTCCAGAAATTGGGTGAGTATTACCATATGGGTAATTCATTAATGGTGATTTATGCCATTGCCAATACTCTGGGGCAAATCGCCGCGCTGGTGTTTTCTATTGATGCGCCACTAAAAGTATTGCTGGGTGATGCAGACAGTAAATATATCCCGCAGCGCTTATGTCGTACTAACGCTTCAGGTACGCCAGTTAACGGTTATTTGCTGACATTGGTGTTGGTCGCTATCTTGATTATGTTGCCAACGCTTGGCATCGGCGATATGAACAACCTGTACAAATGGCTGCTTAATCTCAACTCAGTTGTTATGCCGCTGCGCTATCTGTGGGTATTTGTCGCCTTTATTGCTGTCATTCGACTGGCGCAAAAGTACAAACCCGAATATGTGTTTATTCGCAACCGGGCGTTGGCGTTAACTGTGGGAATATGGTGTTTTGCCTTCACCGCGTTTGCCTGCCTTACCGGTATTTTCCCCAAAATGGAGGCGTTCACACCGGAGTGGACATTCCAGCTGACGTTGAACATCGTGACGCCTTTTGTCCTGGTCGGGTTGGGATTAATTTTCCCACTGCTGGCGCGTAGAAACACATAACGACGCTCTTTTCCACGGCGCTCCTGTCAGGCGAGCGCCTTTTAAGGTCACAGGTGCCTGGGTTCCAGGCGGAGACCATGGTATTAACAGGCACCGGGTCAGCAATAGTTGTCAGACCTTCAACCCAGCAGCAGATAAGCGACTCTGTATTTAATACCTGGTAAGCGCAATATTGTTAACCAGGCCTGTCTGACGGCGGAGTCGGGTATTTTAGCGGTAAGAGCGTTATCCAGACAGCAAAACGGCTACCGTCACGGGTAGCCGTTTAAAAGCGGATAAGATAGCAGGCGATTAATACATCACTTTATGACCATACTGCTCAAGAATGCCCTTCACACGCTCCATGGTCTCTTTTTTAGGCGGCTTCACGCCATCCAGTTTATATTCTTCGCCCATTGCCACCCATTTATGTTTGCCCAGCTCATGATAGGGCAGCAGTTCGATTTTTTCGACATTCCCCATATCGCGGGTAAACTCACCCAGGCGATGCGCGGAATCATCGTCGTCAGACCAGCCGGGAACGACAACGTAACGGATCCAGACCTTCACATTTTTCTTTGATAAATACTGAGCGAATTCCAGCGTCCGGTGATTAGAGACACCGACCAGATTCTGGTGGATCTCATCATTCATCTGCTTGAGATCGAGCATCACCAGATCGGTAACGTCCAGCAGTTCATCAATCACTGGGTCATAACGGCGCACAAAGCCGTTGGTGTCGAGACAGGTGTGGATACCTTCTTTTTTACAGGCGCGAAACCAGTCGCGTACAAATTCTGCCTGCAAAATGGCCTCGCCGCCGGATGCCGTCACGCCGCCGCCAGAAGCATTCATAAAATGCCGATAGGTCACCACCTCTTTCATTAAGTCTTCAACGGTGATTTCTTTACCGCCATGCGTATCCCATGTGTCGCGGTTATGGCAATACAGGCAGCGCATCAGGCAGCCCTGGAAAAAGGTAATAAAGCGGATGCCTGGGCCATCAACGGTGCCACAGGATTCAAAGGAGTGAATGCGACCAATAACCGGCTTTTTATCAGCAGTTACTGCAACACTTTCATTTGTAATACAATCGGTTAAGTTACTCATATCGCTTCGGCTAGCTCTAAATAACATGGGGTTTATGGACACATTCCGGGCATGTTGGGCACCCTGGTAAGGGGGTTGCATCCTGTAAAAAAGCGGTACTGCGAGCGTAAATTTTGGACTACAGAATGTGTGGCTGTTCCAGAATGTGCTGCAATGGAGCTATTTTACCTCTATTCAGTATAAAATATACGGCAAATCTATGCTGTATAACTTGCACCACCAGAAATTCTGGCTCATTCATCAGCTCGTAACGCCCGAACCGCAATACATACTGCAAGTGTATCATCCATAGCGCCCTGGTTTTGCTGTTTATGATCCGCCTCTTTTTTCAAATGGTTGGCGCCGTTTTGTTGTGGTCAGAACGAAAATAATTCTCAACATAATTCAGATGTGTCCAAAGAACGTTATGCGCTGTCCAGCGCCTGGCGCCGCATTCAACATGCAATCAGGTCTAAATCTGATGTTATTTCTAAAGCCGGACTGATTCAATCTCTTAAATAGAGTGTGGCTTTAATCAAAAAATGAGAGCAACGGATTGAATTTTGCTTTCGCGGTAAATAATCAAAGGAGTTATTATGCCAGTTACGTTAAGTTTTGGTAATCGTCATAACTATGAAGTTAATGCTTCACGGCTAGTCCGTTTGATGAGTTCTGACAAAGAAGAAGCGCTATACATGGGGGTATGGGATAGATTTAAGGACTGCTTCAGAACACACAAAAAAAGAGAGGTACTGGAGGTATTATATACACTCATCCATGGATGTGAACGTGAAAATCAAGCTGACCTTAATGTTGATACAGTCGGTATGGAGAAGATATATGCCTTTGCACAATTAAAACAATATGCTAATCCATCTCAACAAGACCGCTTTGTTATGCGTTTTGATGTGAGTCAGACACAAGTTTCATTTGAGATTGATGGCAAGGTTATTGATAAATGTAATTTGCATCGTATCCTCAATGTTTCAGAAAACTGTATTTTTAAAGTGATGGAAGAAGATGAAGAAGAGTTGTTTTTTAAAGTATGTATTAAGTATGGAGAAAAAATTGCTTGCTATCCAGAATTATTAGAAAACTTTGCTTTTAAACTTAGGCAGGAAGTTAATGAAGATGATGAAATTAAGGATGAAGTTTATAAGCTTATGCGATCTGGAGAAGATCGAAAAATGGCATGTGTTGAATGGAATGGTACGCTTACTGAGGATGAGATGGATAAACTACGCTGTCTTCAAATGGGGTCTTTTGAGATTTCTACCCAATTTTGTAAAATAGGTTACTGGGAATTAGAGGGAGAAGTCCTGTTTGATATGTTTCATCCAACACTTATCTATCTGCTACATGGATATATGCCGTCATTGTCATGTGATTTTACAGAAGCTAACACCATGCTGTTTTCTGATGTATTAAATAAGGATTATGATGATTATCAAAATAATAAAAGAGAAATTGATGCTATTCTGAGAAGAATATATAGATCACATAATAACACTTTATTTATAAGTAAAAATTCTGGTTGTCGAAATATGCTTTTATAAAAATTAAAAAGGCCCCACTGACATGGAGCCTTTTTTGTACGCTTTTTATAGCGTAATTTCAGTCAAACCCATTACATGGTCTGCGTGAAGGTACGAGTAATAACGTCCTGCTGCTGTTCTTTCGTCAGGGAGTTAAAACGTACTGCGTAACCAGATACACGGATGGTCAGCTGCGGATATTTTTCCGGATGTTCCATCGCGTCCAGCAGCATTTCACGGTTCATGACGTTGACGTTCAGGTGCTGACCGCCTTCGATGGACGCTTCGTGGTGGAAGTAACCATCCATCAGACCTGCCAGGTTAGTCTTACGAACTTCGTCGTCTTTACCCAGTGCGTTCGGAACGATAGAGAAGGTATAAGAAATACCATCTTTCGCGTAAGCAAACGGCAGTTTAGCAACGGAGGTCAGAGAAGCGACAGCGCCTTTCTGGTCACGACCGTGCATCGGGTTAGCACCTGGTCCGAACGGCGCGCCAGCACGACGACCATCCGGGGTGTTACCAGTTTTCTTACCATACACAACGTTAGAAGTGATGGTCAGAACAGACTGCGTCGGGATAGCGCCACGGTAGGTGGTCAGTTTCTGAATTTTCTTCATGAAACGTTCTACCAGGTCAACCGCCATGTCATCTACACGAGCGTCGTTGTTACCAAACTGCGGGTATTCGCCTTCGATTTCGAAGTCGATAGCCAGACCATCTTCGTCACGAATCGGTTTAACTTTCGCATATTTGATGGCAGACAGGGAGTCAGCCGCAACGGACAGACCTGCGATACCACACGCCATGGTGCGGATAACGTCACGGTCGTGCAACGCCATCAGAGAGGCTTCGTAGCTGTACTTGTCGTGCATGTAGTGGATAACGTTCAGCGCGGTGACATACTGTTTAGCCAGCCAGTCCATGAAGTGATCCATGCGATCCATCACTTCGTCGAAGTTCAGAACATCGCCTTTGATCGGTTCGGATTTCGGACCAACCTGCATTTTCAGTTTTTCATCAACGCCGCCGTTGATTGCGTACAGCATGGTTTTCGCCAGGTTTGCACGCGCACCGAAGAACTGCATTTGTTTACCAACGATCATCGGGCTTACGCAGCATGCGATAGCGTAGTCATCGTTGTTGAAGTCCGGACGCATCAGGTCATCGTTCTCGTACTGCAGAGAAGAGGTGTCGATGGAGACTTTAGCGGCGAATTTCTTGAAGTTCAGCGGCAGTTTTTCAGACCACAGAACGGTGATGTTCGGTTCCGGAGACGGCCCCATGGTGTACAGGGTGTTCAGGAAGCGGAAGCTGTTTTTGGTAACCAGAGTACGGCCATCAACGCCCATACCACCGATAGATTCAGTTGCCCAAATCGGGTCGCCGGAGAACAGTTCATCATATTCAGGAGTACGCAGGAAGCGAACCATACGCAGTTTCATGACCAGGTGGTCAATCATTTCCTGTGCGTCTTGCTCGGTGATTTTGCCTGCTTTCAGGTCACGTTCGATGTACGCATCCAGGAAGGTGGATACACGACCGAAGGACATTGCTGCGCCGTTCTGAGATTTAACCGCAGCCAGGTAACCGAAGTAAGTCCACTGGATTGCTTCCTGAGCGTTAGTCGCCGGGCCAGAGATATCGCAGCCGTATTTAGCCGCCATTTCTTTGATCTGACCCAGAGCGCGGTGCTGTTCAGCGATTTCTTCACGCAGACGGATAGTCGCTTCCAGATTTACGCCGTTTTCCAGATCGGATTGCAGAGACGTAAACTGCGCGAATTTGTCTTTCATCAGGTAGTCGATACCGTACAGCGCTACGCGACGATAGTCACCGATGATACGGCCACGGCCATACGCATCCGGCAGACCGGTCAGAACGCCAGATTTACGGCAACGCAGGATGTCCGGAGTATAAACGTCGAATACGCCCTGGTTGTGGGTCTTACGGTATTCGGTGAAGATTTTTTTGAGCATTGGGTCCAGCTCGCGATTGTACGCTTTGCAGGAACCTTCAACCATTTTGATGCCGCCGAACGGGATAATCGCACGCTTCAGCGGAGCTTCAGTCTGCAGACCAACAATTTTCTCAAGCGCTTTGTTGATGTAGCCAGCGTCGTGAGAAGTGATGGTGGAAGCAACGGAGGTGTCAAAGTCAACAGGCGCGTGAGTGCGGTTTTCCTGTTTAACGCCTTCCATTACGCTGTCCCACAGCTTGGTGGTCGCGTCAGTAGCGCCAGCCAGGAAGGACTCGTCACCCTCATACGGAGTGTAGTTTTTCTGAATGAAGTCACGGACGTTTACTTCATTCTGCCAGTCACCTTTGGTAAAACCTTCCCAGGCTGTGGCTAACTTTTCATTAAGCTCGGACATGTAACACCTACCTTCTTAAGTGGATTTTTTATTTACTGCGTGTAATGGGCATCAACAGATTAATGATGCTCGTTACCACGCAGGTAAATGACCCAGTATGTCAACCCGACCAACAAACCGCCGCCGATAATATTACCGATCGTGACCGGAATCAGGTTATCAGTGATGAAGCTCATCACGGTCAGGTGAGAAAAACTTTCCGGAGACGAACCGACTGCGGTCCAAAACTCCGGTGTAGCGAAATCGCGTATTACAATACCCATAGGAATCATAAACATGTTTGCGATACTGTGCTCAAAACCGCTGGCGACAAACATGGCGACGGGCAGTACCATGATGAACGCTTTGTCCATCAGGCTACGACCTGAATAGCTCATCCACACGGCCAGACAAACCATCAGGTTCGCCAGAATACCGAGGCAGACAGCTTCAATAAAAGTGTGGTGCATTTTGTGGTCGGCGGTTTGCAGGACGTTAAGTCCCCATTGACCGTTGGCAGTCATATACTCGCCGGAAAGCCACATCAGTAACACGAAAAGCAGAGCGCCAATCAGGTTACCAAAATAGACGTTTAACCAGTTTTTAGCCAGTTGCCCCCAGGTGATGCGACCGCTAGCTTTAGCTACAACGATCAGAACAGTAGAGGTGAAAAGATCAGCGCCGCAAATAACACAGAGAATCAGTCCCAAAGAGAAACAGATACCCCCGATAAGTTTCGCCATGCCATAAGGCATCGCGCCAGTACCGGTTGTCGCAGTAATATAAAAAACAAAGGCAATTGAAATGAATACGCCGGCGGTAATCGCCAGATAGAAAGTCTTAAGCGGATGTTTCGTTGCTTTATAGACGCCTGCTTCTTCAGCCACTTTGGCCATTGCTGCAGGGAGTAAAAGGTCAAAAGGGTTGTCAGCTTTCACACTAACTCTCTCTTTATTAAGTCGGCGACGAGATACTAACAAAGCATTATAGATGAGAATTTGATATAGATCATATCTCGCCTGGCTTATAGGCCCGTAAGTCGCATGGCTTTTATGCAATCACGGTGTAACTTTTTGATTATCCTAATAAAAATAAATTTTAAAAATTATAAATAGAGTTGAATTTTTTCCTGACTCCTCCTGCTGCACGGTTAATTAATATGGAGTAATCAACAAATAAAGTAACATCACTATGTCAATTAATTTAATATCAACAACCAATATTTAACCTTGTTATTACATTTTTCGCCGTTTAGTGAAAATAAATAAAACGGGGCCGCAAAGGCGCCCCGTAATATAACGCAGCCGAGAGGGTAAACCTACCCTAAGTCACTCATATGGCCTTATTTTGACCAGTATGCCGCTTTCGCGCGCTGTAATTTATCATACGCTTTTAGCAAGGACTGATGCGCCGGGAACGCTTGTAGATCGTGGTCGACAGCCGGTAGTCCATAAAAAGCCGCTTCACCGCTAAGCGCGGCGCTGGCGGCTTCTACAGCCTCTGCGCCATACATTTTTATAAAAGCATTGAGATATTGCAGCGGCTGACGCGCATCTTCTTGCGACAGGAGCAGCAGCGTTTGCAGGCAACGGTAATAGTTTGCGCGTGCCGGACTAAAGACCGACGAATTGAACTCCATCGTCCATTCTGTCCAGATTAGCGCCTGCTCCAAATCGCCGCCCGCTAACGCTAGCATTGCTTTTAATTCGCCGACGCGCAGTGTATACCAACCATTGTCCGCTCCGGTCGCCAGACCCAACAGTTCACGCACGCGGGTGAAATCGTCAAAACCTTCTTCATCCAATTGTTCAATCAGATTGAGATAGTCTTCTTTATTCCAGGCGCTACCGGGCAGCGAAAGCAGAGTCTCACGAAGATGCCTACCCATATTGTTGTTGGCCAGCCACAGATCTTCGGCAGGATAAATATCAGACATTCCCGGTACGATAATACGACAGGCGTATACGCCGAGATGCTCGTAATCGGCAATGTAAACTTCTTTATCTTCAGCAGCAAAGATGGCCATCAGCGTGGCGAATTCTTCTTCGGTAGTGCCGGAGAAACTCCAGTCCGTGAACGGGTAATCGGCGTCCTGTTTGAACAGATCCCAGGAAATCAGGCCGCTGGAGTCGATGAAGTGGGTCTCCAGATTAGTATGCTCCGCGACTTCTTCATCATCGAACGTTGGCGGGGTGAAGACATCAAGATCTTTCAGACCGCGTCCCTGGAGTAGTTCGGTCACTGTACGTTCCAACGCAACGCCAAAGTCAGGATGGGCGCCAAAAGAAGCAAAGCAGGTACCGTTAGCCGGGTTGAACAGCACGACGCAGATAACCGGATACTTACCGCCCAGCGAGCCGTCATAGGCGAAAATCGGGAAACCCTCGGCTTCCAGCGTGGCGATTGACTCCATTACCGCCGGATAACGCGCCATCACCTCTGCGGGAATCTCCGGCAGACTAATACTTTCCGCAATGATGCGATTTTTCACATAACGCTCGAAGACTTCCGACAGTCCCTGAACGCGGGCTTCATTACGCGTATTGCCGGCGGACATTCCGTTAGAGACGTACAGGTTGCCAATGATATTCATCGGAATATACACGGTCTGGTTATCGGACTGGCGGGTAAATGGCAGGCCGCAGACGCCGCGTGCTTCATTGCCGGACTGAAGATCAATTAACTGGCTTCCGGTGAGTTCATTTTCCGGATCGTAAAACGCGCGCAGACGGGCATCAAGCAAGCCTTCCGGTACGTCGTCGTCTTCCGTCAGCGGGAACCATTTTTCGTTCGGATAATGCACGAACGGGCTGTTGGCGATGGTTTCACCCAGCCAGAAATCAGCAAAAAAGTAGTTGGTTGACAGACGCTCGAAGTATTCGCCCAGCGCCGAGGCCAGCGCCGCTTTTTTGGTCGCGCCTTTTCCGTTGGTAAAGCATAACGCGCACTCTTTATCGCGAATATGCACTGACCAGACGTTTGGCACCGGGTTCAGCCAGGAGGCCTCTTCGATGTGAAAGCCGAGGTCGAGTAACTTTTGCTGGAAGCGGGCGATGGAGTCTTCCAGCGCGGCGTCTTTGCCGGGAATAAATGTTTGCGTCATGAAAATCACTTTTGTCGTACGGAAAGCGCGCAATGATACGGGTTTTATGTGACGGGCGCTATCTCGCCGGGACGTCGGCGGAAATAAAAGTATTGGCTATGCTTTTACACTGGAATTCACAGGAAGAGCATAAAAAATGAAAGCATTTGATTTGCAACGAATGGCGCTGGATAACGTGCCGGTAGCGTTTTTGGGGGAAGTGGCGCTGCGTAGCTTTTACACCTTTGTTCTGGTGTTTCTTTTCTTAAAGGTGACAGGACGACGCGGCGTACGGCAAATGTCGCTTTTTGAAGTGCTGATCATTTTGACATTGGGGTCGGCGGCAGGCGACGTCGCGTTTTATGATGACGTTCCGATGCTCCCTGTTCTGGTGGTATTCATCACCCTGGCGCTGCTCTATCGCCTGGTCATGTGGCTGATGGCGCATAGTGAAAAGTTGGAAGATCTGCTGGAAGGCAAGTCGGTGGTCATTGTTGAAGACGGCGAACTGGCGTGGGAAAAACTGCAGCGCTCAAACATGACGGAGTTTGAGTTTTTTATGGAGCTTCGCTTGAATGGCGTTGAGCAACTGGGGCAGGTCAGACTGGCCATCCTGGAGACAAACGGACAAATCAGCGTCTATTTCTTTGAAAATAAAGACGTTAAGCCGGGGTTAAGCATTCTTCCTGAGCACTGTACGCCACGCTTTATCGTGGCGCCGGAGGCTGGCGACTATGCCTGCGTACGTTGCAGTGAAGTGATACGCATGAACGTCGGGGAAAAGCAATTATGTCCGCGCTGCGCAAATCCAGAATGGACGAAGGCAAGCCGGGCTAAACGCGTTGTTTAACAGCGAAAATATCGGATTTATACGGTTAATCCGGAAGATTCTGTTGCGTGACGCATGCCGCATTTTCTCCTCGCATTGTTTTACCCATTGCGGCGCGTGTCACTGAATGATAAAACCGATATTCACATGAATAACGTTTGCCTGATGTCTGTCAGGCAGGAAACAATGCAGCGTGGTGAGGGGAAATGGCTCAGGTCTTTAATTTTAGTTCAGGTCCGGCGATGCTACCGGCGGAAGTACTTAAACTGGCGCAACAGGAACTGCGTGACTGGCACGGTCTTGGTACGTCGGTAATGGAAATTAGCCATCGAGGCAAAGAGTTTATCCAGGTCGCTGAAGAGGCGGAGCAGGATTTTCGCGATCTCCTTAATATCCCCTCCAACTATAAAGTCTTATTTTGTCACGGCGGCGGTCGCGGGCAGTTTGCTGGCGTGCCGCTCAATCTGCTGGGCGATAAAACCACGGCGGATTATGTCGATGCTGGTTACTGGGCGGCGAGCGCCATCAAAGAAGCCAAAAAATACTGTGCGCCGCAGATTATCGACGCCAAAATCACCGTTGACGGCAAACGTGCCGTAAAACCGATGCGCGAGTGGCAGCTTTCCGATAACGCCGCTTATTTACACTATTGCCCGAATGAGACCATTGACGGCATCGCCATCGATGAAATGCCGGATTTTGGCCCGGAGGTGGTCGTCACGGCGGACTTTTCTTCTACCATCCTGTCTGCGCCGCTGGATGTCTCTCGCTATGGCGTAATTTATGCTGGCGCGCAGAAGAATATCGGTCCGGCAGGACTGACGCTGGTTATCGTCCGGGAAGATCTGTTAGGCAAGGCGCATGAGAGCTGCCCGTCCATTCTCGACTACACCGTCCTGAATGATAACGACTCGATGTTTAATACGCCGCCGACTTTCGCCTGGTATCTTTCCGGCCTGGTGTTCAAATGGTTGAAAGCGCAGGGCGGCGTGGCGGCGATGCACAAAATCAATCAGCAAAAAGCGGAGTTGCTGTACGGTGTGATTGATAACAGCGATTTCTACCGTAACGATGTCGCACAGGCCAACCGTTCGCGGATGAACGTTCCGTTCCAGTTAGCGGACAATGCGCTGGACAAGGTCTTTCTGGAAGAGTCTTTCGCCGCCGGTCTGCACGCCTTAAAAGGGCACCGTGTTGTTGGCGGTATGCGCGCCTCTATCTATAACGCCATGCCGATTGAAGGGGTGAAAGCGCTGACCGATTTCATGATCGATTTTGAGCGTCGCCACGGCTAATACGTTTCTTTTTTCATCCCCACGGCCAGTCTGTGGGGTTTTTATTTCTGTTTTTTGAGAGTTGAGTTTCATGGAATCCCTGACGTTACAACCTATCGCGCGGGTCGATGGCGCCATTAATTTACCTGGCTCCAAAAGTGTTTCAAACCGTGCTTTGCTCCTGGCGGCTTTAGCTTGTGGTAAAACCGTTCTGACGAATCTGCTGGATAGCGATGACGTCCGCCATATGCTCAATGCCCTGAGCGCGTTGGGGATCAATTACACCCTTTCTGCCGATCGCACCCGCTGTGATATCACGGGTAATGGCGGCCCATTACGCGCGTCAGGCGCTCTGGAACTGTTTCTCGGTAATGCCGGAACCGCGATGCGTCCGTTAGCGGCAGCGCTATGTCTGGGGCAAAATGAGATAGTGTTAACCGGCGAACCGCGTATGAAAGAGCGTCCGATAGGCCATCTGGTCGATTCGCTGCGTCAGGGTGGGGCGAATATTGATTACCTGGAGCAGGAAAACTATCCGCCCCTGCGTCTGCGCGGCGGTTTTACCGGCGGCGACATTGAGGTTGATGGTAGCGTTTCCAGCCAGTTCCTGACCGCTCTGCTGATGACGGCGCCGCTGGCGCCTGAAGACACAACTATTCGCGTTAAAGGCGAACTGGTATCAAAACCTTACATCGATATCACGCTAAATTTAATGAAAACCTTTGGCGTGGAGATAGCGAACCATCACTACCAACAATTTGTCGTGAAGGGCGGTCAACAGTATCACTCTCCGGGTCGCTATCTGGTCGAGGGCGATGCCTCGTCAGCGTCCTATTTTCTCGCCGCCGGGGCGATAAAAGGCGGCACGGTAAAAGTGACCGGGATTGGCCGCAAAAGTATGCAGGGCGATATTCGTTTTGCCGATGTGCTGGAGAAAATGGGCGCGACCATTACCTGGGGCGATGATTTTATTGCCTGCACGCGCGGCGAATTGCACGCCATAGATATGGATATGAACCATATTCCGGATGCGGCGATGACGATTGCCACCACGGCGCTGTTTGCGAAAGGAACCACGACGTTGCGCAATATTTATAACTGGCGAGTGAAAGAAACCGATCGCCTGTTCGCGATGGCGACCGAGCTACGTAAAGTGGGCGCTGAAGTCGAAGAAGGGCACGACTATATTCGTATCACGCCGCCGGCGAAGCTCCATCACGCGGATATTGGCACGTACAACGACCACCGTATGGCGATGTGCTTCTCACTGGTCGCACTGTCCGATACGCCAGTCACGATCCTGGACCCGAAATGTACCGCAAAAACGTTCCCTGATTATTTTGAACAACTGGCGCGGATGAGTACGCCTGCCTAATCCTTCTGTTGTGCCAGTCGACAGGCTGGCGCATCGAGGTCCGCATTCGCACTATTTTTACAATTATGACTAATGCTAATTTGTTGATGATTTAACACATTGATTTATGTGTTTTTTATAATAGTTATCAACGGAAGATTAGTATGAAAAATAAATCATTATTACTGGCGGTGGCGATTTCCGCTACGCTACTGGCAGGATGTAAAAATGGCGTGAATGGCAATTTAATCGCCAGTTCCGGCATGTCAGCCTACAAAGCCGCCACACTGTCCGATGCGGATGTTAAGGCATTATCTAATAATGCCTGTAAACAAATGGACAGCGAGAATCAACTGGCAGGTACGAAAAGCAAATACACCAAACGTCTGAGCAAAATCGCCAAAGCGCTGGGTAACAACATTGACGGTACGCCGGTTAGCTATAAAGTCTATATGACCAGCGATATCAACGCATGGGCGATGGCGAACGGTTGCGTTCGCGTATACTCCGGCCTGATGGATCTGATGACCGATAATGAAATTGAAGGCGTACTGGGCCATGAACTGGGCCATGTCTCTTTAGGGCACTCCCGCAAGGCAATGCAGACCGCCTATGCCACGCTGGCGGCTCGCGATGCGATTTCCGCCACCAGCGGTGTCGCAGCGCAGCTTTCCCAGTCTCAATTGGGCGATCTGGCGGAAGGCGTCATCAATTCGGCGTTTTCTCGCAGTCAGGAGTCGGATGCGGATGACTTCTCTTACGATCTGCTGAAAAAACGTGGGATTAACACCCAGGGCTTAGTCACGGCATTCGAAAAATTCGCCACAATGGACGCAGGTCATGCAAAATCATTGATGGACTCCCACCCGGCTTCAGCCGATCGCGCGCAGCATATGCGCGACAGAATTGCCGAAGATAAAAAGTAAATCATTGTCATCTTTCGGGCTGGTTTCTCGCCGGCCCGCTATAATTGCGCAATTATTCCGCATCTGATTACAGACAAAACTGGTTTTTGCACGCAACGTTAACGGTCGCGAGCGTTGGCGCGTATAATGCGCGGCGTTTACGTTAACGGTACGCCTGTTTAAGGAGATAAAGATGACGGCAATTGCCCCGGTAATAACCATTGATGGCCCAAGCGGTGCAGGTAAAGGCACCTTGTGCAAAGCAATGGCGGAAGCATTGCAATGGCATCTGCTGGATTCCGGCGCGATATACCGCGTACTGGCGCTGGCGGCATTGCATCACCATGTCGATCTCGCCTCTGAAGATGCGCTGGTGCCGCTGGCGTCCCATCTGGACGTGCGTTTCGTCTCAACGGACGGCAACCTGGAAGTTATCCTGGAAGGCGAGGACGTTAGCGGCGAAATCCGTACGCAGGAAGTCGCGAACGCGGCATCCCAGGTGGCGGCATTCCCACGCGTGCGTGAAGCGCTTCTTCGCCGCCAACGTGCATTCCGCGAAGCGCCTGGTTTAATCGCCGATGGACGCGATATGGGGACCGTGGTCTTCCCGGATGCGCCGGTAAAAATTTTCCTTGACGCCTCCTCGGAGGAACGTGCGCATCGACGTATGCTACAGTTGCAGGAGAATGGCTTTAGTGTTAACTTTGAACGCCTTTTGGCCGAGATCAAGGAACGCGACGATCGCGATCGTAATCGCGCTGTAGCGCCGTTAGTTCCTGCTGCTGATGCATTAGTTTTGGATTCTACCCGATTAAGCATTGAGCAAGTGATTGAAAAAGCGTTACAATATGCGCGCCAAAAATTGGCTCTCGCTTAAATGCGACCGAATTTGTAGTACCCCCGTTGCAAAGGATTGACAGCGGGTATGTTAAACAACCCCATCCGGCACGGAGCCAGGTGGACGTTAAATATGAAACCTGAAGATTAAACATGACTGAATCTTTTGCTCAACTCTTTGAAGAATCCTTAAAAGAAATCGAAACCCGCCCGGGTTCCATCGTTCGTGGTGTTGTTGTTGCTATCGACAAAGACGTAGTACTGGTTGACGCCGGTCTGAAATCTGAGTCTGCCATTCCGGCTGAGCAGTTCAAAAACGCCCAGGGCGAACTGGAAATCCAGGTTGGTGACGAAGTTGACGTTGCTCTGGATGCAGTAGAAGACGGCTTCGGTGAAACTCTGCTCTCTCGTGAGAAAGCTAAACGTCACGAAGCATGGATCACGCTGGAAAAAGCTTACGAAGATGCTGAAACTGTTACCGGTGTTATCAACGGCAAAGTTAAGGGTGGCTTCACTGTTGAGCTGAACGGTATTCGCGCGTTCCTGCCAGGTTCTCTGGTAGACGTTCGTCCGGTGCGTGACACTCTGCACCTGGAAGGCAAAGAGCTTGAATTCAAAGTAATCAAGCTGGACCAGAAACGTAACAACGTTGTGGTTTCTCGTCGTGCCGTTATCGAATCCGAAAACAGCGCAGAACG
The DNA here is from genome assembly GCF_046551535.1 of Salmonella sp. SAL04162. Lineage (NCBI taxonomy): Bacteria > Pseudomonadati > Pseudomonadota > Gammaproteobacteria > Enterobacterales > Enterobacteriaceae > Salmonella > Salmonella sp. SAL04162. The sequence goes on from NZ_JBGDVX010000007.1 coordinate 184,902, forward strand.
CGATCAGCTGCTGGAAAACCTGCAGGAAGGCATGGAAGTTAAAGGTATCGTTAAGAACCTCACTGACTACGGTGCATTCGTTGATCTGGGCGGCGTTGACGGCCTGCTGCACATCACTGATATGGCCTGGAAACGCGTTAAGCATCCGAGCGAAATCGTGAACGTTGGCGACGAAATCAACGTGAAAGTGCTGAAATTCGACCGCGAGCGTACCCGTGTATCCCTGGGCCTGAAACAGCTGGGCGAAGATCCGTGGGTTGCTATCGCTAAACGTTATCCGGAAGGTACCAAACTGACCGGTCGCGTGACCAACCTGACCGACTACGGCTGCTTCGTTGAAATCGAAGAAGGCGTTGAAGGCCTGGTTCACGTTTCCGAAATGGACTGGACCAACAAAAACATCCACCCGTCCAAAGTGGTTAACGTTGGCGACGTAGTGGAAGTGATGGTTCTGGATATCGACGAAGAACGTCGTCGTATCTCCTTGGGTCTGAAGCAGTGCAAATCTAACCCGTGGCAGCAGTTCGCAGAAACCCACAACAAGGGCGACCGCGTTGAAGGTAAAATCAAGTCTATCACTGACTTCGGTATCTTCATCGGCCTGGACGGCGGCATCGACGGCCTGGTTCACCTGTCTGACATCTCCTGGAACGTTGCAGGCGAAGAAGCAGTTCGTGAATACAAAAAAGGCGACGAAATCGCTGCAGTTGTTCTGCAGGTTGACGCAGAACGTGAACGTATCTCCCTGGGCGTTAAACAGCTCGCAGAAGATCCGTTCAACAACTGGGTTGCTCTGAACAAGAAAGGCGCTATCGTAACCGGTAAAGTCACTGCAGTTGACGCGAAAGGCGCAACCGTAGAACTGGCTGACGGCGTTGAAGGTTACCTGCGTGCTTCTGAAGCATCCCGTGACCGCGTTGAAGATGCGACTCTGGTTCTGAGCGTTGGCGACGACGTTGAAGCTAAATTCACCGGCGTTGATCGTAAAAACCGCGCAATCAGCCTGTCTGTTCGTGCGAAAGACGAAGCTGACGAGAAAGATGCCATCGCAACTGTTAACAAACAGGAAGATGCAAACTTCTCTAACAACGCAATGGCTGAAGCATTCAAAGCAGCTAAAGGCGAGTAATCCTCTGAAACTTCGGGCCTTTTAGTCCGAAGTATAACGAGATTACTTGACAGATTGCAGGTTTCGGCCTGTAATCAAGCACTAAGGGCGGCTACGGCCGCCCTTAATCAATCTCACGGCTGCAGCCAATTTGCCTTTAAGGAACCGGAGGAATCATGACCAAGTCAGAATTGATTGAAAGACTTGCAACCCAGCAATCTCACATTCCCGCTAAGGCGGTTGAAGATGCGGTAAAAGAGATGCTGGAGCATATGGCCTCGACTCTTGCGCAGGGCGAGCGTATTGAAATCCGCGGTTTCGGCAGTTTTTCTTTGCATTACCGCGCGCCTCGTACCGGACGTAACCCCAAGACCGGCGATAAAGTGGAACTGGAAGGAAAATACGTTCCTCACTTTAAACCGGGTAAAGAACTGCGCGATCGCGCCAATATTTACGGTTAAGTTTTAACGCAAAACTTGAACCCGAAAAAAGCACCTCCAGGGTGCTTTTTTCATTTATACGCCGTCAGGCGCAAACGCTATTCGACCGAAAACTGGAAAACGTTTCGCATTTTTTGCTGCGTCTTACATTTATCAGGTAAAAAACCTGGAATCCGCGCCGTATAGCACAAAATCTCCCCCGGACAATGGCGTCCTGAACCTGCACACTTTCCCGCACAGGGAGGTGTCTATGAAGATAACGACGGTCAGCGTATGCGTAGTATGCGGCATACTTCCGCTCATGATATTGCCAGTATTACCTGACACGTGGATTCTCGCGGTGCTGTTTTGTCTGGCATGTTTGCTTTGCCTCATACCCCATCACTATGCGCGCTACGCGGCATTAACCTTGCTCTTTTTCATGTGGGGGATATTTGCCGCCAGGCAGGCCATCTGGGCGGGAAACGTCCTGCCCGCCGCGACGCAGGAGGCGACAGTCGTCATTACTGCCACCGATCATATGACCACTCATTATGGGCGAATCACCCATTTGCGCGGAAAGCCGCTCTTTCCTGCTGTAGGGATTGTCCTGCATGGCCAGTACTTACCCACGGAAGTGTGTGCCGGGCAACAGTGGGCGATGACGCTGAAGGTCAGAGCGGTACACGGACAGCTTAACGAAGGCGGTTTTGATAGCCAACGTTACGCGCTGGCGCAGCACCAACCATTGACCGGGCGTTTTCTACAGGCTAAAGCGATTAACCCTGAGTGTAGCTTGCGTGGGCGCTATCTTGCTTCGCTTCGCGCTACGCTTGCGCCTTATCCGTGGCAACAGGTTATTCTGGCGTTGGGAATGGGGGAGCGGGGAGAGGTGTCGCAGGAGGTGAAGGCCGTTATGCGCGATACGGGGACTGCCCATTTGATGGCGATTTCCGGCCTGCATATCGCTTTTGCCGCGTTATTGGCTGCCGGATTAATCCGTGGCGGACAATTCTTTTTGCCGGTCAGATGGATTCGTTGGCAGACGCCATTGCTGGGCGGCATTCTTTGCGCGATATGTTATGCCTGGCTTACCGGCTTACAACCGCCTGCGCTGCGCACGGTGGCGGCACTGAGCGTCTGGGGAGGATTAAAATTAAGCGGACGACAGTGGAGCGGCTGGCAAGTCTGGTGTTGCTGTCTGGCCGCGATTATTTTCGCCGATCCTGTGGCGGTTATATCACAAAGTCTTTGGCTGTCAGCATTTGCGGTTGCCGGCCTGTTATTCTGGTATCAGTGGTTTCCTGTGCCAAACGGAAATTTTCCACGAGGCTTACGCTGGTTGCTTAACCTGCTTCACCTACAGGCAGGCATTACACTTCTGCTTTTGCCTCTCCAGGTGGCGCTTTTTCATGGCATAAGCGTTACCGCAATGCTGGCGAATCTTTTTGCCGTACCCTGGGTCACATTTGTGACGGTTCCGCTCATCCTGGCGGGAATGATTCTGCATTTAACCGGGCCATTTTTTCTTGAAGAGTGGGTATGGTACCTGACCGATCGCGCGTTAGCCGCGCTATTTTACCTGTTGAATGCTTTACCGCAGGGCTGGGTGAATATTGATAACCGTTGGCAGTGGCTGACGTTTTTGCCCTGGCTAACACTTATCGCGTGGCGATTAAACGTCTGGCGTACCTGGCCGGCGGTCTGTTTATGCGGGTTATTGTTGATGAGCTGGCCACTCTGGCGGCCAATAAACGCCAGCGGATGGCAGGTGCATATGCTGGATGTCGGTCAGGGGCTGGCGATAGCGATCGTCAGGGGCGATAAAGTAATACTCTACGATACCGGTCGGGCATGGCCGGAGGGCGACAGCGGGCAACAGGTTATTATTCCCTGGTTGCGCTGGCATAATCTGACGCCGGAGGGCGTTATTTTGAGTCATGAGCATCTGGATCATCGGGGTGGGCTGCGTTCGCTACAGCGGATCTGGCCGTCAATGTGGATTCGCAGCCCGTTAGGCTGGCAGGGACATTTGCCCTGTTTTCGCGGCGAGCAGTGGCAATGGCAGGGGCTAACGTTTCAGGCGCACTGGCCGTTACGCGAAAGTGCCGATCGAGGAAATAACCGCTCCTGTGTGGTCAAAGTGGATGACGGCGTACATAGCATCCTGCTTACGGGCGATATTGAAGCGGGCGCTGAACAAAAAATGCTAAGTCGTTACTGGCGACATCTTGCGGCGACGTTTATCCAGGTGCCGCATCATGGTAGTAATACGTCGTCGTCGCTACCATTTATTCAGCGCGTACATGGTGAAGCGGCGCTGGCGTCCGCATCGCGCTATAACGCATGGCGGCTGCCGTCCCGCAAGGTAAAACAGCGCTACCGACAACAGGCGTATCTGTGGTTTGATACACCCCACCAGGGGCAAATTTCGCTGCGGTTTTCTCCGCAGGGCTGGCGCATACAAGGCTTGCGGGATCAAATTTTACCTCGCTGGTATCATCAGTGGTTTGGCGTGTCCGAGGATAACGGGTAGAATATGCGGCTATTTCAACAAATGCTGGTTTTTTGAATGCATAACGATAAAGATCTCTCTACGTGGCAGACCTTCCGCCGACTGTGGCCAACCATAGCGCCTTTTAAAGCAGGTCTGATCGTGGCGGGCATAGCGTTAATTCTCAACGCAGCCAGCGATACCTTCATGCTATCGCTCCTCAAGCCATTACTGGATGATGGTTTCGGTAAAACGGATCGCTCAGTGTTGCTGTGGATGCCGCTGGTGGTTATTGGGCTGATGATATTACGAGGCATCACTAGCTATATCTCCAGCTACTGTATTTCATGGGTGTCAGGCAAGGTGGTAATGACCATGCGCCGTCGCCTGTTTGGCCATATGATGGGAATGCCCGTCGCCTTCTTTGATAAACAGTCTACCGGTACGCTGCTGTCGCGTATTACATACGATTCAGAACAGGTTGCCTCTTCTTCATCTGGCGCGCTGATTACCGTGGTGCGTGAAGGGGCATCGATCATCGGATTGTTTATCATGATGTTCTATTACAGCTGGCAGCTGTCGATCATCTTGGTTGTTTTAGCGCCGATTGTGTCGATTGCGATTCGCGTTGTCTCAAAGCGGTTCCGCAGCATCAGTAAAAATATGCAGAACACGATGGGACAAGTGACTACCAGCGCTGAACAAATGCTGAAAGGACACAAAGAGGTACTGATTTTCGGCGGTCAGGAAGTCGAAACTAAACGCTTTGATAAAGTCAGCAATAAGATGCGACTGCAAGGCATGAAAATGGTCTCTGCCTCGTCAATTTCCGATCCTATCATTCAGCTCATTGCCTCGCTGGCGCTGGCGTTTGTTCTCTATGCTGCGAGCTTCCCAAGTGTAATGGATAGCCTGACGGCTGGGACCATCACCGTGGTGTTCTCCTCCATGATCGCGCTGATGCGTCCATTAAAATCGCTGACAAACGTTAACGCGCAGTTCCAGCGTGGGATGGCAGCTTGTCAGACGTTGTTTGCGATTCTGGACAGCGAACAGGAGAAAGATGAAGGTAAACGTGTCATTGACCGCGCGACCGGCGATCTCGAATTCCGCAATGTGACGTTTACTTACCCGGGCCGTGAAGTGCCGGCATTGCGTAACATCAATTTGAAAATTCCTGCCGGGAAAACCGTGGCGCTGGTGGGGCGTTCCGGATCGGGTAAATCAACTATCGCCAGTCTGATCACCCGTTTCTACGATATTGATGAAGGACACATCCTGATGGATGGTCACGATCTACGCGAATACACTCTGGCCTCTCTACGTAATCAGGTGGCGCTGGTTTCGCAAAACGTGCATCTGTTTAACGATACGGTCGCCAATAACATTGCTTATGCCCGGACGGAAGAATATAGCCGCGAGCAGATTGAAGAGGCGGCGCGCATGGCCTATGCCATGGACTTTATCAACAAGATGGATAATGGCCTGGATACCATCATCGGCGAAAACGGCGTACTGCTTTCCGGCGGTCAACGCCAGCGTATCGCGATTGCCCGCGCCTTACTGCGCGACAGCCCGATTTTGATCCTTGATGAAGCTACGTCCGCGCTGGATACCGAATCTGAACGTGCGATTCAGGCAGCGTTGGATGAGCTGCAGAAAAACCGTACCTCTCTGGTGATTGCGCATCGTCTCTCCACCATCGAACAGGCGGATGAGATCGTTGTGGTCGAAGACGGCATTATCGTTGAGCGCGGCACTCATAGCGAGCTGCTGGCACAACACGGCGTTTACGCCCAGCTACATAAGATGCAATTTGGCCAATGATAGCGCGTATCTGGTCTGGTGAATCCCCGCTATGGCGGTTACTGCTGCCGCTCTCCTGGCTGTATGGCCTGGTGAGCGGGGCGATTCGTCTGAGCTATAAGCTTGGTTTTAAACGCGCCTGGCGAGCGCCGGTACCGGTGGTTGTGGTAGGGAATCTTACGGCTGGCGGTAACGGTAAAACACCCGTAGTCATTTGGCTGGTGGAAAAGCTGCAACAGCGTGGCGTGCGCGTGGGGGTCGTTTCCCGCGGCTACGGCGGCAAAGCTGCCGCTTATCCGCTGCTCCTGACGCCGGAGACGACAACCGCAGAAGCGGGAGATGAACCGGTATTGATTTATCAACGGACCGGCGCGCCTGTCGCGGTGGCGCCTGAACGCGCCGCGGCGGTGAAAGCGATTCTGGCGGCGCATAATGTGCAGATTATTATCACCGACGATGGGTTGCAGCATTACCGACTAGCGCGAGATATTGAAATTGTGGTGATTGACGGCGTGCGCCGTTTTGGCAACGGCTGGTGGCTTCCTGCCGGTCCTATGCGCGAACGCGCCAGTCGCCTGAAAACCGTGGATGCCGCTATCGTGAATGGCGGCGTCGCCCGGGCGGGCGAAATCCCCATGCAGCTAACGCCTGGACTGGCGGTGAACTTACGTACGGGAGCGCGTTGCGATGTGGCGCAACTGAGCAATATTGTGGCGATGGCGGGCATCGGTCATCCGCCGCGATTTTTCGCGACGCTGGAAGCCTGTGGCGCGCATCCGCAAAAGTGTGTCCCGCTGGCCGATCATCAAACGCTCGCCCCTGCTGACGTTCAGGCGTTGGTCGGTGAAGGGCAGACCCTGGTAATGACGGAAAAAGACGCGGTGAAATGCCGTGCTTTTGCCGAAGATAACTGGTGGTTCTTACCGGTTGATGCGCGTTTGTCCGGTGAGCAGCCTGATAAGTTGCTTCAACATATCACCTCGCTGGTTCGCTAGCGTACCCCAATGCAGCGGCAGTGATGAATTTATGGAGCCATGAATGTCATTGCCGTACCTTTCTCTTTCCCAGGCCCGGTGTCTTCACCTTGCTGCGCAGGGGCTATTGAAAAAGCCGCGCCGTAACGCGATGCCTGGCGATGTTCTTGCCGCCATCTCACGCATGGCGTTGTTGCAAATTGATACCATCAATGTTGTCGCACGTAGCCCCTATCTGGTGCTGTTTAGCCGTCTCGGTTCGTACCCGCAGGCCTGGCTGGATGAGGCGCTGCGACGCGGCGAGTTAATCGAATACTGGGCGCATGAGGCCTGTTTCTTACCACGCCGCGACTTTAAACTTATCCGCCATCGTATGCTGTCGCCGGAAAAGATGGGCTGGAAATATCGCGCGGCATGGATGCATGAGCACGCGGAAGAAATAGAACAGCTAGTGCGGCATATTCAGGAGCACGGTCCGGTGCGTTCTGCCGATTTTGAACATGCGCGGAAAGGCGTCAGCGGCTGGTGGGAATGGAAACCACATAAACGCCACCTTGAGGGTTTATTTACCGCCGGAAAAGTCATGGTTGTTGAGCGGCGTAATTTTCAACGTGTATATGATTTAACGCCCCGTGTGATGCCGCACTGGGATGATGGACGCGATGGACTGTCACAGTCGCAGGCGGAAAGCCTGATGCTGGATAATAGCGCGCGCAGTCTGGGGATTTTCCGTGAACAGTGGCTGGCGGATTACTACCGCCTGAAACGTCCTGACCTGAAGGGATGGCGGGAGAGCCGGGCGGAACAGCAGCAGATTATTCCGGTCGAGGTGGAAACGTTGGGGCGGATGTGGCTTCATGCCGATCTTCTTTCGCAGCTTGAACCGGCGCTAAATAACGCCTTAAAAGCGACCCATAGCGCAGTACTGTCGCCTTTCGATCCTGTGGTATGGGATCGCAAGCGGGCAGCGCAGCTCTTCGGATTTAACTATCGGCTGGAATGTTATACGCCTGCGGCGAAGCGCCAGTACGGTTATTTTGTGCTGCCGCTATTATACCAGGGCCGTTTAGTCGGGCGAATGGACGCCAAAATGCACCGTAAAACGGGGGGACTTGAGGTTATCTCGCTGTATCTGGAGGACGATATTCGTCCTGGCGTTAATCTGCAAAAAGGAATCTGGCAGGCGATTAGCGCGTTTGCTGCCTGGCAACGGGCATCGCGCGTGACGCTGGGACAATGTCCGCCAGGCCTGTTTAGCGCCATGCGTCATGGCTGGGAAATAGACCCTGCACCATAACCGATTATGTTAATATTGAAGGATTCACAATCCGGTCCATCTGGAGGAACTATGGATCATCGTCTGCTTGAAATCATCGCCTGCCCGGTATGTAACGGCAAACTCTGGTATAACCAGGAAAAGCAAGAATTAATTTGCAAACTGGATAATCTCGCTTTCCCGTTACGCGACGGCATTCCTGTATTGCTGGAAAATGAAGCTCGCTCCCTGACATCTGATGAGAGTAAATCATGAGTTTCGTCGTCATCATTCCGGCCCGTTTTTCATCTACCCGACTGCCAGGCAAACCATTAGTGGATATTAATGGTAAGCCCATGATTGTTCATGTCCTGGAGCGGGCGCGCGAATCTGGCGCGGAACGCATTATTGTCGCCACCGATCATGAAGACGTGGCTCGTGCGGTAGAAGCGGCTGGCGGCGAAGTGTGCATGACGCGCGCCGATCACCAGTCCGGCACCGAACGATTGGCGGAAGTGGTAGAGAAGTGCGGGTTCAGCGACGATACTGTTATTGTGAACGTTCAGGGCGATGAGCCGATGATCCCGGCGGTTATTATTCGCCAGGTCGCGGAAAATCTGGCGCAGCGCCAGGTTGGCATGGCGACGCTGGCGGTGCCGATTCACAGCGCCGAAGAAGCGTTTAACCCGAATGCGGTAAAAGTCGTGCTGGATGCTGAAGGCTATGCGCTTTACTTTTCCCGGGCGACGATTCCCTGGGATCGCGATCGCTTTGCAAAAAGTCTGGAAACGGTAGGGGATACTTGCCTTCGTCACCTGGGCATTTATGGCTATCGCGCGGGATTTATCCGCCGTTACGTGAGCTGGCAACCCAGCCCGCTGGAACATATTGAAATGCTGGAGCAACTCCGTGTGCTGTGGTACGGCGAAAAAATTCATGTCGCCGTCGCCAAAGCGGTGCCCGGCACGGGCGTAGACACCGCCGACGACCTGGAGCGCGTGCGCGCTGAAATGCGTTAACATGATCCTGTTCATGATCGTCTTAGACGGTCATGAACAGCGCGGTATGATAGCGCAAAGATGAATACTCACGTTTGCTCATCAGTGGCGGTTTTCTCGTACCGTTACGATTTTCCTCATTTTTCTTTTCTTCCCTTGATCTGATACGGGTGACATCTGTCCATACGACGCTCATTATTAAAGCAGTAGCACTAATGGGGGTAATCTGGAATGGAACAGTTGCGGGCCGAACTCAGTCATTTGTTGGGTGAAAAACTTAGCCGTATAGAGTGCGTGAATGAGAAAGCGGATTCCGCATTGTGGTCATTATATGACAGCCAGGGAAATCCGATGCCGCTGATGGCGCGAAGCTTTACTACTCCCGGCGTTGCGCAGCAACTGGCATGGAAAACCTCAATGCTGGCGCGTAGCGGTACGGTGAGGATGCCGGTAATCTATGGCGTATTGACGCATGAAGAGCATCCTGGTCCGGATGTGCTGCTACTGGAACGACTGCGCGGTGTGCCGGTCGAGGCGCCGGCGCGCACTCCGGAACGCTGGGAACAGCTAAAAGATCAGATTGTCGAAGGGCTGTTAGCCTGGCATCGGCAGGATAGCCGCGGTTGCGTGGGCGCCGTAGACCATACTCAGGAGAATATCTGGCCTTCCTGGTATCGTCAGCGTGTGGAGGTGCTGTGGACGACGCTAAATCAGTTCAGCAATACCGGCCTGACGATGCAGGACAAACGCATTCTGTTTCGTACCAGAGAATGTCTTCCTTCGTTATTTGAAGGGTTTAACGACAACTGCGTACTGGTGCATGGCAACTTCTGCCTGCGCAGTATGCTTAAAGACGCCCGTAGCGATCAGCTTCTGGCGATGGTCGGCCCCGGGCTGATGCTGTGGGCGCCGAGAGAGTTCGAACTGTTTCGCCTGATGGATAATCCATTGGCGGAGGGATTGCTTTGGCATTATCTGCAACGCGCGCCAGTGGCGGAGTCCTTCATCTGGCGGCGTTGGCTCTATGTGCTGTGGGACGAGGTTGCGCAATTGGTCAATACCGGAAGTTTTAACCGTACCAATTTTGATCTGGCGGCGAAATCATTACTCCCCTGGCTTGCCTGATATGCCTTTCAGCCACTGCCAAAGTCGCCCTAATGTTTCATACCCAGCGCGATCGCTGTGCATCAGCCAGACCGGGGACGGAATTGCCCGCTCCCAGGGATTGAGCGGCGAATCGATCGCCAACTGATTCGCCGGTGCGGGAAGCGGATTCAGCCCGGCATGCTGAAAGAAAATCATCGCACGCGGCAAATGCGAGGCGGAGGTTACCAACAGGAAAGGGGCGTCGCCGATGGCCTGCTTAACGGCGGCGGCTTCTTCTTCCGTATCTTTTGGCTTATCCAGCGTAATAATATCGTTACGCGGTACGCCCAGCGACTGCGCCACCCGCGCACCGACTTCCGCCGTGCTTACCGTATTGGTTTTTGCTACGCCGCCGGTAAAAATCAGCTTTGCTCCCGGATTCGCACGCCACAGCCGAATGCCTTCCGCCAGCCGCGGTAAGCTATTGTTAATTAAATTGGAGCTCGGCGCCCACTGCGGGTTCCAGGTATAGCCGCCGCCGAGAACCACAATATATTCCACCTTTTGCGGACCCTGCCAGGTAGGGTAGCGGTTTTCTATCGGACGCAGCAGATGGTCAGAAACGGGTTGCAGGCTTAATAGCAATAGCGCCAGCCAACCTACGCTGATAAATACTTTTCCGGTTTTCTGAAAGCGGCTAAACCAGAGCAGCGCCAGGCCGACGCCAATGATCAGCAACATCAGCGGAAGCGGCAATAACATACCGCCAATCACTTTCTTTAGCGTAAAAAGCATCCTTTTTGGTTCCTTTTTTAACCATATAGCGGAGGATTAACGGTGATATTACACCAGACAGGTTCATTCTCGCCGCGGCTGTGACAAAATAGCGGTTTTATCAGATAACGCCTAAGCCAGCCTGTGGAGAGTCCGATGCAGGATCGCAATTTTGATGACATTGCTGAAAAGTTTTCCCGTAACATTTACGGCACGACCAAAGGACAACTACGGCAAGCCATTCTGTGGCAAGACCTGGATCGCGTGCTGGAGGAGATTGGCGGGCGAAAACTGCGGGTACTGGATGCCGGCGGCGGCGAAGGGCAAACGGCGATTAAGATGGCGGAACGCGGCCATCAGGTGACGTTATGCGATCTGTCTGGCGAAATGATCGCCCGCGCGCGGCAGGCGGCCGAGGCAAAAGGTGTGAGCAAAGACATGCATTTTATACAATGCCCGGCTCAGGACGTCGCTTCGCATTTGGAAAGCCCGGTTGATCTGATATTGTTTCATGCTGTGCTGGAGTGGGTAGCCGATCCTGTCGGCGTATTAGAAACGCTCTGGTCAGTATTGCGCCCTGGCGGCGCACTGTCGTTGATGTTCTATAACGCTAACGGTTTGCTGATGCACAATATGGTGGCGGGTAATTTTGACTACGTGCAGGCGGGGATGCCTAAACGCAAGAAGCGCACGCTGTCGCCTGACTACCCGCGCGATCCCGCGCAGGTGTACCAGTGGCTGGAGGCGATTGGCTGGCAGATTACCGGTAAAACCGGCGTGCGTGTGTTTCATGATTATCTGCGTGAAAAACACCAGCAGCGTGACTGTTATGAGACCCTGGTCGAACTGGAAACGCGTTATTGCCGCCAGGAGCCGTATATTAGCCTTGGGCGCTACATTCATGTCACCGCGATTAAAAGCCCGGCGCTAGCCGCAGATGCAAGGATAACCTATGAGTGAATTTTCCCAGACAGTCCCCGAACTGGTTGCCTGGGCCAGAAAAAACGACTTTTCCATCTCGCTGCCGGTAGACAGACTTTCCTTTCTGCTGGCGGTCGCCACGTTGAACGGCGAACGCCTTGACGGCGAGATGAGTGAAGGTGAGCTGGTGGATGCATTCCGCCATGTGAGTGATGCGTTTGAGCAAACCAGCGAAACCATCGGCGTGCGCGCTAATAACGCGATTAACGATATGGTGCGTCAACGTCTGCTGAACCGCTTTACCAGCGAGCAGGCGGAAGGCAATGCGATTTACCGATTAACCCCGCTCGGGATTGGCATCACCGATTACTACATTCGTCAACGCGAATTCTCTACGCTGCGTCTTTCTATGCAGTTGTCGATTGTGGCCGGCGAATTGAAGCGCGCGGCGGATGCGGCAGCGGAGGGTGGCGATGAGTTCCACTGGCATCGCAACGTTTACGCGCCATTGAAATATTCGGTGGCGGAGATTTTCGACAGTATCGATCTGACCCAGCGCATCATGGATGAACAGCAGCAGCAGGTGAAAGACGATATCGCACAACTGCTGAATAAAGACTGGCGGGCGGCGATTTCCAGCTGTGAACTGCTGCTTTCCGAAACGTCTGGTACGCTGCGCGAGTTGCAGGATACGCTGGAGGCGGCGGGCGATAAGCTGCAGGCTAACCTGCTGCGCATTCAGGATGCCACGATGACGCACGATGATCTGCATTTTGTCGACAGGCTGGTGTTTGACTTACAAAGTAAACTTGACCGCATTATCAGTTGGGGTCAGCAGTCTATTGATTTATGGATCGGCTACGATCGTCACGTGCATAAATTTATCCGTACCGCGATCGATATGGATAAAAACCGTGTCTTCGCCCAGCGGTTGCGCCAGTCCGTACAGACTTATTTTGACGATCCGTGGGCGCTAACCTACGCGAATGCCGATCGTCTGCTGGATATGCGCGATGAAGAGATGGCGTTGCGTGACGATGAAGTCACCGGGGAGTTGCCGCCGGATCTGGAATATGAAGAGTTTAACGAGATCCGCGAGCAGTTAGCGGCCATCATTGAAGAACAGCTGGCTATCTACAAAACCAGACAAACGCCACTGGATCTTGGGCTGGTGGTGCGCGAGTATCTGGCGCAATACCCGCGCGCGCGTCATTTCGACGTGGCGCGTATTGTTATCGATCAAGCGGTACGTCTTGGCGTAGCGCAAGCAGATTTCACCGGACTGCCAGCCAAATGGCAGCCGATTAATGATTACGGAGCCAAGGTACAGGCGCATGTCATTGACAAATATTGAACAAGTGATGCCGGTTAAGCTGGCGCAGGCGCTGGCGAATCCGTTATTTCCGGCGCTGGATAGCGCATTACGTTCGGGCCGCCACATCGGGCTGGACGAACTGGATAATCATGCCTTTCTGATGGATTTTCAGGAATACCTGGAAGAGTTTTACGCGCGTTATAACGTGGAACTGATTCGCGCGCCGGAGGGGTTCTTCTACCTGCGTCCGCGTTCTACCACGCTTATCCCGCGCTCGGTGTTATCCGAACTGGATATGATGGTCGGTAAAATTCTCTGCTACCTCTATCTTAGCCCGGAGCGTCTGGCCAACGAAGGGATCTTTACTCAGCAGGAGTTGTACGACGAGCTGCTTACCCTTGCGGACGAAGCCAAACTGCTAAAGCTGGTGAATAACCGCTCGACGGGATCTGACGTTGATCGTCAGAAACTGCAGGAAAAGGTGCGTTCTTCTTTAAACCGCCTGCGTCGTTTGGGCATGGTATGGTTTATGGGCCACGATAGCAGCAAATTCCGCATTACCGAATCGGTCTTCCGCTTTGGCGCGGATGTCCGCACCGGCGACGATCCTCGCGAGGCGCAGCGTCGTCTCATCCGCGACGGGGAAGCGATGCCCATTGAAAACCATCTGCAACTTAATGATGAGACCGAAGAGAGTCAGCCGGACAGTGGAGAGGAAGAATAATGATTGAACGCGGTAAATTTCGCTCGCTAACGCTGATTAACTGGAACGGTTTTTTTGCCCGCACTTTTGACCTGGATGAACTGGTCACGACGTTATCCGGAGGCAACGGCGCCGGGAAATCCACGACGATGGCGGCGTTCGTCACGGCGCTGATCCCGGATCTTACATTACTGCACTTTCGTAACACCACGGAAGCCGGCGCCACCAGCGGTTCGCGCGATAAAGGTCTGCACGGTAAGCTGAAGGCGGGCGTCTGTTACTCCATGCTCGACACCATTAATTCCCGCCATCAGCGGGTGGTGGTCGGCGTGCGTCTGCAGCAGGTCGCTGGGCGCGATCGCAAAGTGGACATCAAACCGTTCGCTATCCAGGGGCTGCCGATGTCGGTACAGCCGACACAACTGGTGACGGAGACATTAAACGAACGTCAGGCGCGCGTACTGTCGCTTGCTGAGTTGAAAGACAAGCTTGACGAGATGGAAGGCGTGCAGTTTAAGCAGTTTAACTCCATCACCGATTATCATTCGCTGATGTTTGACTTAGGGATTATCGCCCGTCGTCTGCGCTCCGCTTCCGATCGTAGTAAATTCTATCGTTTGATAGAGGCCTCGCTGTACGGCGGGATCTCCAGCGCCATTACCCGATCGCTACGCGATTATTTATTGCCGGAAAACAGCGGCGTGCGCAAGGCGTTCCAGGATATGGAAGCGGCGCTGCGCGAGAACCGACTCACGCTGGAAGCGATTCGTGTTACCCAATCCGATCGCGATCTGTTTAAGCATTTGATCAGCGAAGCCACCGATTATGTGGCGGCGGATTATATGCGCCACGCCAATGAGCGTCGGGTTCACCTTGATCAGGCGTTGGCGTTTCGACGCGAACTGTACACATCGCGCAAGCAACTGGCGGCAGAGCAGTATAAGCACGTCGATATGGCCCGTGAGTTGGGCGAACATAACGGCGCCGAAGGTTCTCTTGAGGCGGATTACCAGGCGGCGAGCGATCACCTGAATCTGGTGCAAACCGCGCTGCGCCAGCAGGAAAAAATTGAACGCTACGAAGCGGATCTTGAAGAGCTGCAGATTCGACTCGAAGAGCAAAATGAAGTGGTGGCGGAAGCCGCCGAAATGCAGGACGAAAATGAAGCGCGTGCCGAAGCCGCCGAGCTGGAAGTCGATGAACTCAAAAGCCAGCTTGCGGATTACCAGCAGGCGCTGGATGTACAGCAAACGCGCGCGATTCAGTATAACCAGGCGATATCAGCGCTCGCCCGCGCTAAAGAACTTTGCCATCTGCCGGATCTAACGCCGGAAAGCGCCGCCGAATGGCTGGATACTTTCCAGGCAAAAGAGCAGGAAGCTACGGAAAAACTGCTGTCGTTGGAACAAAAAATGAGCGTGGCGCAAACCGCGCACAGTCAGTTTGAGCAGGCTTACCAGCTGGTGGCGGCGATCAACGGCCCGCTGGCACGTAGCGAAGCCTGGGACGTGGCGCGCGAGCTGTTACGGGACGGCGTGAACCAGCGTCATCTGGCGGAACAGGTACAGCCGCTGCGGATGCGCCTGAGCGAACTGGAACAGCGGCTGCGCGAGCAGCAAGAGGCGGAACGTCTGCTGGCTGAGTTCTGTAAGCGACAGGGCAAAAATTTTGATATTGACGAACTGGAAGCGCTGCATCAGGAGCTGGAAGCCCGCATCGCGTCCTTGTCTGATAGCGTATCGACAGCCAGCGAACAGCGTATGGCCTTGCGTCAGGAGCAGGAGCAGCTGCAATCCCGTATCCAGCATCTGATGCAACGCGCTCCTGTCTGGCTGGCGGCGCAAAACAGCCTTAACCAGCTTAGCGAACAGTGTGGCGAGGAGTTTACGTCCAGCCAGGAAGTGACCGAATACCTGCAACAGCTACTGGAGCGTGAGCGCGAAGCCATTGTCGAACGCGACGAAGTGGGCGCGCGTAAAAATGCGGTTGATGAAGAGATCGAACGTTTAAGCCAGCCGGGCGGCGCGGAAGACCAGCGTTTGAATGCGCTGGCGGAGCGTTTTGGCGGGGTACTGCTGTCGGAAATCTACGATGATGTCAGCCTTGAAGATGCGCCGTACTTTTCCGCACTGTATGGCCCGTCGCGCCATGCGATCGTCGTACCGGATTTATCGCAAATAGCCGAACAGCTTGAAGGTCTGACCGACTGCCCGGAAGATCTGTACCTGATCGAAGGCGATCCGCAGTCTTTTGATGACAGCGTATTCAGCGTTGACGAGCTGGAAAAGGCGGTGGTCGTGAAAATTGCCGACCGTCAGTGGCGTTATTCGCGTTTCCCGTCGCTGCCTATTTTTGGCCGTGCGGCGCGCGAGAACCGTATTGAAAGTCTCCATGCGGAACGGGAAGTGCTTTCCGAGCGCTTTGCCACGCTCTCGTTTGACGTTCAGAAAACCCAGCGTTTGCACCAGGCGTTCAGCCGTTTTATCGGCAGCCACCTTTCCGTTGCTTTTGAGGACGATCCGGAAGCGGAAATTCGCCGACTGAACGGGCGTCGCGTCGAGCTGGAGCGCGCGCTGGCGACGCATGAAAGCGACAACCAGCAGCAGCGTATTCAGTTTGAGCAGGCGAAAGAGGGCGTTTCCGCGCTTAACCGTTTGCTGCCGCGGCTGAATTTATTGGCCGATGAAACGCTGGCCGATCGGGTCGATGAAATTCAGGAACGGTTGGATGAGGCGCAGGAAGCGGCGCGATTTGTGCAGCAATATGGCAACCAGTTAGCCAAACTGGAGCCGGTGGTTTCCGTTCTGCAAAGCGATCCGGAACAGTTTGAGCAGTTAAAAGAAGACTATGCATGGTCGCAGCAAATGCAGCGCGACGCGCGCCAGCAGGCTTTTGCGCTGGCTGAAGTCGTCGAACGTCGGGCGCATTTCAGCTATTCCGACTCGGCGGAAATGTTGAGCGGCAACAGCGATCTCAACGAAAAGCTGCGCCAGCGGCTGGAGCAGGCGGAAGCCGAGCGTACCCGCGCCCGCGAAGCGCTGCGCAGCCATGCCGCGCAGTTAAGTCAGTACAGCCAGGTCCTGGCCTCGCTAAAAAGCTCTTACGACACGAAAAAAGAGCTGCTTAACGATTTGCAGCGTGAATTACAGGATATTGGCGTTCGCGCCGACAGCGGGGCGGAAGAACGCGCCCGCCAGCGTCGCGATGAACTGCACGCCCAGTTGAGCAATAACCGTTCGCGTCGCAATCAGCTTGAGAAAGCGCTCACCTTCTGCGAAGCGGAGATGGAGAACCTGACCCGTAAGCTGCGCAAGCTGGAGCGTGATTATCATGAAATGCGCGAGCAGGTCGTGACCGCGAAAGCCGGCTGGTGCGCAGTCATGCGGATGGTGAAAGACAATGGCGTGGAACGCCGTCTGCACCGTCGTGAGCTGGCTTATCTGTCGGCGGATGAACTGCGCTCCATGTCGGATAAGGCGTTGGGCGCGCTGCGACTGGCCGTCGCGGATAACGAACATCTGCGCGACGTATTGCGCCTGTCGGAAGATCCGAAACGCCCGGAACGTAAAATCCAGTTCTTTGTGGCCGTTTACCAGCATCTGCGCGAACGTATTCGTCAGGATATTATTCGTACCGACGATCCGGTTGAAGCCATTGAACAAATGGAGATTGAGCTGAGCCGTCTGACGGAAGAGCTGACATCGCGTGAGCAAAAGCTGGCGATCAGTTCCCGCAGCGTGGCAAACATCATCCGCAAGACTATCCAGCGTGAGCAGAACCGTATTCGTATGCTGAACCAGGGTTTGCAAAGCGTCTCGTTTGGCCAGGTGAATAGCGTGCGGTTAAACGTCAACGTGCGTGAAACGCATGCCACCTTGCTGGATGTGCTTTCAGAACAGCAGGAGCAGCACCAGGATCTGTTTAACAGCAATCGTCTGACCTTCTCTGAAGCGTTGGCGAAACTGTACCAGCGCCTGAATCCGCAGATCGATATGGGGCAACGCACGCCGCAGACCATCGGCGAGGAGCTGCTGGATTACCGTAACTATCTGGAAATGGAAGTTGAAGTTAACCGTGGGTCCGACGGCTGGCTGCGTGCGGAATCCGGCGCGCTATCCACGGGTGAAGCTATCGGGACCGGGATGTCAATTCTGGTGATGGTGGTGCAAAGCTGGGAAGACGAAGCGCGCAGACTGCGCGGGAAAGATATTTCGCCATGTCGCCTGCTGTTCCTCGATGAAGCGGCGCGTCTGGATGCGCGCTCTATCGCCACGCTGTTTGAACTATGCGAACGTTTGCAAATGCAGCTCATCATCGCCGCGCCGGAAAACATCAGTCCGGAGAAGGGCACGACCTATAAGCTGGTGCGTAAAGTGTTTCAGAATACTGAGCATGTTCATGTTGTCGGGCTGCGTGGCTTTGCGCCGCAGCTTCCGGAAACGCTTCCCGGTACGCAGACGGAAGATACGCCTTCAGAAGCGAGTTAAATACGGCAGAAATAATGAAGTGCCCGATGGCGCTTCGCTTATCAGGCAAGGCCGGATAAGTCGGTTACGCCGCCATCCGGCACAACAAGTTCTGCTTTATCATTACCCTGGGGCGGCGAAAGCCGCCTTTTTCTTTATCTGAAAAATCTCTCCGGGTAGTGCATTTTCTTTAAACTTCTTTACATTAGGTTAGGCAAAAACGTAACGAACTTTATATACTGGAGTTAAGCCTGACGAGTGAGCAGGCTGACTCGTCATACTAAACAAAAGCATTGGTTGCGGTTGACCCGCGCTGCGGGCAGCACAATCATGCGGAGTATGATAATGAAAACAGGGGGCAAGGGATGTTGCTTAATAAGATGTGTGGTCGTTGTCTGTCGGCAATCAGTTTATGCCTGGCCGTAACATTCGCTCCACTGTTCAATGCGCAGGCCGATGAGCCTGAAATGATACCTGGCGATAGCGCCGTTGCCGCGACGGATCAGGCTGGGCCGCAGAAGCAATCCGCCGCGACGGCGATTATGGCCGGGATTCAGCCGCTGCCGGAGGGCGTTTCAGCCGAGAAAGTCCGGGCTGATTTACAGTCGCAGCTTCCTTCCGGCTATACGCCGGTCTATATGAGCCAGCTGACATTGCTGTATGCCGCGCGCGACATGAAGCCCATGTGGGATAATCGCGATGCGGTGAAAGCCTTCCAGCAACAGTTGGCGGAGGTGGCGATTGCCGGATTCCAGCCGCAGTTTACCGCCTGGGTGGCATTGTTGACCGATCCCGCCGTAAACGGTATGGCGCGCGATGTTGTGTTGTCAGACGCCATGATGGGCTATCTCCATTTCATTGCGAATATCCCCGTCAAAGGCCAGCGCTGGTTATATAGCAACAAACCTTACGCATTGGCGACGCCGCCAGTCTCGGTGATTAACCAGTGGCAAATCGCGCTGGAAGAGGGGCAGTTGCCGATGTTTGTCGCCAGCCTGGCGCCGCAGCATCCACAGTATGCGCCCATGCATGACGCGCTGCTGAAGCTGGTGGCGGACTCTCGCCCGTGGCCGCAGTTGACCAATACCGCGACGCTGCGTCCGGGGCAATGGAGTAACGATGTGCCTGCGCTGCGCGAAATATTACAGCGTACGGGGATGCTGGATGACGGTCCAAAGATGGCTTTACCCGGCGATAACACTGCTGATAGCGCCGTCGTCAGCCCCTCCGCCGCGGTAGTCGAAACATCGGTGGCGCAGCCGGTCGACGAACAAACGGCCCGCCGTAGTAAGTCGGCTCCGGCGGCACGCGCCTACGATCGTGAACTGGTCGAGGCGGTAAAGCGTTTTCAGGCATGGCAAGGGCTGGGGGCGGATGGCGTTATTGGTCCGGCGACGCGTAACTGGCTTAATATGACTCCCGCGCAACGCGCAGGCGTACTGGCACTGAATATCCAACGTTTACGCCTGCTGCCGGCGGAACTCTCTACCGGTATTATGGTAAACATTCCCGCTTATTCGCTGGTCTACTATCAGAATGGCAACCAGGTGCTGGCTTCGAGGGTGATCGTCGGGCGTCCCGATCGTAAAACGCCGATGATGAGCAGCGCGCTGAATAATGTGGTGGTGAACCCGCCGTGGAACGTTCCGCCTACGCTTGCGCGTAAAGACATTTTACCGAAGGTGTGGAATGACCCAGGCTATCTGGAGCGCCATGGCTACACCGTGATGCGCGGCTGGAACAGCAAAGAAGCGATCGATCCGTGGCAGGTTGACTGGGCCACCATTACGCCATCGAATCTTCCGTTCCGTTTCCAGCAGGCGCCAGGCGCGCACAATTCGCTGGGGCGTTATAAATTTAATATGCCGAGTTCAGATGCGATCTATCTGCACGATACGCCCAACCATACTCTCTTTCAGCGTGACGCCAGGGCGTTAAGTTCCGGCTGCGTGCGGGTCAATAAGGCCTCTGAACTGGCGAATATGCTCTTGCAGGATGCTGGCTGGAACGATGCGCGGATCTCAGGCGCCCTGAAGCAAGGCGACACGCGGTATGTCAATATCCGGCAGAACATTCCAGTAAATCTTTACTATCTGACCGCGTTTGTCGGCGCAGATGGACGTATGCAATATCGTACAGATATTTACAATTACGATCTCACAGCGCGATCCAGCGCACAAATTGTGCCAAAGGTTGAACAATTAATCAGGTAAATGAAGAAGTTCTGGTAAATATGTTGTCCTAATGTTTGGCTTCAACGGGGCGTTTCGCTGTAGACCCCCGTTGTGGCTGGGAGAGGGCCATCTTGACGCGGGCTTTATCGGCAGTTAAGGTGCCTTTCGTGCGCCAGAAGTGCATATACAACAACCTTTAAGTCGACCGGGCCGTTCAGAAGTCTGTGCCAGCCGGTATCATGTCTGCTTAAAGGTAGAAGTGTATTAACGATAACATTGACCTGTAGACCTGATTATCATGGACAAATTTGACGCTAATCGCCGCAAGCTGCTGGCGCTTGGTGGTGTCGCTCTCGGCGCCGCCATCCTGCCCGCGCCAGCGTTTGCCACACTCTCGACCCCACGCCCGCGCATTTTGACGTTAAACAATCTCCATACCGGAGAGTCAATCAAGGCGGAGTTTTTCGATGGAAGAGCCTACATTCAGGATGAATTAGCAAAGTTAAACCATTTTTTCCGTGACTATCGCGCGAATAAAGTCCGATCAATCGATCCCCGCCTGTTTGACCAACTTTACCGACTTCAGGGGCTGTTAGGGACGCGTAAACCTGTGCAGCTCATCTCGGGCTACCGTTCTCTTGATACCAATAATGAATTACGCGCCCGTAGCAGCGGCGTAGCGAAAAAAAGCTACCATACAAAAGGGCAGGCGATGGATTTTCATATTGAGGGCGTGGCGCTGAGCAATATTCGCAAAGCGGCGTTATCTATGCGCGCAGGTGGTGTAGGATATTACCCACGTAGTAACTTTGTGCATATTGATACCGGGCCGGCGCGGCACTGGTAATCAGCGAGGCTTAATCAAAGGAGCAGTATGAACTATCGTATTATTCCGGTCACCGCGTTCTCCCAGAACTGTTCATTAATCTGGTGCGAACAAACCCGGCTGGCGGCGCTGGTCGATCCGGGCGGCGACGCGGAAAAAATTAAACAGGAAGTGGACGCCAGCGGCGTGACGTTGATGCAAATTTTACTCACGCATGGGCATCTCGATCATGTCGGCGCGGCGAGTGAACTGGCGCAGCATTACGGCGTTCCTGTTATCGGTCCGGAAAAAGAAGATGAGTTCTGGCTGCAAGGACTGCCGGCGCAAAGCCGCATGTTTGGTCTGGATGAGTGTCAGCCGCTGACGCCTGATCGCTGGTTGAACGACGGCGATCGCGTCAGCGTAGGGAATGTGACGTTACAGGTGTTACATTGTCCGGGACACACGCCGGGACACGTGGTTTTCTTTGATGAACAGTCGCAACTGCTGATCTCCGGCGATGTGATTTTCAAAGGTGGCGTCGGGCGCAGCGATTTTCCTCGCGGCGATCATACCCAGTTGATTGACGCCATTAAGCGTAAATTGTTGCCGCTTGGCGATGATGTGACCTTTATTCCTGGCCACGGCCCGCTCTCTACGCTCGGGTACGAGCGTCTGCATAATCCCTTCCTGCAAGATGAGATGCCGGTCTGGTAAGCAGAATGAAAAAGCCTGCAATGTGCAGGCTTTTTTATCGGTCACGCCAGTCGGCAGCTTTTTACAGTACCGCGACAATGGCTTCGCACAGCGGCGCCATATTATCCGGGGTCATGCCCGCCACGTTCACGCGACCAGAAGCCACGGCATAAACGCCGAACTCTTCACGCAGACGCAGCACCTGATCTTTGGTCAGACCGCTGAATGAGAACATCCCGTTCTGCTTGATAATAAAGCTGAAGTCACGGTTCGCGCCTTTTTCCTGCAAGGTATTCACGAACAGTTGACGCATACGCTGAATACGCTGGCGCATATCCGTCAGTTCCTGTTCCCAGATCGCGCGCAGGGCGTCATTACTCAGGATAGTCGCGACGATGGACGCGCCGTGCGCTGGCGGGTTGGAGTAGTTAGCGCGAATGGCGGATTTCATCTGGCTAAAAGCGCGATCCACGGTTTCCGCATCGGCGGCAACGAGGGTGCAGGCGCCGACGCGCTCATTATATAAGCCGAAGTTTTTGGAGTAGGAGCTGGCGACAATGAGCTCTTTATGCAGCGCGGCAAAGGCGCGCAGACCTTCCGCATCTTCTTCCAGGCCGCGGGCAAAGCCCTGGTAAGCGAAATCGAATAGCGGCAGCCACCCTTTTTCAACGGAAAGCTCAGCCAGAACCTGCCACTGTTCCAGAGTAGGGTCAATGCCGGTTGGGTTATGACAGCAACCGTGGAACAGAACCACATCGCCGGCCTGTGCTTCGCTCAGGCTGGCTTGTAACGCTTCAAAATCCAGCGTGTGATTTTCCGCATCGTAGTAAGCGTACTCCCGAACTTCCAGGCCGGCAGCGTTAAACACGCTTTTGTGGTTCGGCCAGCTGGGGTTGCTCACCCACACCCGTTTTACCGGAGTATTTTTTGCCAAAAAGTCGGCGGCAATGCGTAACGCGCCGGTACCGCCCGGCGTTTGCGCCGTGCGTGCGCGCTTATCGTTAATCAGCGCGCTGCCTTTGCCGAATAGCAGTTCCTGAGTGCAGCGAGCAAATTCCGGAATCCCGTCAATGCCGAGATAGTTTTTCGTCGTTTCATTTTCCAGTAAATACTGCTCGGCTTTTTTAACGCTGGTGAGCACCGGTGTTTTGCCGGTTTCATCTTTATATACGCCAATGCCAAGGTTAATTTTCCCTGGACGGTCATCGGCGCGAAACAGATCGGCCAGGCCCAAAATCGGGTCGGCAGGAGCGGCGGTTATGTTCTCAAACATGACGAGGTTCCATTATAGTTACAGAAGGGAAATCCGCTATCAGGTTAACGGCAGATTTACAAAATGCCAACCGTTAGCGCTAAAAAGCCCGCCTGTTTTTGAAAGACGCACATTTTCTCTAAGAGAGATAAAAAAACAGGACCGAAGTCCTGTTTTTGAGGCATAAAACAAAGGGGTCTGCTGATCAGAACTGGTAAGTAATACCGACAGCCGCCTGATCGTCGGTGCCAACGTAGCTGGAGCTGTAGTCGTTTTCGTCCAGCAGGTTGAAACGGTAGTCAACCCATACGTTCATGTTTTTGTTGAAGTAGTAAGTCGCGCCCGCCTGAATATATTTCGCCAGATCGGCCGAGCCGTCGGCGCCGTTCAACTGCTTACCTTTACTCTGCACATACGAGATTGCCGGACGCAGGCCGAAGTCAAACTGGTACTGAGCGACCACTTCCAGGTTCTGCGTTTTGTTTGCCATTTCCACGGTATCGGTAACCGTATTTTCAACAATGCTCATATTGCGGGTTTCAGCATATACGGCAGCCAGGTAGACGTTGTTTGCATCATATTTCGCGCCAACGGCCCATGACTCTGCGCGATCGCCATTACCATCGCGATCCTGCTGATCGTTAGTACGCTTGCTGTTGCTGTACGCTGCGGTGACGCCAAAGCCGTCGAACTCATATGCCATGGTGTAACCTACGCCATCGCCATTCTGAGAGTTAATGCTGTGGTTGTCCTGATTTTTACCCTGATACTGGATACCGAAAGAGAGACCGTCCACCAGACCAAAGAAGTCAGAGTTACGATAGGTCAACAAACCGCCAGCACGGCTGGTCATGTAGTTATCGGTATAGGCGCCGCCCCAGGTTTCGCCGGAGAAGTAGGGGGCCATATCGGTATAGGATTCAACATCGTAAACGATACCGTAGTTACGACCATAATCGATTGAACCCACTTCCGCGTATTTCAAACCCGCGAAAGCCAGACGGACCAGATTCGAGTTCTGCTGTTCGCCTTCAGCGCGGTCTGCTTTAGTACGGTATTCCCACTGACCGAAACCGGTCAGATCGGTGTTAATCTGCGTTTCCCCTTTAAAACCAATCTGGGCATAAGTCTGGTCGGCATTTTTGCTATCGCCGGTCGTTGTCCATACGTGACGACCCACGGCTTTACCGTACAGATCCAGCTTATTACCATCTTTATTATAAATTTCTGCTGCGTTTGCGTTTGCGGTTGCAGCAGCCAGCAGGGCAGGGATCACCGCTGCCAGGATTTTGCGCTTCATCATTATTTATTACCCTCATTGGTTTTTTTATATGACACCTGCCACTGCCGTCAATAAATTCCGTCAATAAAACTTTACAGAAATATTGATGAGAGTTTGGTGTCTTTATGTGTCTGACAGGCATCTTTCCATTCAAACTAACGTTTCGCTACCGTGAAAGTGCTACAAATATAAAGATTTAGTTTCAAAAGGAAAAAATATGTAAACAAATGTTATTTTCGCGGAACTTTGTGAACAACGTCAAACTTCCCCTGAGTTCTCGCTTTGATTTGATCGTTTTTCTTTTATCACTATGATTTTATTGTAATTATTGGCTTGTAGAACCGTTGTACCTGAAAAAGCAGCAGACGAGCCATTTCATAAAAATAGCCATTTAGAAGTCTTGATGTCTGAAATTATGGTGAAAAATTGTGCTATTAGAGCAGAAAAATCTAATCCGCAATAAAATTAAGGATTAATTTTTATGTGTAAATATTTTCGTGAAATATACAGTAACAAGATGTGGTAATTCAGAGGGTTGTAATTAAATTTATTTACTTATTGATAATAAGGCTGACATTCAGGCGAAAAAAAAGGCCAGCATAGCTGGCCTTGAGTGTGACGTAAAAATCAGAAGCTGGCGTTGCGTGGGGTCCGTGGGAACGGAATAACATCGCGCACGTTTTGCACACCCGTGACGTAAGCGATAAGGCGTTCAAAGCCCAGGCCAAAGCCGGAATGCGGTACAGTACCGTAGCGACGCAAGTCGCGATACCACCAGTAATCTTCTTTATTCAGCCCCATTTCGGCCATACGGGCATCCAGCACATCCAGACGCTCTTCACGCTGGGAACCACCGATGATTTCGCCGATTCCCGGCGCCAGCACATCCATGGCCGCCACGGTTTTGCCATCTTCGTTAAGGCGCATGTAAAACGCTTTAATTTCCTTCGGATAGTTTTTCACCACTACCGGCGCTTTGAAATGCTCTTCCGCCAGATAACGTTCGTGTTCGGAAGAGAGGTCGACGCCCCAGAACACCGGGTTTTCAAATGTCTTACCACAGCGTTCCAGAATGGCGACCGCATCGGTGTAATCCACCTGAGCGAAGTCGGTGGAGACAAAACGCTCCAGACGAGCGATAGCGTCTTTATCCACGCGTTCGGCAAAGAACTTCATGTCATCCGCACGCTCTTCCAGAACCGCGTTGAAGACATATTTCAGCATGGCTTCCGCCAGACGGGCGTTGTCTTCCAGATCGGCGAACGCCACTTCCGGCTCCAGCATCCAGAACTCCGCCAGGTGGCGGCTGGTGTTGGAATTTTCCGCGCGGAAGGTCGGCCCAAAAGTATAGATTTTGGACAGCGCACAGGCATACGTTTCACCGTTGAGCTGGCCGGAGACGGTCAGGAATGATTCTTTGCCAAAAAAGTCTTTGTCAAAATCTACTCTGCCCTGGTCGTTACGCGGCAGGTTTTCCAGATCCAGCGTTGAGACGCGGAACATTTCGCCAGCGCCTTCGGTATCGGAAGCGGTAATCAGCGGGGTAGAGACCCAAAAGAAACCCTGCTCATCGAAGAAGCGATGCAGCGCCTGCGCCAGAGTATGGCGGACGCGCGCTACCGCGCCAATCAGGTTAGTGCGCGGGCGCAGATGCGCGACCTCACGCAGATACTCAATGCTATGGCGTTTTGCCGCCATCGGGTAGGTATCCGGATCTTCCACCCAGCCTGCGACCTCTACTTTTGTAGCCTGGATTTCGAAACTTTGCCCCTGTCCCGGCGACGCGACAACCTTACCTGTTACTACCACGGAGCAGCCTGTCGTCAGGTGTAATACTTCTTCATTATAATTGGGCAGAGAATTATTAATGACAGCCTGTACAGGATCAAAGCAGGAGCCGTCATAAACGGCGAGGAAGGAGATGCCAGCTTTTGAATCTCGGCGGGTACGCACCCATCCGCGCACGGTGACTTCTTGGTCAACGGCTACACGGCCCTGGAGTACGTCGGCTACAGGCACAACGCTCATAATATTCTCTCTGTTAATAGTCGGAAAAAATAAACACTTGTCCACCCGAAATGGGGGTATTCCTATGTTACCTGGCATCTGCAATCAGACAAGTAGAAATCGCAGCTGAAGTGAAAGATTTCGGAAATAAACCTGAAAAAGGAGCCCAGGCAGGCTCCCTGGAAAGAATTAACTAGCTTTGCGGATCTGCGGGAGATCAAAGGCTTTACGCAGCGCGCGCACAAACGCTTTATCATGACAGATCGTTTTACCGGGGCTGTCGGAAAGTTTAGCCACTGGCTTTCCGTTACACTCCACAAGCTTGATCACGATATTGAGCGGTTTTACCTGAGGGATATCGCAGGTCAGGCGGGTACCGATGCCGAAGCTTAACTGCACGCGAGAGGCGAAATGGCGATAGAGCTCGACCGCCTTTTGCAGATCAAGGTTATCTGAAAAGACCAGCGTTTTTGTCAGCGGATCAATCCCCAGCTTTTCATAATGGGCAATCGCCTTTTCGCCCCATGCGACAGGGTCTCCTGAGTCGTGGCGTAACCCCTGATAACGGCTGGCGAATTCAATGCCGAAATCGCGTAAAAACGCATCCATTGTAATGCAATCTGTCAAGGCGATACCAAGCTGGTCCGGATATTCGTTAAGCCAGGCGGCCAACGCGGCACGCTGGCTGGTCGCCAGGTCCGGACTGATTTGTTGATGCGCCTGGAACCATTCGTGCGCCTGAGTGCCCATCGGCGTCAGCGCCAGGCGACGCGCGAGATCATAGTTGCTGGTGCCGACGAACCATGACTCCTGCTGGAGACGTTTAACTATCGCCTGCTGCACTTCACGAGAGAAACGGCGGCGGGTGCCGAAGTCCATCAGGTGGAAGCGGGACATATCGAGATTGGCGGTTAACGCAGTGAAATCAACCAGCTTACTTTCCAGCGCGTCGAGCGCCTGATCAACGCCCGCGTTTGGCGAGCGGTAGTGATGAACCAGTTCACTGATCACGGCCAGCAGCGGCACTTCCCACATAATGACTTCACGCCACGGGCCGGTTAAGCGAATATTCAGCTTGCCGTTATCGTTGGTGACACAGACTTGAGCTGGGTTATAGCGAAACTCGCGTAACCAGTTCAGATAATCCGGTTTAAAAAAGGGCAGGCCGGAGAGCCACTGGAACTCGTCCTCCTGGAGGCGCAGGTGCTGCATCGCGTCCACCTGCTCGCGAATAGCATCGGCATAAATACCCAGCAGGTCGTCGCCACGGCAACGAAACTCAGCCGCTACCTGCACATCATAGTAGTGGTGAAAAACGGCTTGCTGCATATGCAACTTATAAGCATCTGTATCCAGCAACGAGTGCAGAACAGGAGAAGCGAATTGTGTCATAGGTGCGCTGTAGCGTCCTCTCACGGGAGCGTTTAGTACAATAAACAACTAAGAAAACCGCTGGAGTATACCTTGTTTAGCGATTTATTGAACCCCGATCACACCATAAGCTGTCTTTAGGGTCGAGCGCATTTCGTGCCCCATGTTATAAAAATGTAGCGATGCGACTGCTAACCCCTTGAATTTAAGGATTTCTACTGCGCTGCTACCATGCTTTGGGGCAGTGATGGGGCATAGCGGGAAAGTGCCTGGTTGAGCAGAGAAACCTGTTCTGCGCTCTTCTCTGACATCCACTTTCCATACACCTTGTAAACCATCTGTGCATCGGTATGCCCCATCTGCGTTGCTATAAAGTTTGGGTTAGCACCAGCTGATAATGACCAGCATGCATAGGTATGTCGTGACTGATACGCGTTACGGTAACGAATGCCGGCACGCTTGATTATCGGGGCCCAAATTTTATTAATGGAATTAACCGCGTAGTGATATCCTGTGCGAGGTCCACGTTTGACGCATTGAGGGCTGAATACGAACGTGCAGGGCTGAATGACAGATTGTCCATATTCCCGCAACTTCACTTCAACCTCAAACTGCCGGCCAAGGCGTGTCAACTGGGCCTGATTCCTCAGGGCATCAATAGCTGGTTGAATGAGATATATCACCCTGTCAGTACCTGCGTCGGTTTTTGGCAGGGTGAACTCATCCGTCTGGGTAAGGTTGCGCTTCACAATGATCGTCCCGGCATGCAGATCGATATCTTCCCAGGCCAGACCGCACAACTCCCCATGCCTCATTCCGGTATAGACTGCCAGTGACCAGAGATTTCTCATCTGCTGGTGTCCGCATGCCTGGATAAACCTGATGAACTCGTCTGTCGTGAGTGGATCTGGTTCCCCTTTCGCTTTCTTGAGACGGTTAATTCCGCTAAACGGGTTTTCCTTTGCATAGCCGTTATCTGTTCCAAACTGGAAGATCTCGGCCATCAGCATCATGTAATTATTCACTGTGGACGATTTCCGGCCTTTAACCTGAGTCCGGTGATCCTTCTTCATTACCTGAAAGCCCGTCAGCAACTCCTTCCTGACATACAGCAAATCCTCAGTAGTCACCGCAGAAACCATTTTGTTTTCGCCGATGAGTGGAAGCATGTTTTTTATGATAGATTCGTACCTACTCATGGTATTAGAGCTGATCTCCATTCTCTTCAGCTCGGACCATCTTTCGGTAAGCTCCAGCACAGTAATTTCCTTTCTATCCTGACCGAACCGGGCAAGGTTCGGTGAGTTTGGGAATTTTTCCACATAGTTAAAATTCCCCATCCTTATCGCAAAACAAACCGAAGAACGCAGTTCGCCAGCTATCTTGCGATTTTTTGCAGTGTCAGGGATACCAAGGTTTTCCCTGACACGTTTACCTTTATACAGAAACCAGATGCGGAGCGAACCGCCGTGGTTTTCGACGCCTGTCGGGTATGATGCATTAGCCATTAATCCCTCCTGACGTCCAGGAGCATTGACGAGTGTACTGCTTTTCATGTTGTCTTCGCACCTGGTTGATTTTTTTTCTGCGCCTCGATCCACTGATCAACGGCTTCTCTGTTGTATATGCATTCGCTCGAAGGCTTCGGATTTCCGTCTGGTGAAATGTGCAGGTACTCGCGGCCCAGCATCCAGGATTCTTTTCTGGCGCGGGTAATGGTTCCGGGCTTAAGCCCGGTAACCGCAATCAGAACTTTTTCGCTAACCCACTTGTTTGGCGTCAGTTGGATAATGTTGCTCATCGTTTTCTCCAGTGGCCCCGCAGCGGGCCATCGCTAATATTCAGTTTGCCTGTGCTGGCAGATTTCTAAGTTTCCGGACGCCGATCATTGCGGTGGCTACGTAGCTGGTGGCCCGGTTAACTACTTCGACAGGAACCTTTACGCCATCCACTACAACGGTGTAATTGGTAACGTGCTTTTGTCTGCCGTAATCGCCGAACTTCTCATGATGCGCTGCCAGTGCAACATCACATGCGCGACGGCCCAATGGCGATTGCTTACTGCGATTTATAAGGCGCATAAAACCTCCTCAGGCGGGAGGGCGTAACCCCTCCCGATGCAATTAGCCGATGTATTCCGGTTTCATATCGTCCAGGGTGACGCGGTACTTATCGTGCAGTTCGTCGCCAAGATGACGTTTAGCAGCGCCAAGCGTGCTTTCAGCTTTAGCAAACATCTCTGCGGCTTCCGGTTCGCCAGGGTTTGGAATTGAGTTGATCACTGCCTCGATTTTGTTCTGTGCATCGACCTGGTAATAGCGCTTCACTGCTTTGTTTTTTAATTCGGTGAACAGCGCAGTACCCAGCAACGCTTTCTGTGATTCGATATCCGCACGGATTGCTTTTGCCTGATCAACGGAACTTGCTGTATCAATGCGTTCGCGAAGATCGTCGGCAACAGCATCAACGTTAGCTGCCGACTCCTGCGCGCTGGTCCTGGTGCTAACCTCGCTGGTGATTTCCTGTACGCTCATGCGCTGGACTGGAGCAGGGTTAATCTCGCGTTCTTCTCGTTGCTCAACCTCATCAGGGCTGTACACGCCGAGGATCACTTCCGGGCAGTACAGGCGAGCCCAATATTTAACGCCCAGATAGGCAATTTGCTGTTTAGGGTTTGAAACCCATAGCGGAGAATTGCGGGTAACAACGCCGGAGAGGTAAAGAGGTTCTCCCCAGGTGATTTCAGATTCACCTCGCAGAATGGCACCAACCTGAACGAACAGGCCGATCTCGTCCTCATCTGTCCAGCCACGAACGCGCTCAGTGACGGTGTACTTCCCATTTTTACCGTTTTTATCGCGTGTGATTTCCTGTGTCCTGGTGCAGCGCTCCCAGTCACCCCCATAGCGGTAATGAAAACGGCCATGAATGGCACTGGAGCTTGCGATTACTGCGTTGACCAGTTGTGCCTCGTAACCAAGAACACCGTTAACCAGGTGTGTTTTCTGCGCCACAGCGTAAGGGTTCATGCCCCATTGCATAGCCTGCATGACGATAGCCATACAGTCGGCTGGTTTCCCTGCAAGGTGTGCCGGTACCGTCACCTGTGAGTCTGCCATCAGGTTAGCGAAAGCTGTTAACTGACCCAGTGCCTGAACGTTAAAAATTGCGTTACTGGCAGAAATGGTGTTTGGTGCCTGCTGCTCAGTGGTAACAATATTTGTGTTTTCCATGATTTTCCCCTTATGCCTGTACGCGCAACGCTTCAAGGCGGCGCACATCAAAATCGTTCAGTTCGTCGGTGTAGTCTTCTGTGATAGGCGCTGACCATTCACCAGTGTCGAAGCCGTTTGCTATCTCTCGCATTGTTTTGCGGTATTCCAGCATGCCAAGTTCCAGCAACTCGGTAGACGCCTCAATGATGGCGACCCAGTGGTAGTTCTCGTCTTTGTTGACGAAAATCCAGAAAAACTGGTCCAGCGCCGCAGTTTCGCAGTACATGGCCGCGCTCAGGTGATAGTCCCGATCGATGATTTCCCGGTGCAACTTCGCACGCAGGCCTTCCTGCTTGATGTTCCACATGCTGATAGTTTTCAGGTCGGCGCCAATGCGCAGGCCGCCCATATCGAGCTCAAGGTCAGGGCGTACCCGAACTTCCAACCCGGTTTCCTCATCAATCCCAAAATAGCTAACCTCGACAGCGCGGCTTGGGTGAGTCAGCAATTTGCCGGCGGTCGGGTGCTCCAGCAGGGCTTTCTGAATGTTCAGCGCGGTGCTGAGCTGTTGGCGGGTGACCAGCACTTTCCCTTCGGTGTTCTCCCGCCACGCATCCAGCAATTCGTCGGCGAATACCGCTGCCGGGTTGACTGATTTCACGGCCTGAATCAGATCGGCCTTCGTGCCAGAGACTTTCAACGGCGACGATTTTTGCGCTTCCTGAGCGACCAGGTCAGGGTTGATTATTGCCAGTTGCTCCAGCAGCGCGTCACGGGTGGGAACATTCAAAATCTACAACCTCTCGGCAGATACGGTGAACTGCATCACCGGGCAGGAGTTTTCGAAAGTGCGGCTGATTGCCGGTTACGACGGTATCGCGCCGGAGGTATCGGCTAGTGACGTCGGGACCGTGCGGGAAGTTGACGCCGACACGGTGGGCCAGAGCGACGGGCGTAACTACGGACTGATTTTTAGCGGAGAGATTCGTTACTCGGTCACAGGAAAAGACAGTCCCATTGACTCCTACGTCCTGATTCAGGCCGCCGATACGGATCTGGCATTTGCCACCAGCATTACCAATCAGACGCTGGCAGCGGGTTACACGACAGAAGATATGTTCAGGCTGTTGATGAAGGACTTCGAAGCCAAAGGCGCGACCGTTGGTCGCACTCCGGTATTCCCCCCGACTGTTTTCCCGCGGGGACGTGTGTTGTTTGGCATGACACGGCATCTTATGGATAACGTTGCTGCTCAGTGCGGCACCACCTGGCAGTTCGTGGATGGTCAGCTTAATATGCTGCCCGAAGGTGAATACATGCACGACGCGATTGTGCTCAACAGCGCCACCGGGCTGATCGGCATGCCTCAGCAGACCATCGGTAATGGCGTTAACGTCCGCGCGCTGATTAACCCGAACATCCGGGTTAACGGGCTAATTCAACTGGATCAGGCTTCTATCTATAAAACAGCTTTACCGAATGACGATATCGCTAAAGCAGCGGGACGTTACTTTGACGAAACAATAGATGGCAACTCTAACGTTACCCTGCCCGTGTCCAAACAAATGACGGCCAGCATTGCAACGGATGGCGTTTATGTTGTGAAAGGCATTATGTATACTGGTGACACAAGGGGCCAGCCGTGGTACATGGATATGATGTGCGAAGCGCGTGGCGCGGCGGATATGCCATCCAGCACTGCTTTGCAGAGAGGGTTATAGAAATGAAACGATGGATATTTTCATTGCTGGCGTTAGCGTCTTTTGGCGCAAGTGCAAACACCATAACGATGCAATGTGGCAGCTTCCGTATGGATGCTATCCCGGACTCATTGTTTAAAATCAATGGCGAAACAGTGACGTCTCAAAAAGTAAAAATGTTGGGTAAAGACGGTACGGGCATGCAGATAAAAATGGGGCTGATGCCTGCCAAAGATGGCAATAATTATGGGTTCGAGTATATCCATCGTCCGGGTACCGAAACGCGATTCCTGAACGTCCAGCTGCTACAGAACAGTATGGACGCGCCGAGAATTATCGGTTCATTCCCGTGCAAGAAGGTTGATGATTAGTAAAGTATGTGTAATCAACGGAATGAAGCAGTTGGCCTTGAAATAGATACAATTTTGTCGTACTCAAAAGAGAGGTATGAAGAAGTTAAGGCAACGTACAGACGGTTGGAGGATAAAGCTAATTTTCTTCTTGCTGTGCTCGGTGTTGAGATTTCTGCATTATTAGCCGTTTTTGGGTCCTTTGAGTTGGGGCAAAAGTTAAAGACTAGCCTATCAGCAAGATTGTCTCTATTGTGTTTGTGTTCATGCTTTGTATGTTTAGTGGTTTGTTTTTATTATCTATGGAAATCTTGGGAGCTTAGAAATATTCCTAAAATGCCAGTGTATCGTACAGCTGAACAACATGACTTTCTTCTGAAGGGGAATCGTGATAATACAGTTAGATTTCACTTGATAATGTATCGTAGGGCTATTGATAGTATCGAGAAAATCCATAAAGAAAAATCAGCATTTGTTAATGAGTTGTTTCGATGGATGGCAATGTCGTTTGTTTTTTTTATTATTTCCGTAACGTGCATGTTGATAAATAAGGTTTGAAAATGTCCTATCCAGAAGACGAAAATGAGCATCAACCGAAACCACAAGAGGCTGAAGAAGCTTTCCTTAATAACTATGAGCAAGACATCATAGCGAGAGTTCCTTTTGGGGACCTGGAAGTTATGACAGAAAGTTTTCATCGCAATCCGAATATCTTTCCAAAGAAAGAACGGTAGTAAAACCTAATCTACAAACCCGCCACCCGGCGGGTTTTTTGCTTTCTGGAGCCTAACAAATGGCAGTATCTGACCAGACTCGCAGCGGCGACCTTGCCGAAACATTCAAATCTGAGCGGGAAACCACTAAAAACCAGATCCGTGTCGCGTTACCTGGCATTATTCAGTCCTTCGACCCTGACGCGGTTACGGCGGTTGTGCAGCCTGCTATCCGTTCGGTTGAGACCGATAACGACGGCAACCGGATGACAAATCCTTACCCGCTGCTGGTGGATGTGCCGGTGGTATTTCCGCGCGGCGGAGGCTGCACGCTAACCTTCCCGGTGAAAGCTGGTGATGAATGCCTGGTGATTTTTGCCGATCGCTGCATCGATTTCTGGTGGCAGAACGGCGGGGTACAGGAGCCTGTCGACGATCGGGGGCATGATTTATCGGATGCGTTCTGTATCGTCGGGCCGCAGTCGCAGGCGCAAAAAATAAGCGGTATCAGCACCAGCGCCGCGCAGTTGCGTACCGATGATGGAGCTGCTTTTGTGGAAGTGGCCGCAGGCCATAACGTTACTGTAAAAACCCCCGGCGCGCTGACGGCTACTGCAGAAGGCGGAACCACGATCACATCACCCACCATTACGCTAAACGGTGACGTAACCATTAACGGCAATCTGTCGCAGGGGATGGGGGAGGGCGGCGGTAGCGCAACGATGCTCGGTCCTGTCACGGTGACAAACGATGTAACGGCTGGCGGTAAGAGCCTGATGACGCATACCCACGGCGGGGTACAGACTGGCGGTGGTAATACAGGAGCGCCTAACTAATGCGGTACAGACGTGAAGACGGCGAAGGTGATTACACTTTTGGTGGTGGCGATGATACCTGGCTGATTAACTCGCCAGAAGCTGTCGCGCAGGCGGTAAAAACACGATTTGCATTGTGGTACGGGCAGTGGTTCCTCGATAAGACAGAGGGAACACCGTGGATTCAGTCTGTGCTCGGTAAGCAAAAGCCGGAAACCTACAATCTGGCGATCCGCAAGCGCATCCTCGAAACGCGGGGCGTGAAATCCATCCTCTCTTTCAATACCACAGTGAACACGACGACGCGCCGCGTCCAGTTCTTCGCTGAAATCGACACTATCTACGGAACAACGACAGTAACCAGCGAGGCATAAATGGCCCTCAATTTGGACACACTCGGCTTATCGGCAACGGTAACCGCTGAGGGGATCAGTGCGCCTGATTACCAGACGATACTCGATACCCTGACGAGCTATTTCCAGCAGATTTATGGTAGTGACGCTTATCTGGAGCCGGACAGCAAAGACGGCCAGATGGTGGCGCTGGTGGCGCTTGCTATTCACGATGCCAATAACACAGCCATTTCCGTCTATAACTGCTTCTCACCTGCTACGGGTTACGGCGCAGCGCTGACCAGTAACGTAAAAATTAACGGTATCGCGCGCAAAGGTGCAACGAACTCTACCGTGGATTTACTGCTCACTGGCACCGCAGGAACAACCATTACGAACGGCACCGTGAAAGACACCAATAACGTGATCTGGCGTTTTCCGGATTCAGTGGTGATTGGTGTTGATGGCACCGTGACGGCAACTGCAATCTGTTCCAAAAGCGGAGCGGTTGCAGCTCCTGCCGGGACGATTACCACTATCAATACACCGACCCGTGGCTGGACGTCGGTAACCAACCCGGCAGCGGCCACCGTTGGCGCACCTGCAGAAACGGACGCAGAACTGCGCATCAGGCAGGGGCAGAGTGTCGCGATACCATCCATCACACCATTTGAAGGTGTGGACGGGGCGATCGCTAATATTGCTGGTGTGACGCGCCACAAGCTCTATGAAAATGATACAGGAAAGACTGACGGTAACGGGCTTCCTCCGCATTCCATCTCGGCCATTGTTGATGGTGGCGATGTGACCGAAATAGCCAGGACCATCCGGGGAAATAAAGGGCAGGGGGTCCGGACCTGGGGAAAAACATCCGTAACCGTACCGGATAAATATGGCAATCCTCACATAATCAGTTTTTCGCGACCAACTGATGTCCCTGTTTACGGAAAAATCACCTTAACAGTTTTTGCCGGGTACACCTCTCAGATAGGTGTGCAGATTCAGCAGGCTGTTGCGGATTACATTAACAGACTGATGATTGGTGATCAGGTACTGCTGAGCCGGATTTATTCTCCTGCTAACCTTGGGGTCGTCAGTGGTGGAAATGCACGCTATTACGATATTCAGGAGCTACTGATCGGCAAATCTCCGGAAGCTGTTGCTGCGGCGAATATTAATATTGCTTACGACGAATCTGCCTCCTGTAAGCCGGAAAATATTATTATTACGGTGGCAGCATGAGCAAATATACGGACTTAATTACTAACTATCATGCGACAAAACCTAAATTCGTTGAACACATCGATTTAGTGACCAGGCCGTTATCTGAAACCTCAGCCGCAATAAATGGGCTAATAAACGCTTTTGATATTGATCATGCGACAGGAATACAACTCGATATTCTCGGCCAGTGGATAGGGTTAAGCCGGGTTGTAAGCCAGCCAATAAGCGGTGTCTATTTCAGCTGGGACACTGACGGACTCGGATATGACCAGGGCGTCTGGCAGGGGCCATATGATCCGGATTCGGGTTATACCTCGCTGAGCGATGAAACCTATCGCATCGTTCTAAAAACAAAGATAGCAATTAACAACTGGGACGGAAGAAACGACTCTCTGCCTCCCATTCTTGACGCTGCACTGGACGGGTCCGGTCTGAAGATGCAGATCGTCGATAACCAGGATATGACCATAGGTATCTGGGTTTTTCCTGAAACAGATATTTCATCGGTCTCTCTCGAACTTATTGCTGCGATACGACAAGGGTATCTGACGGTAAAGGCCGCTGGTGTATGGGGCGGAAGTATTGAAATTCCTTCGGTGGAAACGCCTTCTGAAGGAAACAGGTTTTTTGGGTTTGATATGGATAACGAATATATCAGCGGGTTTGATGCCGGTTCATGGGGGACATTACTCTGATGGCTAAAAATGATTTTAAACCGTTTGCGACGGGCAAGGGTGCTAATGTTACATCGCAGCCTGACTGGGAGGCGCTGCCGGCGCTCCTGTCTGGTTTTACTGCGGGCAAGGCATCAAGTGCACAGGTAAATAAAGCGCTGCGTCAGGCGAGCTTCATCGCTGCAGCACTGGCACAGTACACAGCCAGCAAGAGCGGGCAGGATGTACTCGATGATGGTGACCTGAGCGGCTTTATCGCCAAAATGTACGCTGCGTTCGGTAAGGATTTTCAGACTCTTGATGCCACGCTGACGGCGCTCGCTGGTCTGGCTACTGGTGCAGATAAACTTCCGTATTTTACGGGGAATGATACAGCCGGACAGACAGATCTTACTTCTGTTGGGCGCGACATCATCGGAAAAGCCAGCATTGCGGATATTCTCACATACCTCGGTTTGGGAGAAACAGCAAAGCAAGCTGCTGGTGCCATGCAAAAAGACCAGAACGGTGGCGATATTCCGGAAAAGCCGCTGTTTGTACAAAATATCGGAGCGCTTCCTGCCAACGGTACGGCTGTTGCAGCGAACAGACTGGCATCACGCGGCGCGCTTCCGGCACTGACTGGTACGACAAGGGGCAGCGATAGCGGCCTGATAATGGGCGAGGTTTACAATAACGGTTATCCAACGCAATACGGGAATATTTTGCGTCTGACCGGAACCGGTGATGGAGAGATATTAATCGGATGGAGTGGGGTTAATGGTGCTCCTGCGCCCGCATATATTCGCAGCCATCGAGATACCGCCGACGCTGAGTGGTCAGAATGGGCGATGTTCTACACCTCACTAAATCCGCCACCGGATTCGTATCCAGTAGGGGCGGCGATTGCATGGCCGTCTGATATGCTCCCGGATGGTGGTTATGCTTTTATGTATGGGCAGTCCTTCGATAAATCTGCTTACCCGTTACTGGCTATAGCGTATCCGTCCGGCGTTATCCCTGACATGAGAGGCTGGACAATAAAGGGTAAGCCCATCAGTGGACGTGCCGTATTGTCGCAAGAAATGGACGGCAATAAATCGCACTCGCACACCGCGCGGGCGCAGGATACTGACTTAGGGACAAAATCTACCTCATCCTTTGATTACGGCACGAAATCGACCAATACCACGGGCAATCATACTCACCAGTTCGGCGGTTATATCAATTCATACTGGGGAGATTCCAATCACACCTCATTTCAGCCTGGAGGTGGTGCATGGACACAGGCCGCTGGCGACCATGCACATACAGTTTATATCGGAGGACATGAGCACACCATGTATATCGGTCCACACGGACACGTCGTTATTGTGGACGCAGACGGTAATGCGGAAACCACGGTTAAAAATATTGCATTTAACTACATAGTGAGGCTGGCATAATGACTTTTAAAATGAGCGAACAGGCGCAGACAATTAAAATTTTTAATCTTCGTTCAGATACAAACGAATTTATTGGCGCAGGTGATGCATATATCCCGCCGCACACTGGATTACCGGCAAACTGTACTGATATCGCCCCTCCTGATATTCCCTTCAGTCATATTGCTGTATTTGACGCTGAAACCCAAACATGGAGTCTGCAGGAGGATCACCGCGGCGAGACGGTTTACGACACAACAACCTGCAATCAGGTTTATATCTCCGCTCCCGGCCCACTGCCTGAAAATGTCACATCAGTTTCACCAGGAGGTGAATACCGGAAATGGGATGGTAAGGCGTGGGTGAAGGATGAAGCGGCTGAAAAAGCAGCGCAGCTTCGTCAGGCGGAAGAAACCAAAAGCAGGCTCCTGCAAATGGCATCTGAAAAAATCGCGCCGCTTCAGGATGCGGTTGATCTTGGACTCGCAACAGATGATGAGAAAGCGCAGCTCGACGAATGGAAAAAATACAGGGTGCTGGTAAACCGGGTGGATACCTTAAATCCTGACTGGCCGGAGAAACCATCTCAGTTATAAAAATATAGCTATGTAGTAGAGATTGCTGCTATATGTTATATAGCAGCAATGGCTATTATTTTGATGGTTGAGTGTATAATTTTAGCACTGGTAAATGACGGTTTAGCTCCAGAGTTAGCTCCAGAGTTAGTTCCTGGGAAAAATTATGGATACTATTGGTTCATATTAATCAGGAAGAGGCTCGCATATTTTTTGGTGTTTCTGTGTTCAGGGAGTGTTTTGGATATATTTATTAGCAATGTTTTCTAGTATTTGTTGGAATTGCTGTGGAGTCGGCATAGCACACTCATTAAACAGCGGTACAACTTCTGTCATAATGATCTTCTCCGCATAGATGTTAAAGGATGCCTTCTGATGTTGACTGGTAAACATATGTGGATACTTACTGTATGCTGATGTAATCAACGGAGTTATAAAAGGATTGGCTCCTGCGCCGCTTGGCGTAAAAACGTCATTCTTGGTTGCTCCGGGCAGACCTGCATTTTGCGCAGCCTCGCCAATTTCCTTAAGAAAAGGCGCTATGTCGATTCCTTTGCTGATGAGCAAGTTACAATACTGATCTTTATACTTGCTGTAAACTGCCGATAGTATAGCTTCACGGGTCTGGCTGGCGTATGCGGGGTCTTTACTCGCGCTACCTCTAATATCTATATCATGGAGCGTTTGAAGCATAAAGTTTTTAACGACTTTATTTGTCAACACTGCCCGGCCCTCAGATGCGCTTCCTCGGTGAAAGTGTGTTGCAGAAGATTCAGTGTTCTTATGCGAAATAAAACGTTCCGATAATTTTGAATTTAATTTGATGAAGTGATTTTTTACTGCGAGAATACTTTTTGCTAAAGAATTTTTCTCGGTTGATTTTTCTTTTAGTGGTGTGGTTTCCTGTTTTTGGATTCTAAAGTTATGGGGAAATAAAGTTATTTTTGTCACGGTAATGCTCCTTTTATATGTACATAACTCATTTATATATAGATAGCAGGAATACTTTTATTTTTTATAGCAAATGCTATGTCCATCTGATTGATGAATTAGAAAAAATCGGCTGATTTGATTAATGCTCAAATAGTACTATTTTTATTTTCCAGAAACTTTCAAAAAATGTCCTTTTCGCTCAGGAGGAGCCTTGCTGTTCTGGCATTGAAATGGAGCGTGAGCTGATCGTTGAGCGTACCAGCGCCGGGCTGGCAGCGGCAAGGGAGCAGGGGCAAATTGGTGGCCGACGACCGAAACTAACAACGGAACAATGGGCGCAGCCGGGCGCCTCATTAGGGCCGGAGTACCGTGACAGCAGGTAGCGATTATTTATGATGTTGGCGTTTCGACGTTGTACAGAAAATTTCCGGCGAGTAACATGCCTTTGATGCCATTCATGGGAAAATAACACTCCTTTAATCAGCCATAAGAGTTAATTATATAAACTTAAATGGATTTGTTAATTGAATTTCATCAAGATTAACTCTATATAAAAGATTTATTGTCTTTGTTATGGCGTCTATATATTCTGCGCTATTCATTATAGCAGTGTATTTATCGTATGCTTCGAAGCAATGATTTTCATTGATATATTCACTGCTATTGTTTTTATAAATTTCATATGACTCTTCCTTTTTGAAAATGCGCGCATCCAGCCAAGGGTCAAGTATATATTCCGATATTCCTTTTGAATCAGTAAAAGTCAAAAAAACGACCACATGATTCCCTCCTGACGCGCTATTATACATAAGGGATGTGCTTATTCTGGCATCAAATACATTATTTTTCGAAAATCCTATTCCGGTTAGTCTTTGTGGTATATATTTTGCAATAATCGCACCTAAAATTAGCGACATATCAGCACAGTTCCCTGTGTTATATTTTATTGAATCAATGGAAGAATATATTAGACTCAGAGATATTGGGTTTTCTGGTCTTTCAGCCATAGCTCTGTCAAAAGAGTTTGCTTTTATAGTTTGCAGAAATTTCTTGTGATGTTCTCTTTGTAAATTAAGAGCGTCGTATTTTTCCTGCGTATCAATTTTAAGCCTGTCAATTTGCATAGCATCATAACTGTCCGATTTCTTTATTATTGTTCTGACAAAAACGGTACATTCTGAAGCAGCATTAATAATACAGGAGGATAAATCAACTGAAGTACTCTGTTGGTTGTTACAGGCGCTCACTCCAGTTGTGTCGAATTTTTCTGTAGCTACATGTCCAACATTTATAATCAATTACATTTCCCTGTATTCAAAATTAAGCGATATTCTTATGTCACGACAACCTAACAGGGACTGACTACAAAGATCTTTAAAGAAACGTTCATTATTGTATCTATTGATGAACTCCCTTCAGATTTAGAGGTTGTGCCCATGGTCGAAAAGCTCCTCTACGCTCATATACTTAACTTATCGGGGACATGGTAGGTTAGGATGTGAAAACACAGGGACAGTTACTGTCACTGCGAAGGCAGCAATAAGGAGGCCTATCCTGTACGAACTGTGGAAAACTATATCTTGTTCACGATCACCTGCATCGTTGACGATGCGCGATCCTGGAGGTTTGACGACTGCCCGGTATGATCGGTGCCGCAGCCACGTCGTATGCAGGAACGGCCTGCGGCAAACTGGCGATCGTTCGATAGTGCGAATATTGAATGGTTGCCAGTCGCGGCGGATTCTACTGGTTAAGAATGGCTAATCAATGTGTTTAATCTGAAACCAGGCATCTGTTCAACTTTTCGTGATCGCTTTTGTTGGCATCACTATTCAAGCAGTTTGCCTGCATCGGCTTCACCCTCACTTCGGCATCAGGGAAAATCTGGTGCACCTGCTTCGTCAGTTCGGCCAGAATGATCTCGCTGGCCCCTTCGAGTCCTTCAACATTACGCTTGTCATAAACTAGTTCTACGAACATACGTGTTTCGCTAATAACTGTTTGTATATACAGTATTTTTGCTTTGGCGGTTTTGTCTGTCAAGGCATGAACCACTTGTTTTTAAATTTTGGGGAACATACTGCGGGCGTGTTTGTTATCGATTTTCCCTGCAGGGCTGATGGGGTCTGGCGTTGACTAAAATTATGTGTGGGGCATGGATGGGGCAAAAGTGGTCTGTGAAGTTCGTTAAAGTTCGTTAATCAAGCTTCATCTCGATCTCGCTCATCCCTTGTTTAAAGCGCTCCTGGACGATCTTTATCGATTTTAAAAACTATGAGTACATATTATAAAAATGTAGCAAAGAGGCCGTTTGTGCCTGAAAAGATGAACATTCTGCGTAGCGCGATTTGCGCAACAGGAATAGACTGGAGTCGACACTCTACACAAAGATGCGAAAGGTTTTTTATGACACAACAGCCACAAGCCAAATACCGCTATGACTATCGCGCGCCGGATTACCAGATTACTGATATTGACTTGACCTTTGACCTCGATGCCGAAAAAACCGTGGTCACCGCAATAAGCCAGGCTGTTCGTCATGGCGCGCCTGATGCGCCTCTTCGCCTTGATGGGGAAGATTTAACGCTGGTATCTATCCACGTCAACGATGCGCCGTGGACAGCATATAAAGAAGAAGAGGGCGCGCTTATCATCAGCGACCTGCCAGAGCGTTTTACGTTACGCATTGTCAACGAGATAAGTCCGGCGGCGAATACGGCGCTGGAAGGATTGTACCAGTCCGGCGATGCGCTCTGTACCCAGTGTGAAGCGGAAGGCTTCCGCCATATTACCTGGTATCTTGACCGCCCGGACGTACTGGCGCGATTTACCACCAAAATTATTGCCGATAAAAGCAAATATCCGTTCCTGCTTTCCAATGGCAACCGTGTTGCGCAGGGTGAACTGGAGAATGGCCGTCACTGGGTTCAGTGGCAAGATCCGTTCCCGAAACCGTGTTATCTGTTTGCGCTGGTGGCCGGTGATTTTGACGTGCTGCGCGATACCTTTACCACCCGCTCCGGGCGTGAAGTCGCGTTAGAACTGTACGTTGACCGCGGCAATCTGGATCGCGCGCCGTGGGCAATGATTTCGCTGAAAAATTCCATGAAATGGGATGAAACGCGTTTTGGGCTCGAATATGACCTCGACATCTATATGATTGTCGCGGTGGATTTCTTTAATATGGGCGCGATGGAAAATAAAGGTCTCAATATCTTTAACTCCAAATACGTGCTGGCGCGAACCGATACCGCGACGGATAAAGATTATCTCGATATTGAGCGCGTGATAGGCCATGAGTATTTCCACAACTGGACCGGCAACCGCGTCACCTGCCGCGACTGGTTCCAGTTGAGCCTGAAAGAGGGGCTAACCGTGTTCCGCGATCAGGAGTTTAGCTCTGATTTGGGGTCACGCGCGGTGAACCGCATCAGTAACGT
Source organism: Salmonella sp. SAL04162 (assembly GCF_046551535.1). NCBI lineage: Bacteria > Pseudomonadati > Pseudomonadota > Gammaproteobacteria > Enterobacterales > Enterobacteriaceae > Salmonella > Salmonella sp. SAL04162. The sequence continues at coordinate 228,182 of NZ_JBGDVX010000007.1, forward strand.
GCGTACCATGCGCGGTTTACAATTCGCGGAAGACGCCAGCCCGATGGCGCATCCTATCCGCCCGGATAAAGTAATCGAAATGAATAACTTCTACACCCTCACCGTTTATGAAAAGGGTGCGGAAGTCATTCGCATGATCCACACGTTGCTGGGTGAGGAAAATTTCCAGAAGGGGATGCAGCTTTATTTTGAGCGCCATGACGGCAGCGCCGCGACGTGTGATGACTTCGTACAGGCGATGGAAGATGCTTCTAATGTCGATTTGTCCCATTTCCGCCGCTGGTACAGTCAGTCCGGCACGCCGATTGTAACGGTAAAAGATGATTATAATCCGGAAACCGAGCAGTACACGTTGACCATCAGCCAGCGCACTCCGGCGACGGCGGATCAGGCGGAGAAGCAGCCGCTGCATATTCCATTCGCCATTGAACTGTACGATAACGAAGGCAACGTCATTCCGTTGCAAAAAGGCGGTCATCCGGTCAATGCCGTGCTGAACGTCACGCAGGCGGAGCAGACATTTACCTTCGATAATGTCTACTTTCAGCCTGTTCCGGCCTTGCTGTGCGAGTTTTCAGCGCCGGTGAAACTGGAATATAAATGGAGCGATCAGCAGTTGACGTTCCTGATGCGCCATGCGCGCAATGATTTCTCCCGTTGGGATGCGGCGCAAAGCCTGCTGGCCACATACATTAAACTGAATGTGGCGCGTCATCAGCAGGGGCAACCGCTATCGCTTCCGGTGCATGTCGCTGATGCGTTCCGCGCAGTACTGTTGGATGAGAAAATCGATCCGGCGTTGGCCGCAGAAATTTTAACGCTGCCTTCGGCCAATGAAATTGCAGAGCTGTTTGAGGTCATCGACCCGATCGCCATTGCGCAAGTTCGTGAAGCGCTAACGCGTACGCTGGCGGCAGAACTGGCGGATGAGTTCCTGGCTATCTATAACGCCAATCATCTGGATGAGTATCGTGTTGATCACGGCGATATCGGTAAGCGCACGCTGCGCAATGCTTGCCTGCGCTTCCTGGCGTTCGGCGAGACGGAGCTGGCTAATACGCTGGTCAGCAAACAGTATCGCGACGCCAATAATATGACCGATGCGCTGGCGGCCCTGTCTGCTGCGGTGGCGGCGCAGTTGCCGTGCCGCGATACGCTGATGCAGGAGTATGACGATAAGTGGCATCAGGACGGCCTGGTGATGGATAAATGGTTTATCCTGCAATCCACAAGCCCGGCGGAAAATGTACTGGAAACCGTACGCGGCCTGCTCAAACACCGTTCTTTCAGTATGAGCAACCCGAACCGCATCCGTTCATTAATTGGCGCGTTTGCTGGCAGCAACCCGGCGGCGTTCCATGCGCAAGACGGTAGCGGATACCAGTTCCTGGTCGAGATGCTGACCGATCTGAATAGCCGTAACCCGCAGGTAGCATCTCGCCTCATTGAACCGCTGATTCGTCTGAAACGTTATGATGATAAGCGTCAGGAGAAAATGCGCGCGGCGCTGGAGCAGTTAAAAGGGCTGGAGAATCTTTCCGGCGATCTGTACGAGAAGATAACTAAAGCGTTAGCCTGACAGTATCCGCTATAAAGAGGTAAGACATGCCCGGTAAGCGTTAGCGCTGCCGGGCATTTTTTTGCCGGACGATGACGCTCGCTGGCGAAACGTGAAGTGAGAATGAAGGAAAACGATTGCTATTTATTGCCGTAGGTCAATTCCCTTTTGCTTTGTTATCGCCCATAATACGCCCCCGGTTTGCACACCGGGAATCCAGGAGAGTTCATGTACTATCCCTTCGTTCGTAAAGCCCTTTTCCAGCTCGATCCAGAGCGCGCTCATGAATTTACATTTCAACAATTACGCCGCATTACAGGTACGCCGCTGGAAGCGCTGGTGCGCCAGAAAGTACCGACAAAGCCGGTTACCTGCATGGGACTTACCTTTAAAAATCCACTGGGGCTGGCTGCCGGTCTGGATAAAGACGGGGAGTGCATCGACGCGTTAGGCGCGATGGGGTTTGGCTCCCTGGAAATCGGCACCGTGACGCCGCGCCCACAGCCGGGTAACGATAAGCCGCGTCTTTTTCGTCTGGTGGATGCTGAAGGTCTGATCAATCGGATGGGCTTTAATAATCTGGGCGTCGATAACCTGGTCGAGAATGTTAAAAAAGCCCATTTTGATGGTATTCTGGGAATTAACATCGGTAAAAATAAAGATACGCCTGTCGAAAATGGCAAAGATGACTACCTGATTTGTATGGAAAAAGTCTATGCTTATGCGGGTTATATCGCCATTAATATTTCTTCGCCGAATACGCCAGGGCTACGTACGCTCCAGTATGGCGATGCGCTGGACGATCTGTTAACTGCCATTAAAAATAAGCAAAACGATCTTCAGGCGATCCATCATAAATATGTGCCGGTGGCAGTAAAGATCGCGCCGGATCTTTGTGAAGAAGAATTGATCCAGGTTGCCGATAGCCTGCTTCGTCATAATATTGATGGGGTGATTGCGACAAATACCACCCTCGATCGTTCTCTGGTACAAGGAATGAAAAATTGCCAGCAAACGGGGGGATTAAGTGGCCGGCCATTACAATTAAAAAGCACAGAAATTATTCGCCGTTTATCCCAGGAGTTAAAAGGACAATTGCCTATTATCGGCGTCGGCGGCATTGACTCAGTTATCGCCGCGCGCGAGAAGATAGCGGCAGGAGCTACGCTGGTACAAATTTATTCCGGCTTTATTTTTAAAGGCCCGCCATTGATTAAAGAAATCGTAACGCATATCTAAACTTTACCCTTTATCAGACAACCAGGGCTTTATTTCCAGCGCTGGTTGTTTTATATTTCTCCACTGTTGCTTATTTAGACATTTTAGGCTTTTATTATTGGGGTAATAAACGAAGCGGCGAAAGGACAATGCTGTTACGAGTTGCTTAAAAGCGGGAGAGAGGCCAATGCGAATTAAACCTGACGATAACTGGCGCTGGTATTATGATGAAGAGCACGATCGTATGATGCTCGATCTCGCCAATGGTATGCTTTTTCGCTCGCGCTTCTCTCGTAAAATGCTTACGCCGGACGCGTTTTGCCCGACCGGTTTTTGTGTGGATGATGCCGCGCTCTATTTTTCCTTTGAAGAAAAATGCCGGGATTTCGAATTAACTAAAGAGCAACGCGCGGAGCTGGTGTTGAATGCGCTGGTGGCGATTCGCTATCTCAAACCGCAGATGCCAAAAAGCTGGCATTTTGTGGCGCATGGCGAAATGTGGACCCCGGGAACGGGCGATGCCGCAAGCGTCTGGTTAAGCGATACGGCGGAACAGGTTAATTTGCTGGTCGTTGAGCCGGGAGAAAATGCCGCGTTGTGTCTGCTGGCCCAGCCGGGCGTGGTGATAGCAGGCCGAACCATGCAGCTTGGCGATGCGATTAAAATTATGAACGACAGGCTGAAACCGCAGGTTCACTGTCACAGTTTCAGCCTTGAACAAGCGGTTTAATTTTCCAGTCGTAACGCGGTCTTAGGCACGCAGCTACAGCTCAGAATCGTACCATCGTCACCCATAGCCGATTTTTTCAGCGGACTTACTTCGCCTTCCAGCAAACGTATCCGGCAGCAACCACAGATACCTGCCCGGCAAGAATACGGAATACGAATTCCCTGATTCTCCAACTGTTCCAGTAGTACCTGTTGATTATTCCCGCAGAAGGTTTGCCCCTGCCAGTCGATGGTTACACTCGCGTCCGGGTGTTTATCTGGCGTAACGCTGTCGTCGACCGTTGTGGCGCCATAAGCTTTTGCCGGAGCTGTCGCCAGAATCTCCACTTCATCGCCGACGCGAACGACGCCGCTATTGCGGGCAATCAGATTCTGACCGAAATCCACATCGCCATTGTCCTGGGCGGTACGAAAAGCTTGCAGTGTCGCCAGCGGTTCTCCGGAAGGATGTTTTTGCCCCTTTTCAGGGCTGACGGTTGTAAAAATACAGCGGCTACAGGGCTTCACGACGTCAAAAATCACATCGCCAATGCGAAGCACTTTCCAGCTATCTTCCTCCCAGGCCGCTACGCCGGAAACCACTAAGTTTGGGCGGAATTGTTCCATTTGTACGCCTGCCGGACAACGCTGTTGCAGATCGCGCAGCGAGGCTTCGTTGGTCAATAAATACGGGTAGCCATCGGCAAATCCCAGCGGCACCGCGTTATGCCGTTTAACCCGGCGCGTCAACTGCGGCCCAACCCAGCGCAACTGGACATCGCGGGAGAAAAAGCCGCTCAACCATTGATTAATCGCCGTCGGGGCGACGCGAGCGGTAAAATGGTTTCCCCAGACCTCGGTCGGCGCATCCTGCAGGGTGAAATCCGTAAAGCGAACCAGCGCGCTACTGCCGTCTGGCGCGGTCAAATGAAGGCCGTCGTGTAAGGGGGAGGGGGTAAAACGTACCATTTGTGGAAACTGGCGGGCGGTGATAAATGTGCCGTCAGGCTCGGTTATCATGAAGATGCGATCAAAAGCCAGGCCGCTGATATCTGCCAGCGCATGAGTCAGACCAATGCCGCGCATGGATTTGACCGGATGAATAAAGAGCCGTGATAACGTCGCCACCGTACAGTCCCTCAAATGAAAATAAGCCTTCAACTTTATGACATGGGCGTGAGATTAGCTATAATGCGCAACAATTTTCTTAGCGTAAAAGTGACAATATGAATTCTCTGTTTGCCAGTACGGCCCGCGGGCTGGAAGAGCTGTTAAAAACTGAACTGGAAAAACTGGGCGCCGTAGGGTGTCAGGTTGTTCAGGGTGGGGTCCATTTTCAGGGCGACACGCGGCTTATTTACCAGAGCCTGATGTGGAGCCGCCTGGCCTCGCGTATTATCCTGCCGATGGGTGAGTGCAAGGTCTACAGCGATCTCGATCTTTACCTCGGCGTTCAGGCGATAAACTGGACAGAGATTTTTAATCCTGGCGCGACGTTTGCGGTGCATTTCAGCGGCCTGAACGACACCATCCGTAATAGTCAGTATGGCGCGATGAAAGTTAAAGACGCGATTGTCGATGCATTTACGCGGAAAAATCTTCCGCGTCCAAATGTGGACCGCGAATCACCGGACCTCCGTATTAACGTCTGGCTGAATAAAGAAACTGCCAGCATTGCGCTGGATCTCAGTGGTGATGGCCTGCACCTGCGCGGTTATCGCGATCGCACCGGGCTGGCGCCAATTAAAGAGACGCTGGCGGCAGCGATTGTTATGCGTTCCGGCTGGCAACCAGGTACGCCGCTGCTCGACCCTATGTGTGGTTCGGGGACACTATTGATTGAGGCCGCGATGTGGGCGACCGATCGCGCGCCGGGCCTGCACCGTGGTCACTGGGGATTTAGCGGCTGGGCGCAGCATGACGAGGCTATCTGGCAGGAAGTGAAAGCCGAAGCGCAGACCCGGGCGCGTAAGGGACTGGCGGAGTATTCCTCTCATTTCTACGGTTCCGACAGCGATGCGCGCGTCATTGAGCGGGCGCGCAGCAACGCCCGTCGCGCCGGTATCGGCGAGCTTATCACCTTTGAAGTGAAAGATGTGGCGCAACTGAGTAATCCATTGCCGAAAGGCCCGTATGGTACGGTGATCAGTAACCCGCCTTACGGCGAACGTCTGGACAGCGAACCGGCGCTGATTGCGTTGCACAGTCTGCTGGGCCGTACCATGAAAAATCAGTTTGGCGGCTGGAACCTGTCGCTGTTCAGCGCTTCGCCCGATTTGCTGGGCAGCCTGCAATTACGTGCCGACAAACAGTTTAAAGCCAAGAATGGCCCGCTGGACTGCGTGCAGAAAAACTATCATATTGCGGAAACCACGGCGGACAGTAAACCGGCGACGGTGGCGGAAGATTACGCTAATCGCCTGCGTAAAAATCTTAAAAAGCTGGAGAAATGGGCGCGCCAGGAAGGGATTGAATGCTATCGCTTGTATGATGCCGACCTGCCGGAATATAACGTGGCGGTAGACCGTTACGGCGACTGGGCAGTGATTCAGGAATATGCGCCGCCGAAAACGGTGGATGCGCAAAAAGCGCGGCAACGTCTGTTCGATATTATTGCGGCAACCTTGTCAGTGCTCGGTATTCCGCCGAATAAACTGGTGTTAAAAACCCGTGAACGACAAAAAGGAAAAAACCAGTATCAGAAAATGAGCGAGAAGGGCGAGTTCCTTGAGGTCAGCGAATATAATGCGCGCTTATGGGTAAATCTGACGGATTATCTCGACACCGGTCTGTTCCTCGATCACCGTATTGCCCGCAGAATGCTGGGAGAAATGAGCAAAGGCAAAGATTTCCTGAATCTCTTTTCTTATACCGGCAGCGCCAGCGTACATGCGGGGCTGGGCGGCGCGCGCAGCACCACAACGGTGGATATGTCCCGCACCTATCTGGAGTGGGCCGAACGTAATTTGCGTCTGAACGGACTGAGTGGCCGCGCGCATCGCCTGATTCAGGCCGACTGCCTGGGCTGGCTGCGCGAGGCGAATGAACAGTTCGATTTGATCTTTATCGATCCGCCAACGTTCTCTAACTCAAAACGTATGGAAGAGTCGTTTGATGTTCAGCGCGATCATGTTGCGTTAATGAAAGATTTAAAACGCCTGCTGCGTAAAGGCGGCACCATCATGTTCTCAAATAATAAGCGCGGATTCCGTATGGATCTGGAAGGGCTGGCTGAGCTGGGGCTTACCGCACAAGAAATTACGCAAAAAACGCTTTCCCCGGATTTTGCCCGTAACCGTCAGATTCATAACTGTTGGCTGATCCGCGCCGCCTGAAAGGAAAAGTAAATGTCATTAATCAGTATGCATGGCGCATGGCTGTCGTTCAGCGACGCGCCGCTTCTCGATAACGCAGAGTTGCATATCGAAGATAACGAACGCGTCTGTCTGGTGGGGCGTAACGGCGCCGGGAAATCCACCTTGATGAAGATCCTCAACCGCGAACAGGGTCTGGACGATGGGCGTATTATTTATGAGCAGGATCTGATCGTCGCGCGTCTGCAACAGGACCCGCCCCGTAATATTGCGGGCAGCGTCTATGACTTTGTCGCCGAAGGTATCGAAGAACAAGCGGAATACCTCAAGCGCTATCATGAGATTTCCCGTCTGGTGATGACCGATCCCAGCGAGAAAAACCTCAATGAAATGGCGCGCGTACAGGAACAGCTCGATCATCATAATCTGTGGCAGCTGGAAAACCGTATTAATGAAGTGCTGGCGCAGCTTGGACTCGATCCTAACGCCGCGCTGTCGTCGCTCTCCGGCGGCTGGCTGCGTAAAGCCGCGCTGGGTCGGGCGCTGGTCAGCAATCCGCGCGTATTGTTACTGGATGAACCGACTAACCATCTGGATATCGAAACTATCGACTGGCTGGAAGGGTTTCTGAAAACCTTTAACGGAACGATTATTTTTATCTCTCACGATCGTTCGTTTATTCGCAATATGGCGACCCGCATTGTCGATCTCGATCGTGGCAAACTTGTCACCTATCCGGGAAATTACGATCAATACCTGCTGGAGAAAGAAGAAGCGCTGCGCGTAGAAGAATTACAAAACGCGGAATTTGATCGCAAACTGGCGCAGGAAGAAGTCTGGATTCGCCAGGGTATCAAGGCGCGCCGCACCCGTAATGAAGGGCGCGTGCGGGCGTTAAAAGCGATGCGTCGTGAACGCAGCGAGCGCCGGGAAGTGATGGGCACGGCGAAGATGCAGGTCGAAGAGGCGACGCGCTCCGGTAAAATCGTTTTTGAGATGGAGAATGTCGATTACCAGGTAGAAGGAAAACAACTGGTAAAAGATTTCTCCGCTCAGGTGCAGCGCGGCGACAAGATTGCGTTAATTGGCCCGAACGGCTGCGGTAAAACCACGCTACTGAAACTGATGCTGGGACAGCTTCAGGCTGACAGCGGGCGCATCCACGTAGGAACGAAGCTGGAAGTCGCCTACTTCGATCAGCATCGCGCCGAACTGGATCCGGAAAAAACCGTGATGGATAACCTTGCGGAAGGCAAGCAAGAGGTGATGGTAAACGGTAAGCCGCGCCATGTACTGGGCTATTTGCAGGACTTCCTGTTTCATCCCAAACGGGCGATGACGCCCGTTCGCGCGCTTTCTGGCGGCGAACGTAACCGTCTGCTGCTGGCGCGACTGTTCCTCAAGCCGAGCAATCTTTTAATTCTCGATGAACCAACGAACGATCTTGACGTCGAAACGCTGGAACTATTAGAAGAATTAATTGATGGCTATCAGGGCACGGTACTACTGGTCAGCCACGATCGGCAATTTGTCGATAATACAGTGACGGAATGCTGGATTTTCGAGGGCGGCGGCAAAATCGGACGTTATATCGGCGGCTACCATGATGCGCGTGCGCAGCAAGAGCAGCATCTGGCGACGAAACAGCCGATGGCGAAAAAAAATGAGGAAGTTATTGCCCCTAAAGCAGAAATTGTAAAACGTGGCAGTAGCAAACTAAGCTATAAACTGCAGCGCGAGCTGGAGCTGTTACCCGGTCAGCTTGAAGACCTGGAAGCGAAGCTGGAAGCGCTACAGGCGCAGGTTGCGGATGCGGCCTTTTTTAGCCAACCCCATGAGCAAACGCAAAAAGTTCTGGCCGATTTAAGTCAGGCGGAGCAAGAACTTGAGCAAGCCTTCGAACGTTGGGAGTATCTTGAAGGCCTGAAAAACGGGGCATAACGAAAGGAGCGCCTATGTGTGAACATCACCATGCTGCGAAGCACATATTGTGCCCGCAATGCGACATGCTGGTGGCTTTACCCCGCCTCTCGCATGGGCAAAAAGCAGCATGTCCACGATGCGGCGCAACGTTAACGACCGAGTGGGACGCGCCCCGGCAGCGTCCTACCGCCTATGCGTTAGCGGCACTATTTATGTTGCTGCTTTCTAACCTTTTTCCCTTCGTGAATATGAATGTCGCGGGCGTCACCAGCGAAGTCACGCTTCTGGAAATCCCCGGCGTCATGTTTTCTGAAGATTACGCCAGCCTCGGCACGTTCTTTTTATTATTTGTCCAACTGGTGCCGGCATTTTGCCTGGTGACCATTCTATTACTTGTCAACCGCGCCAATCTGCCGTTGTCGGTAAAAAAAACGCTGGCAAGGATCTTTTTCCTCCTCAAATCGTGGGGAATGGCGGAAATATTTCTCGCCGGGGTGTTGGTCAGTTTTGTTAAGCTGATGGCCTACGGCGATATCGGCATCGGCAGCAGTTTTATTCCCTGGTGCTTATTTTGTCTCGTTCAACTGCGGGCGTTCCAGTGTGTCGATCGCCGCTGGTTGTGGGATGATATCGCCCCGCAGCCTGCACTGGCGCAGCCGTTAACGCCGGGGATTACCGGTATCCGGCAGTCTTTGCGTTCTTGCGCCTGCTGCACGGCGATCCTGCCTGCGGAGAGTCTCGTCTGTCCGCGTTGCCATACGAAAGGCTATGTCCGGCGTAAAAACAGTTTGCAGTGGACGCTGGCGTTATTATTTACCTCGATCATGCTTTATCTGCCCGCCAATATTTTGCCGATTATGATTACCGACTTACTGGGCTCTAAAATGCCGTCGACCATTCTGGCTGGCGTGATTTTGCTGTGGAGCGAGGGGTCTTATCCGGTGGCGGCGGTTATCTTTCTCGCCAGTATTATGGTGCCGACGCTAAAAATGATCGCTATTGCCTGGCTTTGTTGGGATGCGAAGGGCCACGGTAAGCGCGACAGTGAACGGATGCATTTTATTTATGAAGTAGTGGAGTTTGTGGGGCGCTGGTCAATGATTGATGTCTTTGTCATTGCCGTACTCTCTGCGCTGGTGCGTATGGGAGGGTTAATGAATATTTATCCTGCGATGGGTGCGTTGATGTTTGCTTTAGTCGTCATAATGACAATGTTTTCTGCGATGACCTTTGATCCGCGTCTGTCGTGGGATCGTGAATACGAACCAGGCCATGAGGAGTCCTGATAGCATGGAACCTAAAAAAGGGGAAGCCAAAGTACAAAAGGTGAAAAATTGGTCGCCTGTCTGGATATTCCCGATTGTTACTGCGCTTATCGGAGCCTGGATTCTGTTTTATCACTACAGCCACCAGGGGCCGGAAGTTACCTTAATTACCACCAATGCGGAAGGTATTGAAGGCGGAAAAACGACGATCAAAAGTCGCAGCGTGGATGTTGGCGTGGTTGAAAGCGCGACGCTGACTGACGATCTGACCCATGTACAAATCAAAGCGCGGCTTCATTCCGGTATGGAAAAGTTGCTGCATAAAGACTCGGTATTTTGGGTCGTAAAACCGCAGGTGGGGCGTGAAGGCATCAGCGGGCTTGGGACGCTGCTATCAGGCGCGTATATTGAACTACAACCAGGAAGTAAGGGCAGTCAGCCGGAAAGCTATCAGCTTCTTGACTCACCGCCGTTGGCGCCGCCCGATGCCAAAGGTATTCGTGTGATTCTGGACAGCAAAAAGGCCGGTCAGCTCAGTCCTGGCGATCCCGTTCTGTTCCGGGGCTATCGGGTAGGATCCGTTGAAACCAGCTCTTTCGATCCGCAAAAACGGACAATGAGTTATCAGTTGTTCATTAAGGCACCAAACGATCGATTGGTTACCAGTAATGTCCGATTCTGGAAAGATAGCGGTATCGCTGTGGATCTGACATCGGCGGGAATGCGCGTGGAAATGGGATCGTTGACGACATTGTTTGGCGGCGGCGTGAGTTTTGATGTGCCGGAAGGACTTGAGCAGGGGCAACCTGTCGCCGAAAAAACGGCGTTTAATCTCTACGACGATCAAAAAAGTATTCAGGATTCGCTGTACACCGATCATATCGATTACCTGATGTTCTTTAAAGATTCGGTGCGCGGATTACAACCTGGCGCGCCGCTGGAGTTCCGCGGTATTCGTCTGGGGACGGTAAGCAAAGTGCCTTTCTTTGCGTCTAAAATGCGCCAGGTATTTAACGATGATTACCGTATTCCTGTGCTGGTGCGCATTGAACCGGAGCGTCTGAAAGCGCAACTGGGAGAAAATGCGGATGTTGCCGCGCATTTGGCGGAACTGCTTAAGCGCGGTCTGCGTGCATCGCTTAAAACCGGTAATCTGGTGACCGGAGCGCTGTATGTCGATCTGGACTTTTATCCTAAGGAACCGCCGATTACCGGGCTACGCGAATTTGATGGTTATGAAATTATTCCCACCGTCAGCAGCGGCCTGGCGCAAATTCAACAGCGACTGGTGGAAACGTTGGATAAGATCAACAACCTGCCGCTGAATCCGATGATTGAACAAGCGACCAATACGTTGTCTGAAAGCCAGCGTACTATGCGTCGGCTGCAAACCACGCTGGATAATATGAACAAGATTACCTCCAGTCAGTCGATGCAGCAGCTTCCGGCGGATATGCAAACGACGTTACGCGAACTTAACCGCAGTATGCAAGGCTTCCAGCCTGGATCGGCGGCGTATAACAAAATGGTGGCGGATATGCAGCGTCTCGATCAGGTGCTTCGTGAGTTACAACCGGTGTTGAAAACTCTGAACGAGAAGAGCAACGCGCTGGTATTTGAAGCGAAGGATAAAAAAGATCCTGAGCCTAAGAGGGCGAAACAATGAAAAAATGGCTAGTCGTGATAATGGCGTTCTGGCTGGCGTCATGTAGCTCCGGCGGAGAGAATAAAAGCTATTATCAGCTCCCGATAGCGCAAAGCGGTGTGCAAAGCACCGCAAGCCAGGGCAACCGTCTCTTATGGGTAGAGCAGGTTTCCGTACCTGACTATCTGGCAGGTAACGGCGTGGTGTATCAAACCAGTGATGTTCAGTATGTGATTGCCAATAACAATCTGTGGGCCAGCCCGCTGGATCAGCAATTGCGTAACACGCTGGTGGCGAATCTTAGCGCCCGGCTTCCTGGCTGGGTCGTCGCTTCCCAGCCGTTGGGAACCACCCAGGATACGTTAAACGTTACCGTAACCGGATTCCATGGACGTTACGATGGTAAGGTTATCGTCAGCGGGGAGTGGCTATTAAACCACAACGGACAACTGATTAAGCGGCCTTTCCATATCGAAGCCAGCCAGCAGAAAGATGGCTATGATGAGATGGTCAAAGTACTGGCAAGCGCATGGAGTCAGGAAGCAGCCGCTATCGCAGATGAGATAAAGCGCCTTCCCTGAGATAAAAGTAATGTAAATTTAACCGCTTCAGGTCGTGCGCCTGAGGCGGTTTTTTTATTTTTGACGCCGGAAAAATAGTTGTTATGGCTCACATTTTTTGTACAAATGATTTACCGTATAGCTCACAAATATGACATTGGTGTGAATTTTGCGCATTGACGGGCGATCCATTTAGAGGTATTCGTGTAGTGTGATTGCACATTTTGTAATCACTGTTTTCTTTTCCACCAGATACAAATATGAGGGAAACGAGGCATGAAGAGACAAAAACGAGATCGCCTGGAACGGGCACATCAACGTGGATATCAGGCCGGCATCGCCGGACGATCAAAAGAAATGTGTCCCTATCAGACGCTGAATCAACGGTCATACTGGTTGGGAGGTTGGCGACAAGCCATGGAGGACAGGGCGGTAATGGCCTGATTCTGTCTCTTTAGAAAAAGAAACCTCCGCAGTGCGGAGGTTTCGCCTTTATTGGTTTTGCAAGCATGATACCGATAGCGCGGAATATCAATTCAACACTTAGAACGCGGAAGTATCCTGGAACAAACCGACTTTCAAATCGTGTGCGGTATAGATCAGACGACCATCCACCAGAACCTCACCGTCCGCCAGGCCCATGATCAGGCGACGGTTTACGATACGTTTGAAATGAATGCGATAGGTGACTTTCCTGGCTGTCGGCAGAACCTGGCCGGTAAATTTCACTTCGCCCACGCCCAGAGCGCGGCCTTTGCCTTCGCCGCCCAACCAGCCCAGGTAGAATCCCACCAATTGCCACATAGCATCCAGACCCAGACAACCGGGCATCACCGGATCGCCGATAAAGTGGCATCCGAAGAACCATAGATCCGGATTGATATCCAGCTCGGCTTCGACATAGCCTTTGTCGAAATTGCCGCCCGTTTCGGTCATCTTAACGACGCGGTCCATCATCAGCATGTTCGGCGCAGGGAGTTGCGGCCCTTTAGCGCCAAACAGTTCACCACGACCAGAGGCAAGAAGGTCTTCTTTTGTATAGGATTCGCGTTTATCTACCATGTTTTATGTAAACCTTATTTTATTGAAGCACGCAGGATAGCTAACACGTGTACGCTGAACAAGTCCGATCAGTTCGGAATAAAAGCGTTCAGCCAACGTAATGGCCACGGGAAACGATGACGGCCTTCCTGTTGCGTCGCCTGCGCGATACGCTCCTGGATAGTCTGCATCAACGTCGTTTGACCTTCGCCATCCCACACCAGATTTAACAGTAGCGGTAAGGCGTCGGTCACGTCGTCTACCGCCCAGATAGTGAACTTCTCTTCTTTAACCGCTTGCAGCAGTTCAGATTTAAGACTGAGATGGCGGACATTGGCGGCAGGGATAATCACGCCCTGTTTACCGTTTAATTCCCGCTGCTCGCAGATGGCGAAGAAACCTTCAATTTTTTCGTTTAGCCCGCCCACCGGTTGCGCGCGACCAAACTGATCGACCGAGCCGGTAATCGCAATGTTTTGATTCACTGGCACATTGGCCAGCGCGCTGATAAGCGCACATAATTCCGCCATTGAGGCGCTATCGCCATCCACTTCGCTGTAGGATTGCTCAAAGGTTAACGAGGCAGAGAAGGGAATTTGTTGCTCCAGCTGCAACTCCGACATCAGGAAGGCCTGCATAATCATCATTCCCTTAGCGTGGATATTTCCGCCAAGTTCGGCCTTGCGCTCAATATCGTTAAATTCGCCATCGCCGATATGCACAACACAGCTAATTCGCGACGGTTCGCCAAAGGCGCGCGGATGCCCGGGAAACTCAATGACGGAAAGCGCATTGATTTGTCCAACGCGTTCGCCTTCGGTTTCAATCAGGATCTGCTCTTGCAGAATCTCATCCTGCATCCGTTCCGCCAGAAAGCCTTCTCGCCATTCGCGTCGGGCAAGCATCAGACTGAGCGCTTCTGCGCCGCAGGTATCGCCTTCGCATAAAGGCGATGCCTCCTTAAACTGGCGGGCTATCCACAGTGGGCAAAGAGGCAGCGTATCCTGTTCGCCGGTATAGCGCACAGCCTCGCGTATCAGGACGGGCCAGGCGTCTGGTGCCGGAGGGGGCAAATTATCGCGTAAAGCGATACGCGTCACCCATTGACACCATAGGGTCATAGCTTCTGCGTCCGCTATCTGTAAATTGTCTTCAAATTCACTGTAGATAGCCTGTTCCGCGAGCTCCGGTTCCATTTCCTGAAAATCAGCCAGTGATTCACGTTCGCCAACTAGAATCACCTTCAGTTTGAGCGGCATTGATGGCACGGAGACCGGTAATGGACGCGACTCGTCAAACGCCACCCAGTCAAAACGCTCGCGGCTAACGATGGCTTTCAGACGCATCCATAGCAACGGCTGCGCCAGAAGGGTTCGTAAGGAAATAATCAGCACGCCGCCGTTCGCCTGATGAACCAGTCCCGGCTGCAGGGTAATGTCGCCGTTATACTGCCGCAGGCAACCAAAGAGCTGTTCGGCTTCGACCCAGTCCGCGCTGACGACTTGTGTGACGGTGGCAAAGTTGTCTTGCGCATTCTGCGCGGCGCGGTAATGAACAGTATGCCCGGAAACGTCATAATGTCCGCCGGTTAATTGTCCGGCATCGGTTTGCAGAGCGCGGACGGCATCTGAAAGTAAAGTGAGATACTCTTGCTCTTCAGGCGCTTTAGTCAGCATAAAAGAGGATGAACTCCACGGCTGAATAAGCTGCTCAAGCGCAAATTGCAGTCGTGGCTGAGTATCACTGAGTAAGGTGTCGTTTTCGTCAGTCGCGTGTGGCTGTGCAAATATCTCCTGATAGCTTTCGCTATCCGGAACCAGATCACGCCATGCAAGTTTCGTAATGGTCAAAGTTGAGGTTTTTTAGTCTGTTGTAAAAGGGGGGATTATAGCCTAACCCGTCACGCTGCACACGCGGAAAGCGAATGCAAAGTAATATGAAGACGTGTAACCATTCACAGGTTCGAGATTCTTTTCTTCAGATGGCTAAAAAACTGATATTCTGATAACAGTTACACGGTAACATTGGGATCACAATGAAATATCAACAACTTGAAAATCTTGAAAGCGGTTGGAAATGGAAATATCTGGTGAAAAAGCACCGCGAAGGGGAGTTGATCACCCGCTACGTGGAAGCCAGTGCTGCCCAGGAAGCCGTCAATTTGTTGTTGGCCCTCGAAAATGAACCGGTGCGGGTAAATGTCTGGATAGACAGGCATATGAATCCTGCCTTGCTTAATCGGATGAAACAAACCATTCGGGCAAGACGCAAACGACACTTCAATGCGGAACATCAGCATACGCGCAAAAAATCTATCGATTTAGAGTTTATGGTCTGGCAGCGTCTGGCAGGCCTTGCGCAGCGACGCGGTAAAACATTATCCGAAACGATAGTGCAACTGATAGAAGACGCGGAGCATAAAGAGAAATATGCCACGCAAATGACCACGTTAAAGCAGGATTTACAGGCGTTATTAGGCAAGAAGTAACGCTGAAAGGCGTTGTCATCCAGACCAGAGCAAAAAACCCCGCGACGCGGGGTTTTTTATCAGACGGAAACTTAAGCCTGCGGCTGAGTTACCACGTCTTTAACGCCTTTAACTTCGATCTCTACGCGACGATCCGGAGCCAGGCAATCGATCAGGGCAGCGCGAGGTTTCACGTTGTCACAGGTGTTGCCGGTAACCGGGTTAGATTCGCCCATACCACGTGCGGAGATTTTGTCAGACGGAATACCTTTGGAGATCAGGTAATCAACAACAGACTGAGCACGTTTCTCGGACAGACCCTGGTTGTAAGCGTCAGAACCGATACGGTCAGTGAAGCCAAGAACGACGACGGAACCGTCTTTCGGATCCAGGTTGCTCAGCTGGCTGTACAGCTGATCCAGAGCCTGCTGGCCTTCTGGTTTCAGAGTTGCTTTGTTGAAGTTGAACAGTACGTCAGACTTCAGAGTGAAGTGCTTGGTCTGTACTTCCGGAGCCGGAGCCGGTGCCGGAGCTACTACCGGAGCAGCTTCTTGCTGGCCGAAACGGTAGGAAACACCTACGCTCAGCAGGCCGTTGTCCGGACGGGTGCCGATGGTGTTGGCATCACCGATGTTGTTAGTCCACTGGTATTCCAGACGGGTTGCGATTTCAGGGGTGATGGCATACTCGATACCGCCCGCGAATACCGGGGAAACGCCGGTGTCGTGGTCTTTAGTAGACGCGCCGCCAGGGACGTTAGACTTGGTGTCTGCACGCCATACCATACCACCCAGACGGGTATAAACGTCCAGATCGTCAGTGATTGGATAACCCAGTTTAGCGGTCAACTGAACGCCCTGAGCTTTATAAGCGCCATTGATGTTGTCGCCTTTGTACGGCATACGGCCTAACCAGTCGTAGCCCATTTCAAAGCCAACGTACGGGTTAACCTGGTAACCACCAAAAGCACCTGCGCCCAGTTGGTTTTCATGAGTCGGGCCATCATTGTTAATGAAGCCGGTGTCATGGTACTGAGACCAGCCCAGTTTAGCACCAGCGTACCAGGTGTTATCTTTCGGAGCGGCCTGCGCTACGGTAGCGAAACCAGCCAGTGCCACTGCAATCGCGATAGCTGTCTTTTTCATTTTTTGCGCCTCGTTATCATCCAAAATACGCCATGAATATCTCCAACGAGATAACACGGTTAAATCCTTCACCGGGGGATCTGCTCAATAGTTACTCTACCGATATCTACGGCTTATGCTGAGCACCCCTGGCGATGTAAAGTCTACAACGTAGTTGGAAACTTACAAGTGTGAACTCCGTCAGACATGTGAAAAAAACATGATGGATATACACATCATTTAACAGTTTCAGATGATAAATCGTACAGCAAAAATTGCGGAAACCGCTTCTGGCAAGCTTTCTCGCAAAAAAAACGTTACCACTCAAAGGAGATGCGTTCGCGTAAAAAAAAGTCCAGGATAAATCCTAATTTTACTTAATGATACAAATTAGAGTGAATTTTTAGCCCGGAATGCTGTCTCCTGGGTAAAGCGTGCGCACGTACAGGGCGCATGATAAACCCTACCGCATTACCTACCTTCGCTGCTTCAACCAGGCTGGCATGTTCTTCTTCTGTCAGTTCTTCAGTCATCCAACCAATTACCACGCTGTAATTTCCTGTACGCAAAGCGCGGATCATCGACTCCAGCGTATGACGAGGCGCAAGCTGGCTAATTTGCATCACTTTCGTTAATGGCAAACCTGAAGACTGTACCCACTCTCGGCTGAGCTTTTGCTGTGGCGTGAGCCAGAGCTGCCAGCGTGATTGTTGGCCTAACTGACGGAGTAAAGGCAAAAGCAGGAGCTGCGCCATCATGGGCTGGTCTTCGTGGTAGACAACTTCACTGACCAGTCCTGCCGCGGCATTTTCCGTAGCGGTGCGCGCAGCGTTGTGGGTAGTGGTAGGAAATGACGAAGAACGATTTGCATAACCTGAAGTGTACATAATCAATCCAGCCCTGTGAGTTACTGTATATTCATACAGTACCCCTGTGGCGATGAAAGATCAACTCTATTTTCGGAAACTGTCTCGCAATTTTTATTCTTAGTGGCGTCAAAAATAAAAATCATCTTGCTCGCGGAGTATAAGTTGCCTATTTTCGTCATTAACGGATCCGTTACTGCAAATCATTCTTTTACTTTATGATTTAAAAGGAATTTTATGAGAGCACTCTCTTATGACAGGATCTATAAATCGCAAGAATATTTGGCCTCTTTGGGGACGATCCAGTATCGATCTTTATTCGGTAGCTATAGTCTGACCGTGGAGGATACCGTCTTTGCGATGGTGGCTAATGGCGAGCTTTATCTCCGCGCCTGTGAAGAAAGCGTACCCTACTGTGTGAAGCATCCTCCCGCCTGGCTCATGTTTATGAAATGTGGACGTCCCGTTATGCTCAACTATTACCGGGTGGATGAAAGCCTGTGGCGCGATCAGCAGCAGCTGGTACGTTTATCGAAGTATTCTCTTGACGCGGCAATGAAGGAAAAACACAGCCGTATTTTACAGCACAGACTCAAAGATCTCCCCAATATGACCTTCCATCTGGAAACATTGCTCAATGAGTCAGGGATAAAGGACGAAAATATGTTACGCATACTGGGCGCGAAAATGTGCTGGCTAAGGTTGCGACAAAGCAATCCCTTGCTGACGGTGAAAGTTTTGTATGCCCTGGAAGGCGCAATTGTCGGCGTACATGAAGCGGCGCTCCCGGCGAGTCGTCGCCAGGAGCTTGCCGACTGGGCTCATTCGCTTACGGCTGGGTAATTAATGTAGAAGTCGGCGGTGAAATTTGCCGTTGCAAGCGTCCAATCTCGGGCAGTAAGGCAATGAGCAAACCAATTTGTTGAACAACCAGAGGTTCTTTGCTGTCCGGACGTGTTTCCAGCGACTGAACTCGCTGCTTTAAACCCTCCAGCGCCTGGTGTACGCGCTGTTCGTCTTCAGGTTGATGATGAAGCGCATCATCAACGTAGCAGACCGCGTCATCCAGAAGCCCCAACACGTCCGGATTACTGAGCTTTTCGCGGTGCGCGCCGAGGGCGGAGATATAGCTGGTAAAAGTGTGATTGAGGCAAAGCAGCCTGAACGCCGCCTCCCGGGTTTCAGCCGTGACGTCGGGTTCGCTCGACATATTAGAAACCACGGATGCCAGTTCTGCATCGCGGTTGTGCGCGTCGCGTCTGGCAATGCGATAGGCCAGGCGGTTATCCCGTCCCTGGTGATATTGCTCAAGGATCGCATCAAGGTAGCGGCAATTAGCATCGGTGGCGCGCTGGAGTACCCGGGGAAGGTTGCGAAAGCGCCAGTCCGGCCAAATAAAGCTGACCGCAGCCCAGGCGATAGCGCAGCCAATTAACGTGTCGACGACGCGCGGTAACGCTACCTCAAAGCCTTCGCCCAGGAGGTTAAAGCAGAGTAATACCAGCAGGGTGATGAACATCGTCGCATGGGCATACTGCACATTACGGAATGCGAAGAAAAGCACGCCGGTAATCACCAGCAGAACTAACTGTCCTTCAAGCGAAGGGACAAACCATAAAATCGGCAGGCCGATCGCAACGCCTACCAACGTACCGATAATCCTGAGCGCAAGGCGATGGCGGGTCGCGTTATAGTTAGGCTGACAAACGAACAGGCTGGTGAGCAATATCCAGTACCCGTGGCGCATCCCGGTAATTTGGATGAGAGCATAACCGATGCACAATACCAGCGACATGCGTACCGCATGGCGAAAGAGAGCGGACTCCGGGGTAAAATTACGGCTCAGACGCAGCCAGATGTCGCTAAACCCGTGCAGGCTATCATCAGCCAACTGGTTTTCTGACTCATTGCGCGGCATTGCTTGGGCCTGCTCCGACTCGATCGTCGCCAGTTGCGCATCAATGGCGCGTAGGTTGGTTAATAAGAACCCAAGCGTATTTAACAGCTCTAAAGAAGCGCCGCTGGCGCGCATACGTTCAAGCGCGGCGTCAATGTGGGTAAAGGCGCGTTCAAAACGCGGATCATGCTGGTACGGCGTACGCAGTAAGATACAGCGCGCCAGCTGCGTACAGGCCTGCGCCTGCATCGACATCAGACGTTGAAAGCGGAACATGACGTCGCTATGGCGAAAATAATCGCGCAGCGTCTGGTATTGAATATGCGAAGAACTGGCGCGTTCATGAATATCCTGCGCCACAAAATAGTAATGGAGGGTGCGGCGCGTACCGCGTTGACCGCGATCGCCGCGCAGGCGAGTCAACAACGACACTTTCGTTTGGTTCAGCGTCGCCATTAACTGCCCGTTCGCTAACGCTAAATCATAGAGCGGCGCCTGGCTTTCATCTTCAATATCAGGATCAAACAGACGTGATTTCAGTTCCAGATAGTGCGCTAACTGTTCGTAACTGCGTGCCAGATTATCCTGCAACGGACGGATCGGAAATAGCAGATGCCCGGTTAGCGTCAGTAGGTTATACCATACTGCGCCTGCCAGCAGGAGCAGTGGTTGCTGATACCAGTGCGCATATAAAGAGGTACCCAGCATCGTATAGATGGCAATGAGTAACGCGCCGAACGCGATGGTGGCATAGCGTTGCCCTAGTCCTCCCAACAGAATAAACCCGCTGGTGGATAACGTTAAGCCCAACGCAAATAGCCACGGCCAGGGAAAGAGCAGCTCAACAGAAGCCGACGCGATAAAAAAGCAAATTAAGGTAATGATTAAATTACGCAAGCGTCCGGCAAGGCGGTCGTCGAGATCGGTTAGCGCCGCGGCAACCATACCGAGCGTGAGCGGGATGGTCAGTTTGACGTCGCCCAGCCACCAGGGCAGGGCGGTGGTGCCGCACAGAGCGATAAAAATGCGGATGTAATACAGCCAGGTACTGTTCCAGGTATAACGGCGAATCAACGGACTTAACATAAAGGCTATTTGTCCCGATCATTCAAAACGGCGGCGCGCGTTAGCTTCTCGCGCGGCGCGAGCGGTTTCTACAGAGACGACGCGGCGACCGACAGGCCAAAGCGCAATCGCGGCAATTTTAAAGTTCGCAATACCGACAGGTATCCCGATGATAGTGACACACTGCGCGATACCGGAGGCAATGTGCATCAGGCATAGCCACCAGCCGAAAAAAAGTAACCAGAAAATATTCAGCAAGGTACCGCCAGTATTCATTAATACGCTTTTCGCCGCCGGATTAAGTTCGTCAACGTGAATGGCTTCATTACCGTAAGGGAACAGGGACAGTTTGGTTATCTCCCAGCAGGAGCGGGTCAACGGCAGGGTAAAAATAAGCACAATACTGACCAGCGTCGCCAGCAGCCAGGCCAGCGTAGTGGCAAAGCCGCCCAGTACAAAGTTTAAAATATTCAGAACGGTACGCATAAACCCTCAGTTCATTCCGGTTTTCTATCACTGCGGGCAATTGTAACGTTTTTTTAGACTGGAGCACGTTTTCTCTGGCGGTTACACTGATAAGCACATCTTTACGTCTGGATTCGCTGAGTCATGGAACTGAAAGCAACTTCTCTTGGAAAACGTCTGGCGCAACACCCGTATGATCGTGCCGTGATCCTCAACGCTGGGGTGAAAGTGTCTGGCGACAGGCATGAATATCTTATTCCATTCAATCAGTTATTGGCGATTCACTGTAAGCGTGGGCTGGTATGGGGCGAGCTGGAGTTTGTCCTGCCGGAGGATAAAGTCGTGCGTTTGCACGGTACCGAGTGGTCGGAAACCCAGCAATTCCATCGCTATCTGGACGCGCACTGGCGTCGCTGGAGCCAGGAGATGAGTGATGTCGCCGCGCAGGCATTACAAGAGCAATGGGCGCGTATTAGTGAGCGAACGGGCGAAAACCAATGGCTTACCCGTGAACGCGTTCGGGGGCTGGAACACGAAATTCGCCAGACGTTTGCCGCCTTGCCGCTACCGGTCTCACGTCTGGAGGAGTTTGCTCACTGTCGCGAGATATGGCGTAAGTGTCTGGGCTGGTTACAGGATAGCGAGGGAAGTCGGCAGCAGCATAATCAGGCGTATGCTGATGCCATGCTGGAAGCGCATGCCGACTTTTTTACGCAGATAGAATCCTCTCCGCTTAATCCTTCCCAGGCCAGGGCGGTGGTTAACGGCGAATCATCGTTACTGGTACTGGCGGGCGCGGGAAGCGGCAAGACCTCGGTGCTGGTGGCGCGCGCGGGTTGGCTGTTGGCGCGCGGACAAGCCGATGCGGGGCAAATTCTTTTACTGGCGTTTGGTCGCAAGGCGGCAGAGGAGATGGATGAGCGTATCCGCGAGCGCTTACATACGGAAGAGATTACTGCCCGTACGTTCCATTCGCTGGCGCTGTATATTATTCAGCAAGGCAGTAAAAAAGCGCCGGTTGTCAGTAAGCTGGAAAGTGACGCCACCGCGCGGCATCAGCTATTTCTGCACACCTGGCGTCAGCAGTGTAGCGAGAAAAAAGCGCAGGCCAAAGGCTGGCGTCAGTGGCTGGAAGAGGAGATGCAGTGGGTAGTGCCGGAAGGTAATTTCTGGGACGATGAGACATTACAGCGGCGTCTGGCCCCTCGCCTGGATCGTTGGGTCAGTTTGATGCGTATGCACGGCGGCGCGCAGGCAGAAATGATCGCTGGCGCGCCAGAGGAGTGCCGCGAGCTGTTTGGCAAACGCATTAAGCTGATGGCGCCGCTGCTAAAGGCCTGGAAAAGCGCGTTGAAAGCGGAAAATGCCGTTGATTTCTCCGGGCTGATCCATCAGGCAATGGTGATCCTCGAAAAAGGGCGTTTTATCAGCCCGTGGAAGCATATTCTGGTCGATGAATTTCAGGATATTTCCCCGCAACGGGCGGCGCTGTTAGAGGCGCTGCGCAAGCAGAATAGCCAGACTACGCTGTTTGCCGTTGGCGATGACTGGCAGGCGATTTACCGTTTTAGCGGGGCGCAGCTCTCCTTAACGACGGCGTTTCATCAGACGTTCGGCGAGGGCGAGCATTGCCACCTGGACACCACGTACCGTTTTAACAGTCGGATTGGCGATATTGCCAATCGCTTTGTACAGCAGAATCCGCACCAGCTTAAAAAACCGTTAAATAGTCTGACCCCAGGCGATAAAAAAGCGGTGACGTTATTGGATGAAAGCCAGTTGGACGCGTTACTGGATAAATTATCCGGCTATGCGAAGGAAGATGAACGTATCCTGGTGCTGGCGCGCTATCATCATCTGAAACCCGCGAGTCTACAAAAAGCGGCGACTCGCTGGCCGAAGTTACAGATAGACTTCATGACTATCCATGCCAGCAAAGGCCAACAGGCCGATTACGTGATTCTTGTCGGATTGCAGGAGGGTAACGACGGTTTCCCCGCCCCGGCGCGAGAATCCATTATGGAAAGTGCGCTTCTTCCTCAGGTTGAGGATTTTCCGGACGCTGAAGAGCGGCGTTTGTTATATGTGGCGTTGACGCGCGCGCGTGCGCGGGTCTGGCTGCTTTTCAATAAAGATAATCCCTCGCGCTTTGTGGAGGCGCTTAAACAGCTGGATGTGCCAGTGGCGAGGAAGGCCTAAAGCGCGGGCGGTACAGCATCCCGCCCGCGTAGCGGTTATTTCAGGCGCTCGGCCAGATAACGCGCATAATCCGGAATAAGAATATCTACAGCGTCATTAAAATGCGGGGACTGGATGATAAAGTCCGCCGTTGAGACGTTAGTGGCGACAGGGATATTCCATACGGTGGCCAGACGCAGTAGCGCTTTGACATCGGGGTCGTGCGGTACCGCGTTAAGCGGGTCCCAGAAGAAAATCAACACGTCGATTTTCCCTTCTGAAATGAGTGCGCCAACCTGCTGGTCGCCGCCCATCGGGCCGCTCAGCATCGCATTAACGTCCATACCGGTTGCGCGCTGGATCAGATTCCCCGTGGTGCCGGTTGCATAAAGAACGTGTTTTTCCAGCAACGGCTGATGGCGTTCCACCCAGTTCATTAACATCTGTTTGCAGTGGTCGTGAGCAACCAACGCGATATGTTTGCGCGTCGGCAAGGTGCGAGTCGTCAGTTCCATAATTCGATTCCGTAGTTAACCTGTCTACAGATTACTGGAAGCGCTTGATGCTGCAAGAGAAAGACAAAAAAATTGCGCGCTGGGACAACTCACATCAAGAGGGCGGCTGTTTTTCTGCCCATTGCAGAAAATGATGGCGTGTCTGCGGGTCGGCCAGTCGGAACCAATATTTCAGCCGCTGTTCTGTCAGAGTTTGTGATTGCGGCGGTACGGTATCAAGCTCTGAGACGTCGGAAAGTAATGTGCTGTCGTCTGCCATCATCGTGGCGAACTGAGGAAGCGAGGCGCGTTTCGCCGATTTATTATAACGCTCGGTCTCTATTTCATAATCGACCACTTTAGCCGTAGAAGTAATGGCCAGAATATCGAGTTTTACCGGAATGGGCATGGCGTCGCCGTCCAAAAGCGCCAGACGCGGCGCCGCGTTAAAATGCGAGGCTTCGCGCTCGTTTTCCAGCCGTGGGAGCTGGAAATTGACCTGATTTATCAGTTGGGTATCGAAACTTATCACCAGCGGCGGAGAAATATAAAGCCGCTCTTCATTACCGGGCAGGCGGATGGTTTTTTCCACCCGGAAAACGAGTTGATGCGGCCCGTTTTCCAGTTCGATGCTCTCTGCGCCGCGTAATAAAGAGCTGGACACCTTTTTGCCGTCCAGCACCAGCAGATCAACCTCATTCGACAGACGGAGCGTTGTGGCAAAAACAGTCACCGGCAAACAGAGAGCAAGGAAGGTGGTTAGCGCGCCGGTTTTCATAAGGTTCTCCTGTCCAAAGGCCGTCTGGCTAATAATGTATCGAAATTTTTCTTAGATCATGTTTACTAACATATAGACATATTTTGGCGTTTTGCTCTCATACATCGGTATGGGATGAATGGTTGCTATGTCAGGTTTGTCGTACACTTTGCAAAACAGCCAGGAGAAAGATGATGAAAGAGACCGATATTGCTGATGTATTGACGTCCACTCGCACTATCGCGCTGGTAGGTGCGAGCGATAAACCCGATCGTCCAAGTTATCGGGTAATGAAATACCTGCTTGAGCAGGGTTACCATGTGATTCCGGTTGCGCCAAAAGTCGCGGGTAAGACATTGCTGGGGCAACAGGGGTATGCCACGCTGGCGGACATTCCCGAAAAAGTCGATATGGTGGATGTTTTTCGCAACTCTGAAGCTGCATGGGGCGTCGCACAGGAAGCTATCGCCATCGGCGCAAAAACGCTGTGGCTACAGCTTGGTGTGATCAACGAACAGGCGGCGGTACTGGCGCGGGATGCAGGCATGACCGTGGTGATGGATCGTTGTCCGGCGATTGAGATCCCTCGCCTGGGGCTGGCGAAATAAAAGTTTAAAAGGCCGGATATCGCTCTCCGGCCTTTTAAATACAATCAGTTACGTAGTCGCGGTGCCTGAAGCTGCTTGCGAATGGTTCGCGCCAGTTCATCCATCGATGGCTGTTCTGGATGCTCGTCCCGCATTTCGCTTCGCAACTGGGCCTCGGCCAGATAAGTATGCACTGGCTGACCATCATCATCTTCCATTACCACGTGGTACCACGGAGCGGCGCGAAGTTCGTCGTTAACCGCCAGTTCATCAGGCGACGGCTCATCAAGCGAATATTCCGGGTCGATATCGACGACCACTCCGAGGTAACCTAACAGGGAATGGCGGACCTGTTGGCCGATACCGAATTTGCTGGCTATCATAGTCACCTCCCGGGAAATAGATACCCTTTATATGAGGATACTATTCCACTTTTCAAGTTACATGACGCGACAGGCAAACCCTTTCAGATACAGCCCTTCCGGGTAGGTGGCGATCACCGGGTGATCGGCGGCCTGACGGAACTGCTCTATAAATTGTACATCACGACCGGCATCTATTGCGGCATCGGCAATGATTTTCTGAAATAAATCGCTGGTCATCAGTCCGGAGCAAGAGAATGTCAGCAGTATGCCGCCCGGATTGAGCAGTTGAATCGCTAACATGTTAATGTCTTTATAGCCCCGGCAGGCACCCATTAACTGGCTTTTATTTTCGACGAATTTGGGCGGGTCCATGATGATGACGTCGAATTTTTCGCCGTGTTCACGGTAAGCGCGCAGCAACTTAAACACGTCATCGCGCACGAATTCGGCTTTGCTCAAATCCAGTTGGTTCAGTTCAACGTTTTGCCTGGCGATATCCAGCGCATCCTGTGAGGTATCCACGCTGACAACCTGGCGACAACCGCCCATTAATGCCGACACGGCAAAACCGCCGGTATAAGAGAAGCAGTTCAGTACCCGCTGATTTTCCACGTAGCGGCGCGTCGCCAGACGACTGTCGCGCTGATCAAGATAATAACCGGTTTTGTGGCCGCCCTGGATATCGACCAGCAATTTCATACCGTGTTCTTCAATTGGCAGAAGCGCAGGCGGCAGTTCGCCAGTGACCGGGCCTTGCGTCAGCGCCATCCCTTCTTTTTTCCGCACGGCGACGTCGCTGCGATCGTAAATAGCGCAATCCGGATAGCATGTTTGCAGAGCGCTAATTAATGCGGCGCGTTGATATTCGGCCCCGGCGCTGAGCAGTTGCAGCACCAAAAAATGACCAAAACGATCGATAGTGACGCCAGGCAGGCCATCGGACTCACCGGCGATCAGACGATAGCTATCCAGGCCGTCTTTTTTCGCCAGCCAGTCGCGCCACTGCTGCGCCTGGCGCAGGCGGCGGGTGAAAAACGCAATATCAATGGATTCTGCTTTATCAAATGTCCAGACGCGCGCGCGGATCTGGGATGCTGGCGACCAGGCGCCGCGTGCTAACCACTTTCCCTGATGGTCGACGATATCGATAGTTTCACCGAGGTTGGCTTTGCCTTCCAGGCGGGATACGGCGCCGGAAAAGACCCATGGGTGGCGGCGGAGTAAAGATTTTTCTCGCCCTTTGCTGAGGACTAAACGGGGATATTGCGAAAATGTAGATTCAGTCATGCGGAGTAACCTCTCACAAACAGTAACGCGAGCCGGATGATAGCTCCAGCCAGGGACCGTGAAAACGAAATGGCGCGTAGGGTAGCACAGATAAGAGGGGCAATCATCAGCGTATGGTGGTGAGCGTTTCTGCACAAAATAGAATCGTAAAGGCACAGTTTCTTCAGCGGGCGCTTTTTATAGTGTTATTTCTTTATATGAAGAAGGAAATACAATGAAAACAGTCTTCTCTTTGACCGCAGCCGCAATGATGGCATTGAGTGGCAGCGTATCTGCCGCATCGGCGTTTAGCCTCAGTAGCGCGGATATTCCGGCGGATTTTCGTTTAACGCAACAGCATGTCTTTAAAGGATTTGGTTGTAGCGGAGAAAATATTTCGCCGCAGCTGAGCTGGCGCAATCCGCCTGCCGGAACCAAAAGCTACGCTATTACCGTCTTCGATCCTGATGCGCCCACCGGAAGCGGCTGGTGGCACTGGACGATGGTGAATATTCCTGCGCAGATTCACGACCTGCCGACGGGGGCTGATAAAAAAACGTTACCCGCTGGAGTGGTGCAGGGACGGAATGATTTCGGTTATGCTGGCTTTGGCGGCGCCTGTCCGCCGCCGGGCGATAAGCCTCATCGCTATCAGTTTACTGTGTGGGCGCTGAATACGGCAACACTGCCGCTCCACAGTGAGTCGAGTGGCGCGTTGGTAGGGTTTATGCTTAACGCGCATGTGATTGCGAAAGCACAATTCACGGCCACATACGGAAGATAAAATAGAGGACGGCACGGTGCAGGAGATGCATATTCGACATCAGGATCTTACGACGGCAGAGGTGCGTTCCAGTCATCTGCACCGTTTGCATCGTGTTACGCTTTTTTCCGCCGCTATCTGCCATATTACGCAGGGCAGTAAAGTCATCATTCAGGATGATAGCCGCCTTGTCGCCGGGCCGGGCGAGTTGATTATTATTCCGGCGAACACGCCGCTGGAGATTATTAATCAGCCTGCGCAGAACGGTTTTCGCTCCGACCTGTTGTTACTTTCACCGGAGATTATTGCTCGCTTTAAAACGATGTACGTTCAGGATTATCCACCGGCAAACCTGACATCGCTGTGTACGCCGATGAGCCGTAGCCTGACATTTATGTGGGAGAACGTGTTGGATGCTGTGCGCCAGGGTTTACCCGTTGGGCTACAGGAACATCAGGCGATGGGGTTACTGTTAGCGCTTTTACATGATGGCGCGGCGGGACCGCTGCTTATTGAACGGCGTTACACCCTCACGGAGCAGGTGCGGCAACTGATTATGCTCTCACCTGCTAAGCTATGGACAGCCCAGGAGATAGCCCGCCGCCTTGCTATGGGAACATCGACGCTGCGTCGACGTTTGCAGCGCGAATCGCAGAGTTATCGACAAATTGTTGAAGAGGTGCGCATGTCCTGCGCGCTTTCTCAACTGCAATCGACGACGCTGCCGATCGGCGAAATAGCGCTACGGTGCGGCTACCTGTCGGGGTCGCGATTTACGGCCAGATTCCGCCAGCATTATGGGTGTCTGCCCAGTCAGGTACGTTAAGTATGTCCTGTATGAGCCTCCACCACTGATTATGAAAGGAGAACCATCATGTCGAACGTCTGCATTATCGCCTGGGTTTATGGTCGCGTTCAGGGAGTCGGGTTTCGCTATACCACGCAGCATGAGGCGCAGCGGCTGGGGTTAACCGGCTATGCGAAGAATATGGATGACGGAAGCGTAGAAGTGGTGGCCTGTGGCGACGCGGCGCAGGTGGAAAAACTCATCAAGTGGCTGAAAGAGGGCGGGCCGCGCTCTGCTCGTGTGGACAAAATCCTTACTGAACCGCACAGCCCTCGCGAGACGCTAACAGGCTTTAGTATTCGGTATTAAATACATTTTACCGGCTTGGGCAGACCGGCGATTTTGGTCGCTTGCTTTGCCGGGCCTTTCGGGAACAGACGATACAGATAGCGGCTGTTGCCTTTTTCTTCGCCGAACTTATTCGCCATCGCCTTTACCAGCATTCGGATGGCGGGAGAGGTATTAAACTCCAGGTAAAATTCGCGCACGAAGCGCACGACTTCCCAGTGTTCCGCAGAGAGCTCAATGCCTTCATTGGCGGCGATAGCGACTGCCAGCGCTTCACTCCACTGCGTCGTCTCTTTCAGATAGCCTTCGCTATCAGTACTGATTTCTTTACCTTCAAAGATCAACATAACGTTTCACTGCGTAATCAACACGGACGGCAGTGTAGCAAAAAATAAAGCCCTGCATAAGCAGGGCTGGAAGAGGGGAATGTCGATTAGTCGCGGCTGGCGAAGCCCAGGATGCTGAGCAGGCTGACAAAGATGTTGTACAGCGAAACGTACAGACTGACGGTCGCACGAATATAGTTGGTTTCACCGCCGTGAATGATGTTACTGGTTTCATACAGGATAGCGCCCGAGGAAATCAGGATAAACACCGCGCTAATCGCCAGGTGCAATGCAGGCAGTTGCAGGAAAATATTCGCCACCATACCAATCAGCACGACGACGATCCCGGCCATTAACATACCGCCCAGGAAAGACATATCCTTACGGGTGGTCAGAACGTAAGCGGAGCAGCAGAAAAATACTAACGCGGTACCACCCAGCGCCAGGCCAATGACATCGCCCATGCCTGCTGACAGATAGGCGTTAAGAATCGGGCCCAGGATATAGCCGAGGAAGCCGGTAAACGCAAAAGCAGACAGGATACCGACCGGCTTATTGGCGGTTTTATAGGTCAGGAACATCAGCCCATACATACCGACCAGCGTCAGAATCAGGCCGGGGGAGGGCAGCATCAGTACCGTACTGGCTGTCGCGGTAATTGCGGAGAAAGCCAGCGTCAGGCTCAACAGAAAATAGGTGTTGCGCAGTACTTTGTGCGTACTCAGTAGCGAGCTACGATCACGCGATGATGTAATGATACGATCCATTAGTCACTCTCTTATGACAGATGTAATTAATAAAGGAGAATAATAAAAACAGTCACTGTCACCCAGTGGTTTTACCCATCTTTACGCATTCGTTTACGTTTAGTTTCCTTAAGAGATTTCAGGTGATTACCGTCGTTAAAACGGTCTGCTCATGCCTGGCGCTACGCCATAAAACAGGCGGCAGCGCCAACTACGCGCTACCGATAAAAAATTGATAATCACAGAGGTAAAACAGTGGGGACGATCAACACGTATTAAGCCAGTTTTTGTGTTGAAGAAATGGTCAATGTGCCGCTATTTCAGGCAATTAACGAAATTTTGCCTGTTTTTCACGCAAACGAACACATTCGGTCTTTACATGACGCACCGGGATGTTTATAGTGCGCCTCATTCCGGAAGTGTGGCCGAGCGGTTGAAGGCACCGGTCTTGAAAACCGGCGACCCGAAAGGGTTCCAGAGTTCGAATCTCTGCGCTTCCGCCAGATTAAACAAGGGGTTACCGAAAGGTAACCCCTTTGTTTTTTGGGCGCTTAGAATATAGTTAGAAAATACTACTAGAACATTTCCCGAAAAAACGGACTACGTGGGTTTTTAGTTTCTTTTCGTTTCCTGATGTGTCTATTTATTGAAGATGTAGACCATTCCAGGAGGTGAAGGATGCCCCATCTCTTTCAGAATAATGTTGGTATATTCGACAACAGGGTCTCCTGGATGATTTTTTTCTTTATCCTGAAGATGGCTCAGTGCATGTACAACTTCATGAATAAATGAACGTTTTGTGTCAAAAAGTTGTCTTCCTTCGTTACTTTCATAATGTTCGGTATATGAATCATCAGAATCGTCCAGATTGAGACAAATAACTTTCCTGCCTTCTGAAAGTTTGAAGTGTTCCTGAGCCACGGTAGTTTCAAAGGCTTCGCCTGCCCCCAGTAGCCAGCGCTGCTCCACATCATGTAGTTCTTTTTCATATGCGTAATTCATCAGTCTGCGGAATGTTTCGCTTTGGGTATACGCATTTTGAAGTACGGAGGATAGTTCATCGTAGCATTCGTCATAAGTGTCGTCATCAATTTCTGTATCAGGGTCTATTCCACCCGCGCCTAAGATAAGGTACTCCACAGCCTGGATATTTTTAATCAAAGAGCTTATTCTGCTACGCTCTCATATCAACAATGTAAAAATACGCTGAAAATGTTATTTATAATGAAACTTAGGGGCGGGGTTTATTTAATAAAACAAGGGGGCTTCTGTTTGAATACTTCTTGTTTATAAAATCCCTTTATCTCGACTAAAATATTGGATGGGGGAAAAGCGTTTTATCATTGTAATCCGGGAGTGGAGTAGGGGTATGTTGACTACCTGTCAGATCGGCTCCTGTTAATGCTTTCGCTAAAGTTAGAGCTATCTTATCTAATTTTGCACCATTTAGTTTGGTGTCAGTTAAGTCTGAGCCGAATAGAATTGCAGCGGTTAAGTTTACACCGGACATGTTAGCGCAAGTCAGGTCTGCGTGAGTCAGGTTTGCTTTAGTCATGTTTGAACCCATTAGATTTACAGCGTGTAGATTTGCACAACACAAATTTGCACCGACTAAATTTACATTAGAAAGAGTTGTTTCCCGGAAATCTGCATTAGAAGCATCTATTTTTGACAAATCTTCCCCCTGGAAATCTTTATGAGCCAGGTTTACTCCGCGCAGGTTCAGAAAACCATCTTCGGTTATAAGTGAATCAGGCTGTTGTATATTATGTTTACTCATCAGCTTTAACATTCGACATACATTCCAAAATCTCTCACTATCAACGTTATCCGTTACAGTTTTTCCACTTTTGTTCACTTCAATAATGACCATGGGATCCGTATTTTCGGATGCTGCTCCACATGACAGACATATAGTACACCCGTTGACATCCTCCAGAAATATTTTATTACCATCGAAGAAAGCATCTTTATTTACATATAATAATGATGTGGTCAGTTTTCCAATTACCTCCTGAAAGCATCTTTCATTGCTTCTTCTTACTCCACCACAGGTAAAAAAATTGACAAACCATTCCAGTATACCGCGTGGTGAAGTTGCACTTTTCATTGCTTCTTTCGTACCGGTACCGGCCGCATGCAAATATCTTAATATATTTTCTGGGGACGCGTTAGTTATTGGCATTTTGATTCCTTCTTATGGAAGTGAGTCGATTCCTTATAGGTGTGAGTCAAGTCACATTTATACAAGGAATAATAAAAAAAGATATAAGGTGATTTTTGTATTTAGAGCTTTGGTTGAGTATGAGTAGGTGTCTGGCATCTGACAAGAGGCGATGATATCTGCCATAACGGTGAAGCAGAAGTAATATCACCCGTGAATAATAAGATTATCCTTACTATTGACTTCCTTCATTTCCAGCATAGCTTACGCTTCATCATCAATGAATAAACAATTAAGTTTGTTGAGCGAAAATTTACCTAAAGAAAAAATAATAAGCCTTAATATTTTTTTTGCAGTATTTCAACTTATAGCAGAATAAATGTGCGTAGATGGCGTAAAAACCTGACGAGCAGAAATACTTACACACTAAAAATGCTCCCGCAAACAGAGCAAAATGAGAAAGAGGAACGTTTGCCCCTTACATTTCCACCAAAGATTCTGGTTTTGTCTCTTGTAAAGGGCATACGTATCGCGTTTTATCTCATTAAGAAAGTATGTTGACGTATTAAATTAAGCATAATGCTCTTTCAATTGCTTCACGTTTGAAATGAATAATTCAAAACCAGTGAGCGCCTCTTCTTCGGTACTGGTTTGCGGCAAGCGATAAAGCGCCACTAAAGCAGTATTGTCTGCGTCAGCGCCGATAGTGACGGCGCTGGTGTAGTTCAGACGTAAAAAATGCTGCAAAGTCAGGATGTCGTCAGGCAATGGCATAAAGGGACAGCACATTTCCAGTGTATGATCGGATTCATTAAAATAAACCTGTATCCCATCATCAATGATAAGCAGTGGCTCATCTTCTGGCGCATCCAGGCCTAACGCGTCATATAAACGATTTAATAGACTTTCCATATAGTTACCTCAAGACTCAAGATGTGATTAATGAAGAAATGCCTTTTACTGACTGCCAAATATTTTCATCCCCAACTCGTTTTTGATAGGAAAGATTGAGCACCTCTGGCGATAAATTTTTCATTACTTTGTTTCCCGCTCCACCCGTATTTTGTTTCTGAATCTCCAGGTTACCGCTATTCAGTAATACTTTTTGGAAAATTTTCTGCCCACCGCTATCCGGAAGACTGCCAGGAGTATTTAACATATGGGTCTGATGGAAAGAAATGAGCTCTCGCTTGATTTCTGAATCCATCATCCCTGTACGATCTTTGCCGCTTTTACAATTCCAGGCGGGTACCGCGCCAATTTCATGGGCTAACATGGCAAGGCGTTGTGCGAGTTTATAGGGTTCGCCGCCATCTTTATGATGTTGGTTATTTTTCCAGATATCCTTAATCTGGCGCGCTAATGTATTTACGACCTCATAATTATCCGGGTATTGCGCCAGCCATTCGCCAACCCAGCCACCAGGTCTGGCTTCAGGGCGTAAATCATTGCCTAATAACTGATGTAGCGCTTCGGCATTATATCTATCCGATGCCTTAAGGCCAAAGCCGAGCTTGAGCGCCAGCTCATTAACACCCACATTAAATGCGGCGACGTCCGGTTTTATTTTTACCGTCTGTAGATCGCCATCTTTATTGCGGATTTTTAAATGAATCATTTTTCCCGGCTGGGTCAACGATTGCCATGCGCGCATTTGATCCTCGACCATCGTTCCCTCTTTGCCGAAAATATTCGACGCGGTGAGTAACCCGACGGATACCAGTTTAAGGCTTACCGCTTCGCCCTCTAAGGCTCTGTTAAGCAACTCAGGTTTACTAAAAAGTGCCGCAGTTAATACTTCTTTGGCTTTGTTTTCAGCGCCGACCTGACGCAGAAGCGGATCTTTTTCATGATAGGGGGAAAGCACGCCATGACGTATCCCGCAAAAGAGCGTTTTATCTTTACCGTCCTCATGCACACTCACCGTGGACATCCACAAATTATTGGCGTGATGAATATTCCTGGTATCCCAACTGCATACCCCCTTTCCCTGATAAGCACTGGGAAAGATATCTTTTGCGCCGATTTTCATCTCTGCGGCAGGGAGCTGCGTGTTGGTATAGTGATGCCCGTTATGCGTGAGTGTATTTTTTATGGTTTGCCAGGGCTGGTTATTAAGCTGCTTGACCTGAGCATCTCTAAACGCTACTGCCGCAAAGCGATGAGCTTCTTTTGCAGGTAGGCCATTTTGCTGCTGAGTGCGTGCTGCAATAAGTTCGATAAGATTTTTCTTCAATGCTTTTGCCGCGGCTTCTTCTTGTTTTGTTGCTGGCCGGTCCGCTTTAACTTTGGCTAACTCCATTTGGTTTGCCATTGACGTTAGAACCGGGTCTTGTTTACCCAGAACGGTTGCCGCGACGGTAAGAAGATCGCGCTGTAAGTTATAGAGGTTATGCAGCGAGTGGTTAGACGTCTTCTGATGCTGTAGATAATTCCCCCATGTCGCGCCGGGTTCTCGCAGGACAATAATTTCCGGGCGAACGTCGGGCGCTTTAGCCGGCGCTTTGCCCTGGCCTGAGAGAATCTGCATTCCGTTGTATAAGGTTTTTTGTAGGCTTTTAAAAGCCTCCTGGGTTTTTAGTGAAGCTGAGTGATAGAAGCTCTGTATTTGCATAGCGTTTTTAATATTCCTGAATAGGGGAGTGGGAACATTCAACAGGGTTAACAACCCTTTAAAAGAATGTGACTTTTATGCGCCAGGAACTTTAAAAAAATGTCCTTTTTAATGAGGAAACGCTTCTGATCAGGCGGGGAGGTGTCCTGACGTGCATACGTAGTGGCGATCATGGGGGGGAACGGCGCATCAAATGTTCATAAAATCTACAAACTTCACAATTTAGGGCACAACTTTTATTGAAAACCCACCTTCTTGACTCAGATCAAATTCACCGATTTACTCCTGCGTAAAGTAACGGCGTTACATCAAATGTTATACAGGTGTGTGTATGCCAGCAAAGCCCCGGACAAGTAAGACCGTGACGAAGAATATTCGTTTTTCCTATTCCATGCTTGAACAGATAGAATTCGCGTTGAAATCTGAAAAGACGCGGAATTTTTCAGCGTGGGTAAAAGAGGCCTGTCGGGAAAAGTTATGTAACACGGGACATAAGTTGTAGTTATCGTTTTATGCGAGAGGAGGCGGCCATTTTGAAAAGAACAACGTGCTTATATACCTCCTGGGTTTTTGCCGCTTTTGTCTCTCTGCTGATATTTGCCTGGAGTGTCATAAACTATCCTCTCTATGAATCCATAATAATTATTGTCTTTTATATCTGGCTAATTCTGGTGCCGCTTTATCTTATTGTGTATGAGTGGCTAATAGATTGTCATTAAATTTATGGTTGCGTACTTGAAAAGTGATATTTCATATCTGTGCGGTAAGTCATTGTCGTAATAATATTATTGGTCAGGCGACGGGCGAGCGTCTGCGCATTTTGCATCGTTTTATCTTCAAAATTTTGCAGTAAGCGTTGCGCTTCTTTCGGATGCGACGCATATAATCTCAGATAGCTCTGTTCCATCTTATACTGCTGCTTAGCTGTTTGCTGTTCAAATGTTTTCCAGGCGTGTTGCACATCTGGCGCAAACGCATTGTAGTCCTGCATAACCAGCGTTTGCAGCGTGCGGAATGTCCAGTAGGTAGAGTCGTTGCTCGCCCGATCGGTTCCTTTATCATCTCCGGGTTGATAATGACGCATCCCCTGATAATAGGGGAGATAGACGCTAAGAGATGGCATTCCATAGGCGATGTATTCTACGTTGCCGATAGCCTGCGGTAATTTCGGTCTGACCTGTAAAATATGTGACTCCTGGGTACGAAAAACGGATATAGGTCGCCATGGTTCTTGTGGATTATGACTGGCATAAGGGTCGTGCGACGTACCCTGATAGTGATTGCGTAACGCGTTTTTTACTGCCGCCACGCTGATCTTCGTTATTGGCGTTAAAAAAACAGGAAATGTTTCCCCTTCGCTAACGACCGTATCCAGATGCGGATTAAACTGGTGTTGTAGCGTCCAGACGCGCGGATAATTATAGGTGGTATCGTTTTTGTTATCCTGCGAATAGGCTTGATGAAAGTCGAATTCGCCGCGGGCCGGATCATATAATCCCTGCTTTTTCGCAAAGCTTACTAACGTTGGTGACGCCATATAATTCGCGTTATCATTCGGATCGTAATGCCGTAAACGTCCCTGATTGGCGGAAACGAAATAGCTATCTGCCGGAAGTCTTACTGCCAGCCATTGATGACCGCTTCCCGTCTCCAGATACCATATCTCTTTGCTATCAATAAACGCGACGCCGAAACCTTCGCCCGCGCCTTTTTGTTCAATAATGTCTCCCAGTAATTTGGCGCCCTGACGCGCCGATTGCGCCACTGGCAGGATCACGGACTCAATGGCGTCTTCCGTGATTCCCGTTTTTGTCACGTAAGGATCGGCAGCCAGCGCCGCTCTGCCGTTATAAATGGTTTCCGTTGCGCTCATTCCGACGCCCGCCGAATTGAAACCGGCTTCACCCATGGCGTTATCGTTAGTATCAAAGTCATGAATCGCCGTATAGCGCATCGCTGTCTCCGGAAGCGGCCAGCTAAAATTGTTCCGATGTGCTTTATACTCGCCTTGTTGATGAAACGCGACGGGATGAATAACCTTATGCTTGGCGTTATTTGCCGAGCCATCCTCGTTGCGCGCGATAATAAAGGAGCCGTCAGCCGAAGCCTGATTGCCTACCAAAAGGGTAGTACAGGCGATGACTTTACCCATACCCAGCAGCGTAACGGCGAATGCAAGATACTTTTTCATAAAGGTTCCCACTGAATAACGCGTTATGGGATGAATTGACCCTGGATTGGAAACCGAGAAAGTGATCGAGCCAGCAATATTCTTTGCCGGCATCCTTTATTTTCTCTTTATTGAGGTTGTATTGATAACCACAGCCCTGTGGCAGGGAAGGGGAACAGAACCTGTACTGACCTTAGCTATCACCGCTATCAGGCAGACGAACCGAAAAGATATTATGTTCATCGGCATAGCGGTA
Organism: Salmonella sp. SAL04162; assembly: GCF_046551535.1. Classification (NCBI taxonomy): domain Bacteria; kingdom Pseudomonadati; phylum Pseudomonadota; class Gammaproteobacteria; order Enterobacterales; family Enterobacteriaceae; genus Salmonella; species Salmonella sp. SAL04162. Next base: position 265,119 of record NZ_JBGDVX010000007.1, read on the forward strand.
AGATGCCGAACCACCGTGTAATAGAGCAATCGCGTTAACTAACGATAACCCCAGGCCGAAACCGGCAGTGTGGCGGGCATTATCTCCTCGCCAAAAACGCCGGAAAAGCTTATCCGCATCGGCGGGGTGGCTGCCCGGATTAGCGACCCGAATTTCTGCAACGTTATCATCATAAGCGCTTTCAATACGTATCACGGCGTTTTCATCAGAATAACGGATGGCATTCGTCAGCAGGTTTGAGAGCACTCTTTGTAATAATATTTCGTCAGCCCATACCGTTCCCTGACATTGATTTATAAAACAGATGCGCTTCTCCTCGGCAAGGGGGCTAAGATAATCCAGCATATTTTCGACCAGCGCATTGAGCGAAACAGGCTGTTTTTTTACCGCTATATTCTGGTGCTCCGCGCGTGCCAGAAAGAGAATATTTTCTGTCAGTCGCGACAGTCCCTCCAGCTCTTCAATATTATCGACAAGGGCTTGTTGATACTCTTCGGCGCTGCGTTCCTGACTCAGCATCACCTGATTCTTCCCCAGTAAAATATTAACAGGCGTGCGCAGCTCATGCGCCAGATCGTCGGCAAATTGGTTCAGGCGTTCAAAATCGTCGGAAAGCTTCTGGCGCATGGTATTTAGCGCTTGTCCAAGCGGCCTGAGCTCGACGGGTAACGCCTGTTCCGCCAACGGCTGGCGAAGTGTGCCGCTATCTGTCGCCGCGGTGAGTCGGCTGAGCGACGTAATGGCCCGCAGCCCGTTTCTGATGACTAATGGACTGAGCGCCGAACAGACGAGGATCGCGATAAGGCTAATCAGCAAACTGTTGCGGCGATATTGCGCCAGCATTTGCCGTCTTTCCGTCGCCAGCCTGGCAATAGTAAGGGTCAGCGGGTCATCGCCGCTTCTGGCGTTTACTCGTACCGCGGTCAGTTCCGTGCCTTGTACCGCCTGGCGAAATAAGGTTTCGCGGGTGATGTTTTTAGCCAGCGGAATCTCGTTAAAGCGTTGGTCGGGGATGCCGCTATGATTAATCGCAACCTTGTGGCCTGTTGCTGAATGAATCAATAAGATATCCTGCTTCGTATCCACCATCCGATTGAAATAGAGCGGCAGATTTTCCGGCCTGGCGCCATCCAGTAACAGTTGCTGCATTTGCGCCGCCCGATTTATTAGCGTCATATCATCCCGATACGTTAATTCTTTGCTCAGCGCGTTATAGAGCGTCCAGCTAATGCCGGTACAGGCGAGGATAAGTATGGCGATAAAAGAAATTGTCAGGCGCAGCGTCATTGATAACTTAACCATTCTGCGACGTTTCCGCCTGTAATCGATAACCCATCCCCCGGACGGTCATAATGAGCTTCTTTTCAAATGGATCGTCTACTTTGGCGCGCAGCCGACGAATCGCGACATCAACGGTGTTGGTTTCACTATCAAAGTTAATTCCCCAAACCTCGCTGGCGATCGCGGTTCGGGGCACGATTTCTCCTGCCCGGGAGGCCAGTAACCAGAGGAGCAGGAATTCTTTGCGGGTCAGGGAAATCGGTTTGCCATTTCGTGACACCGATTGCTTTGTGGCATCCATGTCCAGACCATTGATCGTCAGTCGGGTAAAGACCGGGACATGCTGTCTGAGTTGAGCTCTCACCCGGGCCAGCAGTTCGGCGAAGGAAAAAGGCTTAACAAGGTAATCATTAGCGCCTGCCTCAAGACCTTTGACGCGATCCTCAACCGAGTCGCGCGCCGTCAGGCAAATAACGGGGGACTGATGCGCAGTGCGTAACGCGCGTAAAACCTGCCATCCATCAAGCCCCGGCAGCATAATATCAAGAATAATCAATGAATAATGTTCCTGAAGGGCCAGGTGTAATCCGTCTCGTCCATCACAGGCATAATCAACCACATAGCCTGCCTCCGTGAGTCCCTGACGTACCCACTGAATGGTTTTCTGGTTATCTTCAATCAATAAAATCTTCATCAACGCAGTATGCCATAGGCTTGGTAGCGAATCCGTAAATCTCCAACAAGATGACATAATTGTCATGTCCGTGTAAGGTTAATCCTGGACGCGCCAGATATATTTTCCTGCATCAATACCGTAAAGGAGTGAAGCATGAAACGATATATACTGGCTACCGCGATAGCATCTCTTGTTGCAGCCCCTGCAATGGCGCTGGCCGCTGGCAACAATATTCTCAGCGTACATATTCTCGATCAGCAAACAGGCAAACCGGCGCCCGGCGTGGAGGTGGTACTGGAGCAGAAAAAGGATAACGGATGGACGCAATTAAATACCGGGCATACCGACCAGGACGGACGTATTAAAGCACTGTGGCCCGAAAAAGCTGCCGCGCCGGGGGATTATCGCGTTATTTTTAAAACCGGCCAGTATTTTGAAAGTAAAAAACTGGATACGTTTTTCCCGGAGATTCCCGTCGAGTTTCATATCAGCAAAACGAATGAGCACTATCATGTGCCGCTGTTATTAAGTCAGTATGGTTATTCAACCTATCGCGGGAGCTAATTTAGAGCCTATCCCATTAGGGCTATTTTACTTGCCATTTTGGACCTGGGCAGTGCTCGCCAAAACGCGTTAGCGTTTTGAACGCCGCTAGCGGCGGCCCGAAGGGCGAGCGTAGCGAGTCAAACCTCACGTACTACGTGTACGCTCCGGTTTTTGCGCGCTGTCCGTGTCCAAACTGGCTGCGCCAATAACGCCTGGTGGGATAGGCTCTTAGATTGTATTAATCGCCGCGATTTATGGCGATCAAACATCGCGGCGGGAATAAAAATCTTCAGCGTATCGACTCTTCTCCCACAAGCGGTGGTTATCCCGCTTGTGGGCATGAGTGACGGTTAAACAGGCGCTTCCATCTCAAGTCTGACCGGATGAAAACGGCGTTTGAAATAAATCAGGCCATGCCCATCCTGGCTAAGGATAATATTTTTGATCGCCACCAGATACACCAGATGCGTGCCAATGGTTTGTACCTCGCTGATCTCGCCTTCAAGACCGGCCAGCGCGCCGTTAAGTACCGGCTGGCCCAGCGGTCCGTTTTGCCAACATGGCTGGTGAAAACGCTCCTCCATCGCCATCCCCGTCATACCGGCAAAGTGGCGCGCCATCAGCTCCTGCTCATGGTTAAGTACATTAATGCACAGCCTGCCGTTACCCTGAAAAACGGGGTTCATGGCGCTATTGGCATTAATACATACCATTACGGAGGGCGGCGTATCGGTGACGGAGCAGACCGCTGTTGCGGTGATACCGCAGCGTCCGGCGTGACCCGCCGTGGTTACGATGTTGACCGCTGCCGCCAGACTTGCCATCGCATCGCGAAAACGCAGACGTTGTTCATCTACTTGCATGAGAACCTCCTGCCGCGTTATTTCAGCAGCTTATCCAGTTGATTGATGTCGTCGTTATTGTGCAAATGCGAAACCGTCCAGCCATTCTGATCGTATTCGGAGAGGCAGCGATCGACCATTGCCATCATCTTATCCATATTGCCGGAGCTCTGGGCCTGACGCAGGCACTGCAGACGAATTTCATCCTGGCTGCCCGAGTAGTTAATCTCGTACAGCTCATGGCGACCGCCGAACTCGCTGCCGATGGCATCCCACATCAATTTAAGAATTTTGATACGTTCAACATGGTCCATTCCGTTAGAGCCGCGTACGTATTTCGCCAGGTACTGGTCGATTTGCGGATTATTCAGATCGCGGGCGCTGGAAGGCAGGTAAATCAGGCCGCTGGTAACGTTACGTTCAATAATATTTTTAATTTTCGCGTAGGCCATTGGGGCCATCACACGATAGGTTTGCAGCGCGGCGTGGTCCGGTAGCCAGGCGCCGTTTACCCACGGGGTTGCTTCAGAACACATAGAATCGCTCAATGCCCAGAACATATTGCGCCAGGCCACGACTTCGCCGAGATCGGCCTGCACGCCACGGAACTCTACGGTACCCGTACATTCGAGCGATTTTTTCAGCAGCGCGGTAATGAAATCAAGTTTAACCGCCAGACGAACACAGGCTTGCAGTGGATACATACGGGCAAAGCCGCCTTCCATCGTCCAGCGACGGCAACGATCGAAATCACGGTAAATCAACACGTTTTCCCACGGGATCAGCACCTTGTCCATCACCAGAATGGCATCGTTTTCATCAAAGCGGCTGGAGAGTGGATAATCAAACGGCGAGCCCGTCGCGCCCGCGACCATTTCATACGAGGCGCGCGAAATAAGTTTTACGCCTTCGGCATCCATTGGCGCGACAAACATCAGAGCAAAATCCGGGTTTTCGCCCATCACCTGGGCTGAGCCGAAACCAATCATGTTGTAGTGAGTCAGGGCGGAGTTAGTGGCGACAACTTTCGCCCCGCTGACAATAATCCCGGCGTCCGTCTCTTTCTCCAGCTTGATATAGACGTCTTTCACTTCGTCGGCAGGTTTGTGGCGGTCAATGGGCGGGTTGACGATAGCATGGTTAAAGTACAGGCCGGTCTCCTGAATACGGGTGTACCAGTTACGGGCGTTCTGCTCAAACTGGCCGTAGAAAGCTGGGTTAGCGCCCAGAGCGCAGCCAAAGGCGGCTTTGTAATCCGGTGTGCGTCCCATCCAGCCGTAACTCAGGCGTGACCACTCGGCGATAGCATCACGCTGTTGGCGCAGATCGTCTGCGCTTTTCGCCACGCGGAAAAATTTATGTGTATAACCGCCGCTGCCGGTATCGGTATTCCAGCACAGGGTATCTTGCATCGATGGTTTATGTAATGCGTCATACAGTTGTGCGACAGAGGCTGCGGCATTGCGGAATGCCGGATGTGTCGTAACATCTTTAACGCGTTCACCGTAAATATAAATTTCCCGCCCGTCCTGCAGGCTTTTTAAATACTCTTCGCCCGTTAACGGACGCTTGTTATCAGTACGAAAATCTTCAGGTTTCATTGCGGCCTCTTCCTCGTTAATCGGAATGTTTTGTTAATAATATGTTTCTTATTTGTTGTTTAATTGAATAGGCAGAAGCGTAAACTGTGAAGAGACTTTCAGGACAACGGCGGGTACTTTTCAGATGAACGTCGAAGAAGAAGAGTAAAATGCGATCGCCGTCAACGTTGTAAGCGGGAGGGGATTCCCGTGTCGGCGGCGTGGGAAGGTAATAATACTATGCTTCCGCTTCGCTATCAGGATGCTGGCGCCCCAGGGCAATAAGATCGTCCAGCAGCAGCATCAATTGCTGTGTTTTTTCGGGCGTGAAATCGGCCTCAATTTTTCGATAAGCCTCTTCTACCTGGCTCCGGGCACGGGAGTACAACGTTTGTCCCTGCTCCGTCAACATGACATATAACTTACGCTGATCGTTAACCGGCTTGAGTCGCAACACCAGTCCGTCTCGCTCCATGCGCGTCAATATTCCGGTCAGACTTGGACGCAAAATACAGGTACGAAATGCCAGCTCGTGAAAATCCATAGAGGGGCTATCGGCCAGGATTCGCACAATGCGCCATTGCTGGTCGGTCAGATTGTGGCTTTTAACGATGGGGCGGAAATAGGTCATTGCCGCTTCGCGCGCCTGAAGCAATGCGATGGTTAATGAATCATGCATAAGCGTTTCTCTTTTGCAGAATTATTAATACCTGAATAATCGTGTTTACCGATGTGAGCTATGACATCTGTTTTATGTCCAAAGTTTAACAGAAACAAGGGGTTTTATTTAACTCTTTGATATATATGTATTTGATAATAAATTTGTGAAAATATTGTTAATCACATCACAAATACTTTACTTCAGCTTGCTAAATGTACAGCGAAAGCATAAATCTAATCATTAATATATTAATGAAATCACAGCCCGTTAAATCGGCCTGAGGAGTTTATGTATGAAGGGTACTGTTTTCGCCGTTGCGTTAAACCATCGCAGCCAGCTTGATGCCTGGCAAGAGGCTTTCTCTCAGCCTCCCTATAATGCGCCGCCTAAAACCGCAGTGTGGTTCATCAAGCCGCGTAATACGGTGATTCGTCACGGCGAACCCATTCCTTATCCGCAGGGAGAAAAGGTACTGAGCGGCGCGACAGTGGCGCTCATTGTGGGGAAAACCGCCAGCCGGATACGCCCTGAAGCGGCGGCGGACTATATCGCCGGGTATGCGTTGGCTAACGAGGTCAGCCTGCCGGAAGAGAGCTTTTATCGCCCGGCGATTAAAGCGAAATGTCGCGATGGCTTTTGCCCTCTGGGTGAAATGGCGCCGCTGAGTGATGTGGATAACCTCACCATTATCACTGAAATCAACGGACGAGAAGCGGACCACTGGAATACTGCCGATTTACAGCGTAGCGCCGCACAGCTGCTTAGCGCGTTAAGTGAGTTCGCTACGCTTAACCCTGGCGATGCGATCTTACTCGGTACGCCGCAGAATCGCGTTGCGCTGCGTCCCGGCGATCGGGTGCGTATTCTGGCGAAAGGTTTACCCGCTCTGGAAAATCCGGTTGTCGCAGAAGATGAATTCGCCCGCCACCAGACGTTTACGTGGCCGTTGTCAGCAACGGGAACGCTATTTGCGCTGGGGTTGAACTACGCCGATCACGCCAGCGAGCTGGCATTTACGCCGCCGAAAGAGCCGCTGGTATTTATCAAAGCGCCAAACACCTTTACCGAACATCATCAAACGTCGGTGCGCCCGAACAACGTCGAATATATGCACTATGAAGCCGAACTGGTCGTGGTAATTGGCAAAACGGCGCGTAAGGTGAGCGAAGCCGAAGCCATGGAGTATGTGGCCGGTTACACCGTCTGTAACGACTACGCGATCCGCGACTATCTGGAAAACTACTACCGTCCAAATCTGCGGGTAAAAAGCCGCGACGGCCTGACGCCGATAGGCCCGTGGATTGTGGATAAAGAGGCGGTTTCTGATCCGCATAACCTGACGTTACGCACCTTTGTCAACGGTGAGCTGCGGCAGGAAGGGACGACCGCCGATCTGATCTTCAGCATCCCGTTCCTGATTTCTTATCTGAGCGAATTTATGACGTTGCAACCGGGCGACATGATTGCCACCGGTACGCCGAAAGGGTTGTCCGATGTGGTGCCGGGGGATGAAGTTGTCGTGGAAGTAGAAGGCGTGGGTCGCCTGGTTAACCGAATCGTCAGTGAGGAGAGCGCAAAATGAAGAAAATAAATCATTGGATTAACGGCAAAAATGTTGCAGGTAACGACTACTTCCAAACCACTAACCCGGCGACTGGTGACGTGCTGGCGGAAGTGGCCTCCGGCGGTGAAGCAGAAGTGAACCAGGCTGTCGCGGCGGCCAAAGAGGCGTTCCCGAAATGGGCCAACCTGCCGATGAAAGAGCGTGCGCGCCTGATGCGCCGCCTTGGCGACCTGATTGACCAGCATGTGCCGGAAATCGCGGCGATGGAAACCGCCGACACCGGCCTGCCTATTCACCAGACTAAAAACGTGCTGATTCCGCGCGCCTCGCATAACTTCGAATTCTTCGCCGAAGTGTGCCAGCAGATGAACGGCAAGACCTATCCGGTTGACGATAAAATGCTCAATTATACGCTGGTGCAGCCCGTCGGCGTCTGCGCGCTGGTGTCGCCGTGGAACGTGCCGTTTATGACCGCGACCTGGAAAGTCGCGCCGTGCCTGGCGCTGGGTAACACCGCGGTGCTCAAAATGTCCGAGCTGTCGCCGTTGACTGCCGACAGGCTGGGCGAGCTGGCGCTGGAGGCAGGAATTCCGGCAGGCGTGCTGAACGTGGTGCAGGGCTATGGCGCGACGGCGGGCGATGCGCTGGTACGCCACCATGACGTGCGTGCGGTGTCGTTTACCGGCGGGACCGCCACCGGTCGCAATATCATGAAAAATGCTGGCCTGAAAAAATACTCGATGGAGCTGGGCGGCAAATCGCCGGTGCTGATTTTTGAAGATGCCGACATTGAGCGCGCGCTGGACGCCGCGCTGTTCACCATCTTCTCGATCAACGGCGAACGCTGCACCGCCGGGTCGCGCATCTTTATCCAGCAGAGCATTTACCCTGAGTTCGTGAAGCGCTTTGCCGAACGCGCGAATCGCCTGCGTGTCGGCGATCCGACCGACCCGAATACCCAGGTCGGCGCGCTGATTAGCCAACAGCACTGGGAGAAAGTCTCCGGTTATATTCGCCTCGGCATTGAAGAGGGCGCAACGCTGCTGGCGGGCGGTGCGGAAAAACCCACTGACCTGCCTGCGCATCTGAAAGGCGGTAACTTCCTGCGCCCAACCGTGCTGGCCGATGTCGACAACCGTATGCGCGTCGCGCAGGAAGAGATCTTTGGGCCGGTCGCCTGCCTGCTGCCATTCAAAGACGAAGCGGAAGGGTTACGTTTGGCGAACGACGTGGAATACGGTCTGGCCTCTTATATCTGGACCCAGGACGTGAGCAAAGTGTTGCGCCTGGCGCGTGGGATTGAAGCCGGCATGGTCTTCGTCAACACCCAGAACGTCCGCGACCTGCGCCAGCCGTTCGGCGGCGTGAAAGCCTCCGGTACCGGGCGCGAAGGCGGCGAATATAGCTTCGAAGTGTTTGCGGAAATGAAAAACGTCTGCATCTCAATGGGCGACCATCCTATCCCAAAATGGGGAGTTTGATATGGGCAAGTTAGCGTTAGCAGCAAAAATTACCCACGTGCCGTCGATGTATCTTTCTGAACTGCCGGGAAAAAATCACGGTTGTCGTCAGGCAGCCATTGATGGGCATATTGAAATTGGCAAGCGTTGCCGCGAAATGGGCGTTGACACCATTATCGTATTCGACACCCACTGGCTGGTGAATAGCGCTTACCACATTAATTGTGCCGACCATTTCCAGGGCGTCTATACCAGCAACGAATTGCCACACTTTATTCGCGACATGACCTATGACTATGACGGCAATCCGGAGCTCGGCCACCTGATCGCCGACGAGGCGGTCAAACTGGGCGTGCGCGCTAAAGCGCATAACATCCCGAGCCTGAAGCTGGAGTATGGCACGCTGGTGCCGATGCGCTACATGAACAGCGACAAGCACTTCAAAGTGGTCTCCATTTCGGCGTTCTGCACTGTGCATGATTTTGCCGACAGCCGCAGACTGGGCGAAGCCATTCTCAAGGCGATTGAGAAATATGACGGTACCGTAGCGGTATTCGCCAGTGGTTCTCTGTCGCACCGTTTTATTGACGACCAACGGGCGGAAGAGGGGATGAACAGCTACACCCGCGAGTTCGATCATCAAATGGACGAGCGCGTGGTCAAGCTGTGGCGCGAAGGCAAATTCAAGGAGTTTTGCACCATGTTGCCGGAGTACGCCGACTACTGCTACGGCGAAGGCAACATGCACGACACGGTCATGCTGCTGGGAATGCTGGGTTGGGACAAATACGACGGCAAGGTGGAGTTCATCACCGATCTGTTCGCCAGCTCCGGTACCGGCCAGGTGAACGCTGTTTTCCCGCTGCCTGCGTAAGGGGTGTTTATGCCGCACTTTATTGCTGAATGTACTGAAAATATTCGCGAGCAGGCTGATTTACCCGGCCTGTTCAGCAAGGTAAACGAGGCGCTGGCCGCCAGCGGGATTTTCCCCATCGGCGGTATCCGCAGTCGCGCCCACTGGCTGGATACCTGGCAGATGGCTGACGGTAAGCATGATTACGCGTTTGTGCATATGACGCTGAAAATCGGCGCCGGGCGCAGCCTGGAGAGCCGTCAGGAAGTTGGCGAAATGCTGTTTGGGCTGATTAAAGCCCACTTCGCCGACCTGATGGAGAACCGCTATCTGGCGCTGTCGTTTGAGATTGCCGAGTTACATCCGACGCTCAATTACAAACAAAACAACGTACACGCGTTATTTAAATAGCACACTCTTTCGCCCGGTGGCGCTGCGTTTACCGGGCCTACAAAAAAAACGATGCACGAAGCAATACCGAACCGTAGGCCGGGTAAGACGCACCCGCGTCGCCACCCGGCGCAGCAGCACCGAATGACGTAACAGGAAGCAACTATGCTCGATAAACAGACCCATACCCTGATCGCCCAGCGACTTAATCAGGCTGAAAAACAGCGTGAACAGATCCGCGCAGTGTCGCTGGATTACCCCAACATCACTATTGAAGATGCCTATGCTGTACAGCGTGAATGGGTCAATATCAAGATCGCCGAAGGGCGCACGCTCAAAGGCCACAAAATCGGCCTGACCTCAAAAGCGATGCAGGCCAGCTCGCAAATCAGCGAACCGGATTACGGCGCGCTGCTTGACGATATGTTCTTCCATGACGGCGGCGATATCCCCACCGACCGTTTTATCGTCCCGCGTATTGAAGTGGAGCTGGCGTTCGTGCTGGCGAAACCGCTGCGCGGCCCTCACTGCACGCTGTTCGACGTCTACAACGCCACGGATTATGTGATTCCGGCGCTGGAACTGATTGACGCCCGCAGCCACAACATCGACCCGGAAACCCAGCGTCCGCGCAAAGTGTTCGACACCATTTCCGACAACGCCGCCAACGCCGGGGTGATCCTCGGTGGTCGTCCCATCAAACCAGACGAGCTGGATCTGCGCTGGATCTCCGCGCTGCTCTATCGCAACGGCGTGATCGAAGAAACCGGCGTCGCCGCAGGCGTGCTGAATCATCCGGCCAACGGCGTAGCGTGGCTGGCGAACAAGCTTGCCCCCTACGATGTCCAGCTTGAAGCCGGGCAGATCATCCTCGGCGGCTCGTTCACCCGCCCGGTGCCGGCGCGCAAGGGCGACACCTTCCATGTCGATTACGGCAACATGGGCGCGATCAGTTGCCGGTTTGTGTAAGGAAAAAACGATGAAAAATGCTTTCAAAGACGCGTTAAAAGCGGGGCGCCCGCAAATCGGTTTGTGGCTGGGGCTTGCCAACAGTTACAGCGCTGAACTGTTAGCGGGCGCCGGCTTCGACTGGCTACTGATTGACGGTGAACACGCGCCAAACAACGTGCAGACGGTGTTGACCCAGTTGCAGGCGATTGCGCCTTATCCCAGCCAGCCGGTGGTGCGTCCGTCATGGAACGATCCGGTACAGATTAAGCAACTGCTCGACGTCGGCGCGCAAACGCTGCTGATACCGATGGTGCAGAATGCCGATGAAGCGCGAAACGCCGTGGCGGCTACGCGTTATCCGCCTGCCGGTATTCGCGGCGTGGGCAGCGCGCTGGCGCGGGCATCGCGCTGGAATCGCATTCCGGACTATCTCCACCAGGCCAACGACGCTATGTGCGTACTGGTGCAGATTGAAACGCGTGAGGCGATGAGCAATCTGGCGTCAATTCTCGACGTGGATGGCATTGACGGCGTGTTTATTGGCCCGGCGGATCTCAGCGCCGATATGGGCTTTGCCGGCAATCCGCAGCACCCGGAAGTGCAGGCGGCGATTGAGAACGCCATCGTGCAGATACGCGCGGCGGGGAAAGCGCCGGGGATTCTGATGGCCAATGAAGCACTGGCGAAACGTTATCTGGAACTGGGGGCGCTATTTGTCGCCGTCGGCGTTGACACCACGCTGCTGGCGCGCGGCGCGGAGGCGCTGGCGGCGCGCTTTGGCGCAGAAAAAAAGCTGTCCGGTGCGTTCGGCGTCTATTAAGCCTGGCCCGGTAAGCGCAGCGCTACCGGGCAACCGTAGTACCCTACAAAAATTCCCATCAGAGGAAAAAAAATGAGCGACACATCATCTGCACTTCCGGAAAGCCCCGAGTCTGTCAGTTCGCACAACGCGCTCAGCACGGGTCAACAAACCGTCATAAATAAACTGTTCCGCCGACTGATCGTATTTTTATTCGTGTTGTTTATCTTCTCGTTTTTAGACCGTATCAACATCGGTTTTGCCGGGTTGACGATGGGGCAGGATCTGGGGTTAAGCGCCACCATGTTTGGCCTTGCCACGACGCTGTTTTACGCCACCTACGTCATTTTCGGCATTCCCAGCAACGTGATGTTGAGCATCGTCGGCGCCCGCCGCTGGATTGCGACCATTATGGTGCTATGGGGCATTGCATCTACCGCCACGATGTTCGCGGTGGGACCGAAAAGCCTGTATGTGCTGCGAATGCTGGTGGGCATTACCGAAGCGGGCTTTTTGCCAGGAATATTGCTCTATTTAACCTACTGGTTCCCGGCATTTTTCCGCGCCCGCGCCAACGCATTATTTATGATTGCCATGCCGGCCACTACCGCGTTGGGGTCGATTGTCTCCGGCTATATTTTATCGCTGGACGGCATATTCAATCTGCATGGATGGCAGTGGTTATTCCTGTTGGAAGGATTTCCGTCAGTTTTGTTAGGCATTATGGTCTGGTTTTACCTGGATGATACCCCGGCAAAAGCCAAATGGCTGACGGCAGAGGATAAAAAATGTTTGCAGGAGATGATGGATAATGACCGCCTGACGCTGGTTCAGCCGGAGGGGGCCATCAGCCATAACGCCATGCAGCAGCGTAGTCTGTGGCGCGAAGTATTCACGCCAATTGTACTGATGTATACGCTGGCCTATTTTTGCCTTACCAATACGCTTAGCGCCATTAGTATCTGGACGCCGCAAATCCTGAAAAGTTTTAATGAAGGCAGCAGCAATATCACCATCGGCCTGCTGGCGGCGATCCCGCAGATTTGTACTATTCTGGGCATGATTTACTGGAGCCGCCATTCGGACAAACATCAGGAACGTAAACATCACACGGCGTTGCCGTTCCTGTTTGCCGCCGCGGGCTGGCTGCTGGCGTCGGCGACCGACCATAACCTGATCCAGCTCCTGGGGATCGTGATGGCATCCACGGGTTCCTTTAGCGCGATGGCGATCTTCTGGACCACGCCGGATCAGTCGATCAGTTTACGCGCCAGGGCGATAGGCATTGCGGTCATCAATGCCACCGGCAATATTGGCTCCGCGCTCAGCCCGTTTATGATTGGCTGGCTAAAAGATATCACCGGTAGCTTCAATAGCGGACTCTGGTTTGTCGCTTCTCTGTTAGTCGTCGGCGCCGCCATTATCTGGCTTATTCCCATGAAAGCATCGCGTCCGCGCGCCACCCCTTGAGGAGAAACTATGTGCCAACGTGCGATCGCCAATATTGATATCAGCAAAGAGTATGACGAAAGCATGGGCAGTAACGATGTGCATTATCAGTCGTTTGCTCGTATGGCGGATTTCTTTGGTCGTGATATGCAGGCGCATCGCCACGACCAGTTTTTTCAAATGCACTTTCTTGATACCGGGCAGATTGAGCTACAGCTCGACGATCATCGCTATTCGGTGCAGGCGCCGCTATTTGTGCTTACGCCGCCCTCGGTGCCGCATGCTTTTATTACCGAATCGGATAGCGATGGTCATGTTCTGACGGTACGCGAAGAGCTGGTTTGGCCGCTGCTGGAAGTGCTTTATCCCGGCACCAGAGAGGCCTTCGGCCTGCCGGGAATCTGTCTGTCGCTGGCGGATAAACCCAACGAGCTGGCGGCGCTCAAACATTACTGGCAGCTAATTGAGCGGGAGTCCACGGAACAACTGGCTGGCTGCGAACATACCCTGGTGCTACTGGCGCAGGCGGTATTTACCTTGCTGTTGCGTAATGCGAAGCTGGACGATCACGCCGCAACCGGGATGCGCGGTGAACTGAAACTTTTTCAGCGCTTTACCCTGTTAATTGACAACCACTTCCATCAGCACTGGACGGTGCCCGATTATGCCTGCGAGTTGCATATTACCGAATCTCGTTTGACCGATATTTGCCGACGTTTTGCTAATCGCCCGCCTAAACGCCTGATTTTTGATCGGCAATTACGCGAGGCGAAACGACTGCTGCTTTTTTCCGACAATGCTGTCAACGAGATCGCCTGGCAATTAGGTTTTAAAGATCCGGCTTATTTCGCCCGTTTCTTTAATCGCCTTGCTGGCTGTTCTCCTTCGCAGTTTCGCCAACGTGAAGTTCCCTCTTTTCTCAACTAAGAAGAGTAAAAACATGATGAAAAAAAGCGTCGCTATGCTGGCGGTTTGTATGCTGGCGCAAAGCCACCTTGCTATTGCTGCTGGTGCTCCTGCGCCTCAAGAGATCAACATTGTTTTACTGGGCACCAAAGGCGGGCCTTCTTTGCTCAATACAGCCAGACTACCGCAAGCGACGGCGCTCACTATCGGCGATAAAATATGGCTGATAGATGCCGGCTACGGCGCCAGTCTGCAACTGGTGAAAAACGGCATTCCACTGCGCAACATCAATACTATTTTGCTCACCCATCTGCACAGCGACCACATACTGGATTATCCTTCCTTGCTGATGAATGCCTGGGCAAGTGGTCTGAAAGACCATACCATACAGGTGTATGGCCCGCCGGGAACCCAGGCGATGACGAAGGCTAGCTGGAAGGTCTTTGACAGGGATATCACGCTACGCATGGAAGAAGAGGGGAAACCCGATCCGCGCAACCTGGTTAAGGCGACCGATATTAGCCAGGGCGTCATCTATAAAGATGAACTGGTTACAATAAGCGCGCTGAAAGTGCCTCATTCCCCTTTCCCGGACGGTGAAGCGTTTGCTTACCGTTTTGATACCCAAGGTAAGCGAATCGTCTTCTCTGGCGATACGTCCTGGTTTCCGCCGCTTGCAACGTTTGCCCAAGGGGCGGATATCCTGGTACATGAGGCGGTACATGTCCCTTCGGTAGCAAAACTGGCTAATAGTATTGGCAACGGAAAAACGCTGGCTGAAGCGATTGCGTCGCATCACACCACGATTGAAGATGTCGGTAAGATTGCTCGCGAGGCCCACGTGAAAAAACTGGTGTTAAGTCATCTGGTGCCTGCGACGGTTGCGGATGACGTCTGGCAACAGGAAGCCATGAAAAATTACCCGGGCCCTGTCATTGTCGGTCATGACAATATGACGATAAGCGTACCGTAAGTATCAGGGCAGGGGTAAACCCACGGGCTGACATGATGTCAGCCCGTTATGCTTTTGGCGATCAGCATGACACGCAGAGCTTTTGTCTAAAACATTATTTTTTCTAAACACTACTTGCTGATTTTTATGCACAATAAAGGTAAGATGATTGCTCTGGTGAAATATTACTAAATAAGAATGTCACGGATGGAATTTATACAGTGTTAAAAGCAATGCGTTTCTTTGTCTGCCGGCCATCAGTAATATCCTCTGTACCGGCTCCTCGTTGCCAAAGTGAAGGTTAGATTAAACGAATCAAAAAATATCCGAACTGTACAATTTTTATATCAAACATATTTAACTGCAAAATACTGCAAACGTGCGCGAATACACTTAATCAGTAGTATGGCTAATGCATACTTTATTTCCTAAACTTTCTTATTATCTATTTGAATATTTCTGGTTAAACCAAATGGACAAACGGATACCAGACACTCGAAAGGATAACTGCAGGCTTCTGGTTTAGGATTGCAGTTACCAGGACAGTGGCTATTTTCTTTAAGCGATTTCCATAGAGCAGGATTAAACCTGGTAACGTTGTAAACAGTAACGGGATAAAGTTTATCGTTTATTAAGACCCCCTTATTAAAGGGGATGATAATGCTACCTGGAGGCATGTAAACGTCTGCCTGATACCATAAGGTCAATCTAAGATTTTTTAGGCTATGTATGCATGAGAACGATACTCCGGTAGAGGGACTTATAACTGTATCAACGACCTTCCATTCCATTACAGAAACCTTTTAAGTGAAATAGTCAATGGTGTAAATTACATTTTCCGCAAGCCTATTCAGGATAGATGAAAATCTGAGAAACATAACTCGTTGAAAACGATCGTTTTTTATTGACCACTCTATTTATATTGATTTTTTAATAAGTTATTTATTTTATGCTCTTATTTTGTTTACATTCTATTACATTTTTGTATTTTATACGTGGTGTAAATATTGGGCGGCAGTGGATGTTATAACGCTCAATTATTAAACTGTAAGTGACTGTTGTATTTCTTATTTATAAATACTGCAACCTGTAAGCGCAGCGGTTCATTTTACCCGGCATTGACAGGGAGAAGGTACGTATCAACCAGAGAGTACAAAACAGTGAAAGAATATATTCTTCAGGCAATAAATGATCGCTAACGTGTAAAAATAACCGACGTATCTAAAAAATGTGAACTTGTGGCTGGTCTTTATTTAAACGATGATCTTCGCAATGGCGCATTAATGGCTGACATTGGCGGTTCGTTGATCGGGTTGTGCGCGGTGAAAGGCTATATTTCTTCCGTTGGGGGAAGTATGTCAGAGGCATTCTGGTATTATACCGGGTGCATGTAAATCCGGGGTGGGCAGAAAGCCCACCCTCGGTTTATTGCCTTTATCGTGGATTAGGGATGCGAGATAAAGCGAGAAAGGCGTTGCAGCAGTAACCGGTTTTCTTCGCGCAGCCGTGAATTCTCTTCCAGCAGCGTTAACGCGACCGCGATCCCAGGCCAGTCGAGCGCCAGCTCCTCGCGTAAGCGTAGCGCGCGTTGTACCACGCTCGCTGCGCGATCGTCGAATTGCCAGTCGGCGTTATCGTCTTCGTAAGGCTCAATTACCCCAAGTCCGACGATTTCGTTTAGCTCCTCTTCCGTCACGCCGGTGTGCAAACAAAATTCGGTGATGGTAAAGGTGACAGTGATGTTAGCCATTATGCTTTCCCCCATTGCTGGCGTGGGTCAAAGGACGACTGCGCGTCCGCCAGTTGTTGCCACAGGGCAGCTGTTTTCTCGTCAGGTTTCGGCGGCATAACGATTTTGATGATGGCATAGAGATCGCCAGTGTGCTTTTTACTGGCTAATCCTTTTCCTTTGATACGCAGCCGCTGACCTGCCTGGCTGCCGGGGGGAATGGTCAGCAAAATACGCTCTTTAAGCGTTGGCACAGACACCTTCGCGCCGAGCGCCGCCTCCCATGGGGCAAGCGGAAGGACGACTTCCAGATCCTGATTGACGATATCAAAGAGCGGATGCGGGGCAATATGGATAACGAGCCATAAATCGCCATTAGGTCCGCCGTTTTCCCCCGGCGTGCCCTGGCCTTTCAGTCTGATTCGTTGCCCGTTGCTGACGCCAGCCGGGATTTTCACATTCAATGTTTTGGGAATTTCCCGCTCCACCAGACCGAACGCGTTATAAACGGGGACGGAATAGCTAATCGTACGCTGGTGCTCTTCCAGCGTTTCTTCCAGGAATACCGCCACTTCAATTTCGATATCATGACCGCGTGCGGCGTGGCGGTGGTGCGAATGGCGACCGTGCTGACCAAAAATAGACGAGAAAATATCATCAAAATCTTCGGCGTTATACGGTTGGCCTTCGTGTTGCTGGAACTGGCGATTAAATTGTGGATCGTTACGGTGTTGCCATAACTGGTCATACTCGGCGCGCCGTTGCTCATCACTCAGCACTTCCCATGCTTCAGCAACCTCTTTGAAACGGGCTTCGGCATCGGGTTCTTTGCTGACATCTGGATGGTACTTGCGGGCCAGTCGGCGATAGGCGGTCTTAATCGTCTTGAGATCGTCCGTCGGTTTCACGCCCATAATGGCGTAATAATCCTTAAGTTCCATAGCATCATCTCGCTAAATCAATACATACAGAAGGGACCCCAAAAAGGTTTCTCCACTAAGTGTAGGGTAAACCTGAAAAGTGCGTATGAAAACACCAGTTATATCATTAGTAAGAATAAATTACGTTGTTCGACTATCAGAAGGTTGCGCAGCGCGCCGACATAACTTTACAGGGGAAAGGTTGCCAAAACCGCGCCAGTGGCTAAGATAACTCGCGTTAAACAGTGAGGGCGCAATGGCGAAACAACAACGGATGGGCTGGTGGTTTCTTTGCCTTGCATGTGTCGTGGTAATGGTTTGTACCGCGCAACGCATGGCGGGCCTGCACGCCTTGCAGATGCAGGCGACGGCCTCTGCTGCGGTGGTCAGCGCTCCCTCTTCGACAGATGACGGCTCGCCGGTCACTCCCTGTGAATTAAGCGCCAAGTCGCTGCTGGCGGCGCCTCCGGTACTCTTTGAAGGCGCTATCCTTGCGCTTTGTCTACTGCTTTCCTTACTGGCGCCTGTCCGGGTCATGCGCCTGCCGTTTTCGCCTCCACGGGCTATTTCGCCGCCCACATTACGGGTACATCTACGATTTTGTGTCTTCCGTGAATGACAGACCGGTTATTGCTAACGGTTACTTACTCATTCACGGAGAAAAAATATGATGATTTTGTTCAGGCGGATACTGTTCTGCCTGTTATGGCTTTGGCTGCCCGTCTCCTGGGCGGCGGAAAGCGGCTGGCTGCGTTCGCCCGATAACGACCATGCCAGCATACGGCTACGTGCCGATACGTCCGCTAACGGTGAGACCCGGCTGTTGCTGGATGTCAAACTGGAAAACGGCTGGAAAACCTACTGGCGCGCGCCGGGGGAAGGGGGCGTGGCACCCTCTATCGCCTGGAAAGGCGACATGCCTGAGGTAAGCTGGTTCTGGCCAACCCCCTCGCGCTTTGATGTGGCGAATATCACCACCCAGGGATATCACGACGAGGTGACCTTTCCGATGATCGTGCGCGGTACGCCGCCGGCGACCTTGAGCGGCGTGTTGACGTTATCAACCTGCAGCAATGTTTGTCTGTTGACCGATTACCCCTTTTCCGTGACGCCCACTGTGCAGAATGCCGATTTTGCCCATGACTATGCGCGGGCGATGGGTAAAGTTCCGCTCCGCAGTGGGCTAACGGACTCGCTTGACGTCGGCTATCGCCCGGGAGAACTGGTGGTCACTGCTGCGCGAGCGGCGGGCTGGTCATCGCCCGGGCTCTATCTTGACACCATAGATGACGTCGATTTTGCGAAGCCTCGCCTGCGCGTAGAGGGCGACAGGTTACAGGCGACGGTGCCGGTGACGGACAGTTGGGGCGAAAAGGCGCCCGATTTGCGCAACAAATCGCTGACCCTCGTGTTAGCCGATGGCGCTATCGCCCAGGAGAGCACGCAAACCATTGGCGCTGCGCCAGCGCAAACGCCGGACAATGCGGCGCTACCTTTCTGGCAAGTTGTAATGATGGCGCTGATCGGCGGACTGATTCTTAATTTAATGCCCTGCGTGCTGCCGGTTCTGGGCATGAAACTTGGCTCTATTTTATTGGTAGAGGAAAAAAGCCGCTCTCACATCAGGCGACAATTTTTGGCTTCGGTCGCCGGTATCATTGCGTCATTTATGGCGCTGGCGGCGTTTATGACCCTCCTTCGCCTGTCAAACCATGCGCTGGCCTGGGGAGTCCAGTTCCAGAATGCATGGTTTATTGGTTTTATGGCTCTGGTGATGTTGTTGTTTAGCGCCAGCCTGTTCGGGCTTTTTGAGTTCAGGCTTCCCTCATCTATGACCACGAAACTGGCCACTTACGGCGGTAACGGTATGTCGGGACATTTCTGGCAGGGGGCGTTCGCCACGCTGCTGGCGACGCCTTGTAGCGCGCCGTTTCTGGGTACGGCGGTGGCGGTGGCGCTCACGGCGTCGTTGCCGACGCTATGGGGGCT
Organism: Salmonella sp. SAL04162; assembly: GCF_046551535.1. Classification (NCBI taxonomy): domain Bacteria; kingdom Pseudomonadati; phylum Pseudomonadota; class Gammaproteobacteria; order Enterobacterales; family Enterobacteriaceae; genus Salmonella; species Salmonella sp. SAL04162. The sequence goes on from NZ_JBGDVX010000007.1 coordinate 284,667, forward strand.
GTTCCTTGCGCTTGGCCTGGGAATGAGCGCGCCGTGGCTACTGGTCGCGATACGACCAGGGCTTGCGCTACGTTTACCGCGCCCCGGGCGTTGGATGAATGTCCTGCGCAGGATCCTCGGTCTGATGATGCTGGGATCGGCTATCTGGCTGGCGACGTTACTCCTGCCGCATTTCGGCTTCACTGCGTCAAAGAGCGCGCAAGACACGGTTCAGTGGCAACCGTTGAGTGAACAGGCAATCCAGTCGGCGCTGGCGCAGCATAAGCGGGTATTTGTCGATGTCACTGCGGACTGGTGTATTACCTGTAAAGTGAATAAATACAACGTCCTGCAAAAAGAGGATGTGCAGGACGCCTTGCAACAGCCGGATGTTGTGGCGCTGCGGGGAGACTGGACGCTGCCGTCCGATGCCATTACAGATTTTCTGAAAACGCGTGGTCAGGTCGCCGTGCCGTTTAATCAGGTATATGGCCCCGGCTTGCCGGAAGGGGAGGCACTGCCCACTTTGCTGACCCGCGATGCGGTATTACAAACGTTGAAAAAAGCGAAAGGAATAACCCAATGAAATACATGATTGTTTTACTGCTGGCGCTGTTTTCGACGCTGAGCATCGCGCAAGAAACTGCTCCTTTTACGCCGGATCAGGAAAAGCAGATTGAAAATCTGATCCATGCGGCGTTGTTTAACGATCCTGCCAGCCCGCGGATAGGCACTAAACACCCTAAGCTGACGCTGGTGAACTTTACGGATTACAACTGCCCGTACTGCAAACAGCTCGATCCGATGCTGGAAAAGATTGTGCAGAAATATCCTGACGTTGCGGTCATTATTAAACCGCTGCCATTCAAAGGAGAGAGCTCCGTACTGGCGGCGCGTATTGCGCTGACCACCTGGCGCGAGCATCCGCAACAGTTCCTCGCGCTACATGAAAAACTCATGCAAAAGCGCGGTTACCATACGGATGACAGTATTAAACAGGCCCAGCAGAAAGCAGGGGCTACGCCAGTGACGCTGGATGAAAAAAGCATGGAAACGATACGCACTAATTTGCAGTTGGCAAGGCTGGTCGGCGTGCAAGGAACGCCAGCGACGATCATTGGCGACGAGCTGATTCCGGGCGCAGTGCCCTGGGATACGCTGGAAGCGGTGGTGAAAGAAAAACTGGCGGCTGCCAATGGCGGGTAAACTGCGGCGTTGGCTGCGTGAAGCCGCGGTTTTTCTGGCGCTCCTCATCGCGATAATGGTGGTCATGGACGTCTGGCGCGCGCCGCAGGCGCCTCCGGCGTTTGCCACGACACCGTTACGTACGCTGACGGGAGAGTCGACAACTCTGGCGACATTGAGCGAAGAACGCCCCGTACTGCTCTATTTTTGGGCCAGCTGGTGCGGGGTATGCCGCTTTACTACGCCTGCGGTCGTTCGCCTGGCGGCGGAAGGGGAAAACGTCATGACCGTTGCGCTCCGCTCCGGCGATGACGCTGAGGTTGCCCGCTGGCTGGCGCGCAAGGGCGTTGACTTTCCGGTCGTCAATGATGCTAATGGCGCCTTATCCGCTGGCTGGGAAATCAGCGTGACGCCAACGCTGGTGGTGGTTTCACAAGGTCGGGTTGTGTTCACCACCAGCGGCTGGACCAGCTATTGGGGCATGAAGCTTCGGCTATGGTGGGCAAAAACGTTCTGAATATGCGCCGGGGTTTCCCGGCGCTAACGCGTTTACTGTAAGAAAAACCCCCGTTTTGCGAAATCGTTCCCGGAAAAATGATCCATTTCTGTCACACTCAGAACGATTTGATAACAACAAGAGGTCATAGGGATGAAAAAATCATTACTCGCTGTTGCTGTGGCAGGGGCTGTTTTGTTGTCATCCGCCGTACAGGCGCAGACAACGCCGGAGGGTTATCAATTACAACAGGTGCTGATGATGAGCCGCCATAATCTGCGGGCGCCGCTGGCGAATAATGGCAGCGTACTGGCGCAGTCGACGCCGAACGCCTGGCCGGCGTGGGACGTTCCCGGTGGGCAACTGACGACGAAAGGCGGCGTGCTGGAAGTCTATATGGGACACTACACACGTGAATGGCTGGTCGCGCAGGGGCTGATACCGTCGGGAGAATGTCCGGCGCCCGACACGGTATATGCCTATGCGAATAGTTTGCAGCGCACCGTCGCCACCGCGCAATTTTTCATTACTGGCGCTTTCCCCGGCTGTGATATTCCTGTTCATCATCAGGAAAAAATGGGCACTATGGACCCTACCTTCAATCCGGTAATTACCGATGATTCCGCCGCGTTCCGGCAACAGGCCGTACAGGCGATGGAAAAGGCGCGTAGTCAGCTACATCTTGATGAGAGTTATAAACTGCTTGAGCAGATAACGCATTATCAGGACTCGCCGTCCTGCAAAGAGAAGCATCAGTGTTCGCTAATCGACGCGAAAGATACCTTCAGCGCGAACTATCAGCAAGAGCCTGGCGTGCAGGGGCCGCTGAAAGTAGGGAACTCGCTGGTGGATGCGTTTACCCTGCAATATTACGAAGGGTTTCCGATGGATCAGGTCGCCTGGGGCGGGATCCACACCGATCGGCAGTGGAAGGTGCTGTCAAAACTGAAAAACGGCTATCAGGACAGCCTGTTTACCTCACCCACGGTGGCGCGCAATATCGCTGCGCCGCTGGTGAAATATATCGATAAGGTGCTGGTTGCCGATCGCGTTAGCGCGCCGAAGGTTACCGTGCTGGTGGGGCATGACTCCAATATCGCGTCGCTGCTGACGGCGCTGGATTTTAAACCCTATCAGCTCCATGACCAGTATGAGAGAACGCCGATTGGCGGCCAGCTTGTCTTCCAACGCTGGCATGACGGCAACGCTAACCGGGATTTGATGAAAATCGAGTATGTCTACCAGAGCGCCCGGCAGTTACGCAATGCGGAAGCGTTAACGCTCAAATCGCCCGCGCAAAGGGTAACCCTGGAACTGAAAGGATGTCCGGTGGATGCGAACGGCTTCTGTCCGCTGGATAAGTTCGATAACGTCATGAACACTGCCGCAAAATAGCCGTATGCCCCCGCGCAGGCGGGGGCGTTTGTGTTATACGTTCTTACGTTCGATGATTTGTTCGCCCCAGAAGAGCGAGTCTTTGTCCGTTTTCTCAAAGGCTTTGATCAGCACCTCATCGCTACCTTCTTCCCATATTTTTTCTGCCAGTTTCTCGTCATAGTGAGCGACTTCAAAAATGGCTTCGGCAATTTCCGGCGACGTATTACGCAGGCTTGCCCATTCGCCGACGCGGTGCGCTTTTGCTTCTTGAGTTGGCATTCGAATCCTCCTGTTGAAGATTAGCCGTTGAGTTTGACTGCCAGACCGGCGACGTATTCCCCCTGATAGCGAGCGATAGAGAGTTCCTCCTGGCTTGGTTGACGTGAACCGTCGCCTCCGGCGATAGTCGTTGCGCCGTAAGGCGTGCCGCCGCGAACCTGGGAGACGTCAAACAGTTCCTGTGCTGCATAGCCTATCGGGACAATCACCATCCCATGATGGGCAAGCGTAGTCCAGGTCGAGGTGATGGTCTGCTCCTGGCCGCCGCCCGTTCCGGTAGAACTGAACACGCTGCCGAGCTTGCCGTATAGCGCGCCGGATGCCCACAGTCCGCCGGTTTGGTCCAGGAAGGTACGCATCTGGCCTGACATATTGCCAAACCGGGTTGGCGTACCAAAAATAATGGCATCGTAATCCGCCAGCTCCTGTGGGGTGGCAACCGGTGCGTTTTGTGTTTTACCGCCAGCTTTTGCGAAGATTTCAGGCGGCATTGTTTCTGGCACACGCTTTATAATGACCTCTGCGCCGTCGACTTTCTTTGCCCCTTCCGCCACCGCATGCGCCATGGTTTCAATGTGTCCGTACATGGAATAATAGAGCACCAGAATCTTTGCCATTTGTACTACTCCTCAGATTAATCAGGTGTGTAGCGATTCGCTACGTCTATTTAAAGATATGCCCTCCTGTGAAGAGTGCAAATTTCAGCGCCATTTCTTTGATTTATAACAATAATTAATTTGGCGACCTTTGTTGCAAAATGATACATTTTTAAGCGCTTTGATTTTTCTAAATATAAGAATAACTTATTTATTTCTTATGGTTATTATTCTGCGTATTCGGCTTCCGATGTTGCAGAATATTTCGGTAAGCGGCCTACCACGGCGTTTTTCACTATGCTTAATTTTACGCGGCGTTACTGATGATATCGTTCATACGCTGCGCGAGGAGATACTCCTCATTACCTATGCAATATGATGTCTAATCTATGACGGAGGTCAGTAATGGCAAACCATCGTGGCGGTTCCGGTAATTTTGCGGAAGACCGCGAAAGAGCATCAGAAGCAGGTCGTAAAGGTGGTCAGCACAGCGGGGGCAATTTTAAGAATGACCCGCAGCGTGCATCCGAAGCAGGCAAAAAAGGGGGCAAAAGCAGTAACCGTAATAGCTAGCCTGCGTCACAACAGTAAGACGCTGAGCGTTTCGCGCTAAAAAGCGTCATACGCCACCGCCGCCGGATTTCCGGCGGTTTTTTTGTTTATAAGCCGGATTTGGTATGCTTGCGTCCTGACAAAAAGGAGAGGGCGCATGTCGCAACGCACAGAGAAAAAAATCGGGAAACGCTCGCAGGCCACCGGTGCAAAACGGCAGCTTATCTTAACCGCCGCGCTTGCTGTTTTTTCCCAGTATGGCATTCATGGCGCGCGTCTTGAGCAGGTCGCCGAGCGGGCAGGCGTCTCCAAAACCAATCTGCTTTATTATTATCCCTCGAAAGAGGTGCTGTATGTCGCGGTAATGCGACAGATCCTGGATGTCTGGCTGGCGCCGCTCAAGGCGTTTCGCGCAGAATTTTCCCCTCTGGAGGCCATCAAAGAGTATATCCGTCTCAAGCTGGAGGTTTCGCGTGATTATCCGCAGGCGTCGCGGCTCTTCTGCATGGAGATGCTGGCGGGCGCGCCGCTCTTAATGGAGGAACTGACCGGCGATCTAAAAGCGTTGATAGATGAAAAATCCGCGCTGATTGCCGGATGGGTGCACAGCGGGAAACTGGCGCCCATTTCCCCGCACCATTTGATCTTCATGATTTGGGCCGCCACGCAACATTACGCCGATTTTGCCCCTCAGGTTGAGGCGGTAACCGGCGCGACGCTTCGCGATGAAGCCTTTTTTAACCAAACGGTCGAAAGCGTTCAGCGCATTATTATTGAAGGGATTCGCGTGCGTTAACCGGCTGGCGGCAGTGGGCAGCTCAAATCCCCCTCTTCACATTGCAGCAGCGAGGCTAAAAACGCTTCGCGTTCGTTCGTTTTATCGGTCAGGCACTGGCTGGCGATCATGGGTTGCACGCTGCCGCCCTCCGTACCTGAACGAATCAGAGCGCAATCGGCGTCGCGCAGGGCAATCCATGCCACCTGCGCTTTTTGCAACAGCTCGCGCTGCGGCGGTTGCGCACGCCTAAGCGCGCTTTGATAGGTTTCGTTCAGCTTTTTATCTGCCGCCTGGTATTGCGCGGCGGCGCAGCGATTCATTTCCAGCTGCGTACTGGCGCTGGCACACTCATCAGCCAACGCCTGACTGCTGAACAATAACGCAGCGCAGGGAAGGAAAATTCGTTTCATACGGTCCTCTGACGCGAGTAAAAAGGCTCCATTGACGGAGCCTTAATTAACCACAGTATTAGCCAATTGTCATCAGGCTGGCATTACCGCCAGCGGCGGCAGTGTTTACGCTCAGCGAACGTTCAATATAGAGCCGTTCCAGCAGCATATTGCTTTCGCCGCGGGCGAACCCCTGTACCGACACTATCGCGCCTTCGCGGGCGGCGACGGCTTCGCAAACGGTCCGCAGCTTGTCGGAGTCGCCGTGGAAAATCACCGCGTCAAACGGCTGCGCCATCAGCGTTTCCGCTTTCGCAAACTGGACACGCGCCGCAACGGCGGCGGGGAGACGCTTCGCCAGATCGCGGTGGAAGGCGTCGTCTGACCATAGCGCCTGACTGCCGACGGCGAGAACGGCGGCAAGCTGCGTCAACGCGTCCTGTTCGTCATCAGCCAGGCATAATACCCGTTCACGCGGCAATAGCGTCCAGGTATTACGCTCGCCGGTCGGTCCCGGTAGCAGGCGCTGCGTGCCGGCCTGCGCCAGATCGGCGAATTGTCGGCAGAGCGTCTGTAGCGCCGGGCGATCCGCCGCCCATTGCGTCAGGGCGGTCAACGGCGCGAGTAGCGTGGTTTTAAGCTGCGCATCCACCGGGTAGCGCGCATCCTGACGAGTCAGCGTCGTATTGAGCGCATTGGGCGGGCGGTGTGCCAGCAGGCGGTAGAGATAGAGCGGCCCCCCCGCTTTTGGCCCGGTACCGGACAGGCCTTCGCCGCCAAACGGCTGGACGCCGACAACCGCGCCCACCATATTACGGTTAACGTACAGGTTGCCGACATGGGCGGAACCGGTGACTTGCGCAATGGTTTCATCAATACGGGTATGTACGCCCAGCGTTAGCCCGTAGCCGGAAGCGTTAATCTGTTTGATAAGCTCCGCCAGTTGGTTACGGTTATAACGCACGACATGCAGCACGGGCCCGAAGACCTCTTTTTCCAGTTCTGCGAAGTTTTCCAACTCAATAAGCGTGGGCATAACAAACGTACCGGTCTGCCATTCCTGCGCGTCATCGTTGTTTTCACGCGCGGCCTGGAAAACCGGGCGGCCTTTGGCGCGCATCGTCTGGATATGACGCTCGATGTTGGCTTTGGCCTCGCTATCAATCACCGGCCCGATATCGGTCGTCAGACGGCCTGGATTCCCCATCCGACACTCCGCCATCGCGCCGCGTAACATTTTCAGCGTATGTTCGGCGATATCGTCCTGCAAACACAGCACGCGGAGCGCGGAACAGCGTTGTCCGGCGCTGTCGAAAGCGGAAGCCAGCACATCCACGACCACCTGCTCGGTGAGCGCGGAAGAGTCGACAATCATAGCGTTCATACCGCCAGTTTCCGCAATCAACGGAATAGGGCGGCCCTGGGCGTCAAGACGCGTGGCGATGTTGCGCTGCAACAACGTCGCGACCTCCGTGGAACCGGTAAACATCACGCCGCGTACACGCGCATCGGCGGTAAGCTGGGCGCCGACGGTTTCTCCCCGTCCCGGCAACAGTTGCACGACGCCCGGCGGTACGCCCGCTTCCAGCAAAATGGCAATGCCCTGGGCGGCAATCAGCGATGTCTGCTCTGCCGGTTTCGCCAGAACGCTGTTACCTGCCGCCAGCGCGGCGGCGATTTGGCCGGTGAAAATGGCCAGCGGGAAGTTCCACGGACTGATGCAGACTACCGGCCCTAACGGGCGATGCGTTTCGTTATCGAAATCGTCACGCACTTGACCGGCATAATAATGGAGGAAGTCTACCGCTTCGCGCACTTCGGCAATGGCGTTGCTGAACGTTTTCCCCGCTTCGCGCACCAACAGGCCAATCAACTGCTGCATTTGGTCTTCCATCAATACCGCCGCCCGCTGCAAAATGGCGGCGCGTTCTTGCGGCGGCGTCGCAAACCAAACCGGCGCCTGATTGACCGCGTTTTGCAATGCCTGTTCAACCTCGCTTTCTGTCGCTTCGCGTCCCCAGCCGACAATATCTTTCGGTTCCGCCGGGTTGATAACCGGCGTCATCTCACCGTCGGCCACCGGTTGTTCCAGCACAGGTTTGGCCTGCCATTTCTGCATGGCGTTGCTTAACAGGGCAGAAGAAAGCGAGGCGAGGCGATGTTCATTCGCTAAATCAAGTCCGGCGGAGTTTATCCGACCTTCGCCGTACAGATCGCGCGGCAGCGGAATTTTCGGATGCGGTATGCCAGCCTGACCTTCCTGCTGCGCCAGTTTTTCCACGGCCTCGACCGGGTCCGCCACCAGTTCATCGAGCGGTAGGGTGGCATCGGCGATGCGGTTGACAAAAGAGGTGTTGGCGCCGTTTTCCAGCAGGCGTCGTACCAGATAGGCCAGCAGGGTTTCGTGTGTTCCCACCGGCGCGTAAATACGGCAGGGACGGTTAAGTTTTCCGTCCGCCACTTTACCGGTGACCTGTTCATACAGCGGTTCGCCCATGCCGTGCAGGCACTGGAATTCGTACTGACCCGGATAGTAATTTTGCCCGGCCAGATGATAAATCGCCGCCAGTGTGTGAGCGTTATGGGTCGCGAACTGCGGGTAGATCAGATTAGGGACGGCGAGCAGTTTTTTCGCGCAGGCCAGATAAGAGACATCGGTATACACTTTGCGGGTATAAACCGGATAGCCCTCCAGCCCTTCCATTTGCGCGCGTTTGATCTCGCTATCCCAGTAGGCGCCTTTCACCAGACGAATCATCAGCCGACGGCGGCTACGGGAGGCCAGATCGACTAAATAATCAATGACCAGCGGGCAGCGTTTCTGGTAAGCCTGGATCACAAAGCCAATGCCGTTCCAGCCCGCCAGTTCGGGTTCGAAGCAGAGTTTTTCCAGCAGATCGAGCGAGATCTCCAGACGATCCGCCTCTTCGGCGTCGATATTGAGACCGATATCATACTGGCGCGCCAGCAGCGTCAGGGATTTCAGGCGCGGATAAAGCTCCTCCATTACTCGATCGTATTGCGCGCGACTATAGCGTGGATGCAGGGCGGACAGCTTAATCGAGATGCCTGGCCCTTCGTAAATACCGCGACCGTTAGACGCTTTGCCGATGGCATGAATCGCTTGCTGGTAAGAAACCATATAGGCCTGCGCATCGGCGGCGGTTAACGCGGCTTCGCCCAGCATATCGTAAGAATAGCGGAACCCTTTCTCTTCCAGTTTTCGGGCATTCGCCAGCGCCTGAGCAATGGTTTCGCCAGTCACGAACTGCTCGCCCATTAAACGCATCGCCATGTCGACGCCTTTGCGGATTAACGGTTCGCCGCTCTTGCCGATAATGCGGTTCAGCGAGCGTGAAAGATTAGCTTCGTTATGCGTTGAGACCAGTCGGCCGGTAAAGAGCAGCCCCCAGGTGGCGGCGTTTACAAACAGCGACGGGCTACGGCCAATATGCGACTGCCAGTTGCCATTACTGATTTTGTCGCGAATTAACGCATCGCGCGTAGCTTTGTCGGGAATACGCAGCAGCGCTTCCGCCAGACACATCAGCGCTACGCCTTCTTGCGAAGAGAGGGAAAACTCCTGCAACAGGCCTTGCACCATACCCGCGCGACCGCTGGCGGATTTTTGATTGCGCAATTTCTCCGCCAGTTGATACGCCAGTTTATGCGCCTGCTCAGCGACAGGCGGCGACAGGCGCGCCTGTTCCACTAGCATTGACACCGCATCGGTTTCCGGGCGGCGCCAGGCGGCAGTGATGGCGGCGCGAGAGACGGATTGGGGAAGAATCTGTTCGGCAAACTCCAGAAAGGGCTGATGCGGCTCATCCTGCGGCGCGACCGGCTCCTCGCTTTCATTTGCCGCGCCGGCAAACAGCGCAGGTAGCTCTGGTAGCGTATCGCTATTTTCCAGCTTGTCCAGATAGCTAAAGATTGCCTGTTTTATTAACCAGTGCGGCGTGCGATCGATACGCGAGGCGGCCATTTTGATCCGTTCGCGCGTGGCGTCGTCCAGCTTAACCCCCATCGTGGTGGTTCCCATACCCTCTACTCCTGTTATTTGCTCTATCTGCTAACCAATAGTTAGCGGAAAATATCCACCATGTTGCAACTTTGTGCAACCGCGTTAAATGTGACCTGCGTTGCAAGCTTAAAAATGAATAAATTGTTAAAAAAAGAAAGGGGGAGTCTGACGGGGAAAACCATCTGGATTTATTTTCTCTGCGGTAGTTAACACTTTTAAAAGGTGCAACCGCAAAAAATGTGAGAGAGTGCAACCTGGAGAAAAATAGTATCCCTCTGCAATCAAATTTGATGTAAATGGTGTGTTAAATCGATTGTGAATAACCACCGCTTCCGGCAGGATACGGTCGCTCTGGTAAACATAACACCCTTGCCACGTTCCGGCAGGGTACAAAACGGCACGCTACGGTAGTGCCAATAAATAAATTTGGAGAACCTTGATGGCTATTAGCACACCGATGTTGGTGACATTCTGTGTCTATATTTTTGGCATGATATTGATTGGGTTTATCGCCTGGCGCTCAACCAAAAACTTTGATGACTATATTCTTGGCGGTCGCAGCCTGGGGCCGTTTGTTACGGCTTTATCAGCCGGTGCGTCGGATATGAGCGGCTGGCTGTTAATGGGGCTGCCTGGCGCTATCTTTCTGTCGGGGATCTCTGAAAGCTGGATCGCCATTGGCCTGACGTTAGGCGCATGGATTAACTGGAAGCTGGTGGCCGGGCGCCTGCGCGTGCATACCGAATTTAACAATAACGCGCTCACGCTGCCGGACTATTTTACCGGTCGGTTTGAGGATAAGAGCCGAGTCCTGCGTATTATTTCCGCGCTGGTCATTCTGCTGTTTTTCACTATCTATTGCGCATCAGGTATTGTCGCTGGGGCACGACTGTTCGAAAGCACCTTCGGTATGAGCTATGAAACCGCACTGTGGGCGGGGGCCGCGGCAACCATTATTTATACCTTTATCGGCGGCTTTCTTGCCGTTAGCTGGACGGATACCGTTCAGGCCAGCCTGATGATTTTTGCGTTAATCCTGACGCCGGTGATGGTTATTGTCGGCGTAGGCGGTTTTAGCGAGTCGCTGGAGGTGATCAAGCAAAAGAGCATCGAGAATGTCGACATGCTCAAGGGGCTGAATTTTGTCGCTATTATTTCCCTGATGGGCTGGGGACTGGGTTACTTCGGTCAGCCGCATATCCTGGCGCGCTTTATGGCGGCGGACTCCCATCACAGCATTGTTCATGCGCGTCGTATCAGTATGACCTGGATGATTCTGTGTCTGGCGGGCGCGGTGGCGGTGGGCTTCTTTGGCATTGCGTACTTTAACAATAACCCCGCGCTGGCCGGGGCGGTGAACCAAAACTCAGAGCGCGTATTTATTGAACTGGCGCAGATCCTGTTTAACCCGTGGATTGCCGGTGTTCTGCTGTCTGCTATCCTGGCGGCGGTGATGTCGACGTTGAGCTGTCAGTTGCTGGTATGCTCCAGCGCGATTACGGAAGATTTATATAAGGCTTTTCTGCGTAAAAGCGCCAGCCAGCAAGAGCTGGTATGGGTAGGGCGAGTGATGGTGCTGGTGGTAGCGCTGATCGCCATTGCGCTGGCGGCGAATCCCGATAACCGTGTGCTGGGGCTGGTGAGCTACGCCTGGGCTGGATTCGGCGCGGCATTTGGACCTGTTGTCCTGTTTTCTGTGATGTGGTCGCGTATGACACGTAACGGCGCGCTGGCGGGAATGATTATTGGCGCGGTGACGGTTATCGTCTGGAAACAATATGGCTGGCTGGATCTGTATGAGATCATCCCTGGCTTCATTTTCGGCAGCCTGGGGATCGTAATCTTTAGCCTGCTTGGCAAAGCGCCGACAGCAGCGATGCAGGAACGCTTTGCAAAAGCGGACGCGCATTATCATTCCGCGCCGCCGTCGAAGCTACAGGCGGAATAACCGACATGTCCGATAGCATTATTGCCATCGGACATATTTTACCAGGCGGCGTTATACGCCCGCCTGGTCCTCTGATAAGTCCCGGACCGATTGACTGAAGATGTTCAGGTAAATGAGGACGCACTCTCAAACTATTTTTAGCCCTTGAGCGCCGTTAACGCGGGCGTAATACATCTCGAGTAATCACTAACTAGCCATATATGAAATCGCCTGTTAATGGTACCAATAGCCTTGACGCAATAGAGTAATGACAAAAATTAAAACAAGTCAGCGTTACTGGCGTAAGTATGCCGCATAAAATTTTGCATAAATAATGCCGTTTTAGCGATGGGAGAGAGGACACGTTAATTATTCCATTTTAACCTTATATATGTTCAATATTCAATGGGTTATGGATGTTTTCAGCATTAATACCCGCAGTAGCTAATGATTATCTTTTTTAGTCTCCTGCCGATGAAATAATCGTGTAATCTTTCTGTAAGAGACTGACAATGACGCAATAATGTTTGGTTAATGCTTGGTGAATATATTGTTGCATTATTGATGTTTTGTGTTGTACTTAGTAGTAATAGCGGTAGTTCCCCGGCAGTGATGGTCACTCACTATGGAGATCGCGAATGGTAATGTCCGCACCAGGACACATTGTTTACAGTAGTTACAACACCCTGTACGGACATTCTCTCTCCGGTGGTGGTCTTGTCATCTTAAAAGCTCTCATCATTTCCCTTACTGACCATACCCATGACGTCATATGTGGTGCGCGTAGCCGTGTGTGGCGTCGTTTCAAAAAGCAAGCTAAGGCTTACAAGGAAGCCAACCCTCAGATGTGTGTGCGCATAATCGCGTTCAAGAGAACGCGGGTGATGTATACCTACAACTCAAGGTGCTATCCATGGGAAGACAAAAAGCAGTGATCAAAGCTCGTCGTGAAGCAAAGCGTGTGTTGAGACGAGATTCGCGTAGTCATAAGCAACGTGAAGAAGAATCGGTCACGTCACTGGTACAGATGGGCGGAGTAGAAGCCATTGGCATGGCGCGCGATAGTCGCGATACCTCTCCTGTTAAGGCGCGAAATGAAGCACAGGCGCATTATCTGAACGCTATCGACAGTAAACAGCTTATTTTTGCGACCGGCGAAGCCGGCTGCGGGAAAACATGGATCAGTGCGGCAAAGGCGGCAGAAGCATTGATTCATAAGGACGTCGAGAGGATCATTGTGACGCGTCCGGTATTGCAAGCTGATGAAGACCTTGGTTTTTTGCCCGGTGATATCGCTGAAAAATTCGCGCCTTATTTTCGTCCCGTCTACGATGTCCTGCTTAAACGGTTGGGCGCGTCCTTTATGCAATATTGTTTGCGCCCGGAAATCGGTAAGGTAGAAATTGCCCCGTTCGCCTATATGCGTGGGCGTACTTTTGAAAATGCGGTCGTGATCCTCGATGAGGCGCAAAATGTGACTGCGGCGCAAATGAAAATGTTTTTGACGCGATTAGGCGAAAATGTCACGGTCATTGTCAATGGCGATATTACGCAATGCGACCTGCCGCGCGGCGTGCGTTCCGGGTTGAGCGATGCGTTGGAACGCTTTGAAGAAGATGAAATGGTAGGGATTGTGCATTTCAACAAAGACGACTGCGTGCGCTCGGCGCTTTGTCAGCGAACGCTTCACGCATACAGCTAATATAGCATTGACTTTCAGAGCCCGGGAAACCGGGCTTTGTTATCTATAAAGCATCCAGCAGACTCATGGACAAAAAAGGAAAATGACGCCTGTACGTGAAGGGAATTATTTTGTCATGTCCAGGGCATTCATTGTCCGTAATTTGCTTTCTCGGGCCTGTTCCGGCGAGGACTGTACAAGAAGGGTATAGAGCAGGTCAAAGACGAAAAGCTGCGCGGCTTTCGTACCGATCGAGTCACCCTGCAACATTCCTTGCCGATTACCATTGATCAGGCAAAAATCGGCCTCTTCACATAATGGAGAACCCAGATTATGGGTAATGGCGACTGTGGTGGCGCCAGCCTGTCGGGCCAATCGGAGTGAATGCACTGTTTCTGGCGATGTGCCCGAGTGACTGACACCCATCGCGACATCGCCTGCTTTTAATAGCGTAGCCTGCATGTACATAAAATGGTTATTGCTTACCGCATCGCCCCGTAAACCAATACGCATTAGCTTGTGTTTCATATCCAGCGCCGTGATCCCCGATGAGCCCACACCAAAGATATAAACTGAGTGACAGTGACGTAGGGCATCCACGACACCGAGAACCTGTTGCATATCAAGCAGATTTAGCGTTTCAGATAATACATTACTAATGGTATTCTGCAATTTTAAACCAATGGCGTGGGCATCGTCGGATTCGCTAACTTCGGCATCCAGTAGAGGACTACTGTCATCAGACTCGGTAGTGGCAAGTTCAATGGCCAGGTCCATTTTAAAATCCTGAAAACCTTTATAGCCCAGGGTGCGACAAAAGCGAATAACCGTGGCTTCTCCGGCCTGTGTTTCGCGCGACAAATCGGCAATAGATGACTGTGTCACCTGTCTGGGGAAGGCTAAAATATATTGCGCAATACGCTGGGAGGCACGTGTCAGGCTTTTTTGCATAGCACCCAGAGTATCAAGGATTTTTCCGGGTTTAAGACGTGGGGGTTGAGGCTCCATATAGTTCCTGCTCTTGAGGGCTGATTGCGGCACAAAGCCTGCAATATCGAACAGAGTAGAGCCTATCAAGTCTGCGGCATGAAAAAAAGCGCGATGTAAGTAAAGGAGGGGGAATATTTACATCGCGTTGCCAACTTATGACAGAACATCACTGGAGAGTAATCTGTTGCTCTTACGGTGTTTATAGCGCGCCATTTGACGGATGGTTTATACCTGGCCCGGTATTGTCGCCCCGGGCGTTGGCGTCACCGTGTGCTGTGTCGGTATAGCGTGGTATCATGAAATCATAATGTCACCTTTGGTTCAGGTTTTTCATCCAGCGTCAATGGCGGTGCCGGGGCAAATAACGGGGCGAAAATAACGCCGCTGATCACCACGCTTAGCGAGCCAATGACCCCATAAAAGAAGAAGTTAAGGTCAGTGGCATAGCGTGCGCCCAGCACGGTAATGACGCTGATAATAATTCCTAAAACCGCACTCCCGGCATTTGCTCGTTTAAAGAAAATGCCCAGCATGAACAGACCGGTCATTGGCCCTCCCATCAGACCTATCAGACTATTAAATGCATCCCAGATTTCTGATTCATCGGCCATGACCAGCCATACCGAGGCTGCGCTACTTATCAGGCCCGCGACCAGAATAACTAACTTAGCTATTTTCATACGGTTTTCTGGCGTTCTTTTTTTATGACTCAAACGCTGATAGATATCGGAATTAAAACAACTGGAAATGCTGTTTAAGCTGCTGGAGATGCTGGACTGCGCGGCAGCGAAAATAGCGGCGATTATCAACCCTGCAATGCCGACTGGCATTTCGGTGACCACGAATAAGGGTAAAATGCCGCCAGTGTTGAATCCCGCCGGTAATAATTGTGGATGTTGCTGATAGTAGACAAACAATGCCGAGCCGATAGCAAAAAAGAAAACAGGGATCACAGCAACCAGTTTGGCATTTGTAAGTAATGTTTTCTTCGTTTCCTCTATGGAGTCAGTCACGATATAGCGTTGGACCACATCCTGACTGGCAGTAAATTGCTGAATATTGGCAAACAGAAAACCAATCATCAATACAGGTACTGTGCTTTCCGTCCAGCTCCAGTGGAACTGCGTAGCCGGAAAGAATTTATCCGCCTGCTGCGTCACCGTAAAAATTTCACCAATGCCGCCCTGGACTTTGAGACATATCACTATAAAAATCAGTATCGCGCTGCCAGAAAGTAAGAGGCCTTGAATAACATCAGTCCATATTACTCCTTCAATTCCACCCATCCAGGTATAAATGATACACATCACGCTAATCAACAGTACCAAAATCACCGGGTCTATAGCGATGAAGGGGCGCAAGGCCAGCACGGTGAGGAAAGTGATAATGGCGATACGTCCGATATGAAACAACATAAATGACATGCTGGCGAATAGACGGCAGCGCACATCGAACCGTGCTTCGAGATATTCATAGGCTGATGTGACTTTCAATTTCCGAAAAAACGGAATATAGAAATAAAAAACCAGCGGTAAAATTGCGATAGCCAGATACTGACCAATGATAAACGTCCAGTCGGAAGTAAACGCTTTGGCAGGAATTGACATAAATGTAATTGAGCTTAACGTAGTAGCAAATACACTGACCCCAGCCGCCCAACCAGGAACCCGGCCACCACCGCGAAAATAATCGTCTGCTGTTTTTTGCCGTCTGGAAAAATAGACACCGACTAACATCATGGCCAGGAGGTAGCCAAATAATACAAGATAATTAACGATGCCGAAAGAATGTGTAATCATAGTTCTTTCCTGCTTATGGTTTTGAGTAGAGTTGCGGTCATCGTCTGTGTATTTTTATCTTCCCATCATTCAGACGATACGATATTCAGATCAAGTAATAGTTTTTGTTAATCTCAATGACGGTAATCATGAGATGTAAAAGGCAGAACATTTATGCTCCACCAATGGTGATGCCCAGACGTATGTCCTGCCGGATACCTGAAATAGCAGCTATCCGATATTGCGTTCAAACAGGTTTCAGGCCTGGGTATCGTATTTGCCGATAGCATTATTAACGTCGGATCATTCTCTGAGACATAAATATCAATAGTAAGCGTGTTCATTTTCTTTTCCTGTTCAGCGTCTTACTGCATGACTGAACCACTGACAGATATGCTCGATACGGGTGATAGCGGAACCAACGGTAACTGCCCAGGCACCATGCTCAATAGCATTGGCCGCCAGTGCAGGCGTGTTATAGCGCCCCTCGGCAATAACACGACAACCTGCATGGCTCAGTTGCGTCACCATTGCCAAATCTGGCTCAACCGGCGTGATGGGGCCGGTATAGCCAGACAATGTTGTACCAATGAATTCGATTCCTTTCTGATGGCAACTTATGCCTTCATTCACGGTTGAACAGTCTGCCATCGCCAGTAATCCATGCAGGCGAATACGTGTCAGTAAACTATCAATATCAACCGGGCGAGAGCGGAATGAGGCATCAAAAGCGATAATATCGGCACCTGCCTGCGCCAGGGCGTCAACATCCTGTAAATAGGGAGTGATACGGACTGGCGACCCTGTAAGGTCACGTTTAATTATCCCAATAATTGGAACAGAAAGATGGGGACGAACAGTCCGCAGATTCTCAATGCCTTCAATGCGCACAGCGACCGCACCCGCCGAAGCCGCTGCCTGTGCCATTGCAGCCACAATTTCAGGTTTATCCATAGGGCTGCCTGGTACCGGTTGGCATGAGACAATCAGCCCACCGTTTTCGTGTACACTTTGTTCCAGCCTGGCTAATAGTGACATCCAGTTCCGCCTTATATATTTTGAAGTTTTGCTCCGTTTTATGTTATGTTGTGGAGTGTTGCTGCATCAAGCAAAAAGATAGAAAAATGTGAACACAGTCATAAGGTATGTTTGTTATTCAATTACTGCGCAAGCGGATTTGAGGCTATAACCTGAAGCTACAAGACAAATACAATTCATTCTGACGGCAGCATGCTGTATTTTATTAACTGCTTCCGGCATAAAGATAAAATGCTCAGAAGGAGCTTATACGCCACGGGATAGCCAGTATGAACTGCATCACATAATTCTTGTTGTATTTATTCAGAATGCTATCACTAATGAGTTTGGCCATAACAGGTCACCCATAATCACTTCTAACATCACCATGGGGTGCTTTTACCTCGCACATGATAACCCCATGTAATTATTTTTAGCGCTTGGTCACATTTTGTCATTATCATTGTTGAAATTATGCGCCATAAGATCACTAATGATGAAGCTTTACTCCAATTGTATTTCTTCGCATGGGGATGCAGATGAAAAATTTTAAGAAAATGATGACGCTAATGGCGCTATGTTTATCAGTCGCTATCACCACATCAGGATATGCAACGACGCTTCCTGATATACCAGAACCACTGAAAAATGGTACTGGCGCTATTGATAATAATGGCGTGATTTATGTCGGCTTAGGTACCGCAGGGACATCCTGGTATAAAATTGATCTTAAAAAGCAACATAAAGACTGGGAGCGTATAAAGTCGTTTCCTGGTGGAGCTCGTGAGCAATCCGTGTCGGTATTTTTAAATGATGAGCTTTATGTTTTTGGTGGCGTAGGGAAAAAAAACAGTGAATCACCGTTGCAGGTTTATAGCGATGTGTACAAATACTCACCGGTGAAAAATACATGGCAAAAAGTTGACACTATATCTCCAGTTGGATTAACAGGGCATACGGGAGTAAAATTAAACGAAACGATGGTACTTATTACCGGAGGGGTTAATGAGCATATCTTTGATAAGTATTTTATTGATATAGCGGCTGCGGCTGCGGATGAAAGTGAAAAAAATAAAGTCATCTATAATTATTTTAATAAACCTGCCAAAGATTATTTTTTTAATAAAATCGTATTTATCTACAATGCTAAAGAGAACACATGGAAGAATGCCGGTGAGCTGCCAGGCGCGGGGACGGCAGGATCGTCATCGGTAATGGAAAATAATTTCCTGATGCTGATTAATGGTGAGCTCAAACCGGGTTTACGTACCGATGTGATTTACCGCGCCATGTGGGATAACGACAAGCTAACATGGTTGAAGAACAGCCAGTTACCGCCATCGCCTGGAGAACAACAGCAAGAAGGGTTGGCCGGAGCATTTTCGGGCTATAGTCACGGTGTCCTGCTTGTCGGTGGTGGCGCGAATTTTCCGGGAGCAAAACAAAATTATACCAATGGAAAGTTTTATTCCCACGAAGGAATAAATAAAAAATGGCGAGATGAAGTCTATGGTTTGGTTAATGGCCATTGGCAATATATGGGTAAAATGAAACAACCTCTCGGCTATGGTGTATCAGTAAGTTATGGTGATGAAGTTTTCCTTATTGGTGGTGAAAATGCTAAAGGGAAACCTGTTTCGTCTGTAACCTCCTTTACCATGCGTGATGGTAATTTATTAATAAAATAATTTTTTAAATACAAAAATAAAGTTAATTGATAAGCGGAGTATTTTATGAAAATCAACAGATATCTTCTGGGTATGGTTTCGTTTATAGCATTTTCATCATATCTACAAGCGGCAACCCTTGATTATCGGCATGAATATGCTGATAGAACCAGAATTAATAAAGACCGTATTGCTATAATTGAAAAACTTCCTAACGGCATTGGTTTTTATGTCGATGCCAGCGTTAAATCGGGAGGAGTAGATGGCGAGCAGGATAAGCATTTAAGCGATCTCGTCGCAAACGCTATAGAACTGGGCGTAAGTTATAATTATAAAGTTACGGACCATTTTGTTTTGCAGCCTGGATTTATATTTGAAAGCGGTCCAGATACTTCAATTTATAAGCCTTATTTAAGGGTGCAATATAATTTTGATTCTGGTGTTTATATGGCTGGTCGTTACCGCTATGACTATGCAAGAAAGACAGCTAACTACAATGATGATGAGAAAACGAATAGATTTGATACTTATATAGGTTATGTTTTTGATGAGTTGAAATTAGAATATAACTTTACCTGGATGGATAGCGATCAAATTAAATTTGATAACAAAAAAACAAACTATGAGCATAATGTGGCTTTAGCCTGGAAACTGAATAAGTCATTTACACCATACATTGAGGTTGGAAATGTAGCGGTGAGAAATAATACCGATGAGAGACAGACCCGTTATCGCGTTGGATTACAATACCACTTTTGAGAAAGGTTAAAGAGTTACTGTACTAATCTTTGCTTAGTATTCATATCGATAATCTTATAGCCCGTGGCTACGTTACAGAACGTTAGACTTTGTCTTGAGTATTCACGTCCTTAACGTAGCTACGAATAAGGATGATAAACAATGAATATACGCTTTACATAGCTACGATCTCAGGCGGTTGTCGGAAAGTGCCGGTTGATAGTGTCTTATTCGGCAATTGATATGACTTAAAAATTAATTCCGTAAGCATTTCAGACGGTAACAGCAAATAAGGGTTTTATTGTGATAGCAAAATTCTTCCCGTGGTATAGCGAGATAACTCGTCCACAAAAAAATGCTTTATTTTCAGCATGGCTGGGTTACGTTTTTGATGGCTTCGACTTTATGCTGATTTTCTACATTATGTATCTGATCAAGGCTGACTTAGGATTGACAGATATGGAGGGCGCATTCCTTGCCACAGCGGCCTTTATTGGGCGACCATTTGGCGGGGCGCTATTTGGTCTGCTGGCAGATAAATTTGGCCGTAAGCCGTTAATGATGTGGTCGATAGTTGCCTATTCTGTAGGTACAGGGTTAAGTGGCCTGGCTTCCGGTGTAATTATGCTGACGCTTAGTCGTTTCATTGTCGGTATGGGGATGGCGGGGGAGTATGCTTGCGCTTCTACTTATGCCGTGGAAAGTTGGCCAAAGCATTTAAAATCTAAAGCGAGCGCATTTCTGGTTTCAGGTTTCGGTATTGGTAACATCATAGCAGCCTATTTTATGCCGTCATTTGCCGAAGCGTATGGTTGGCGTGCTGCTTTTTTTGTCGGTTTGCTACCCGTTCTTTTAGTAATCTACATCCGGGCCAGGGCTCCTGAATCTAAAGAGTGGGAAGAAGCCAAACTCAGTGGTCTCGGAAAGCACTCACAAAGTGCCTGGTCAGTTTTCTCTTTGTCAATGAAAGGGCTATTTAATCGAGCTCAATTTCCACTGACATTATGTGTATTTATTGTTCTGTTCTCTATTTTCGGCGCAAACTGGCCGATCTTTGGTCTACTGCCTACATATTTGGCGGGAGAGGGCTTTGATACGGGCGTGGTCTCTAATTTAATGACGGCGGCGGCATTCGGCACTGTATTGGGAAATATCGTTTGGGGTCTGTGCGCAGATAGAATTGGTTTGAAGAAAACGTTCAGCATTGGTCTTCTCATGTCCTTTTTATTCATTTTCCCGTTATTCAGAATTCCGCAAGATAATTATTTAGTGCTGGGCGCATGTTTATTCGGTTTAATGGCGACTAACGTAGGTGTTGGCGGGCTGGTTCCCAAATTCCTCTACGACTACTTTCCTCTTGAGGTTCGTGGTTTGGGTACCGGGCTGATTTATAATCTTGCTGCGACATCAGGCACATTCAATTCAATGGCGGCGACCTGGCTTGGAATAACAATGGGGCTAGGCGCTGCGCTAACGTTCATTGTTGCTTTCTGGACCGCAACAATTCTACTCATTATTGGTTTATCCATTCCGGATAGGCTAAAAGCACGTCGTGAAAGGTTTCAGTCAACAAAAGAATTTTAATAGAGGATAAATGATGACGAAATACGGTGTTGTAGGTACGGGTTATTTTGGCGCTGAACTGGCGCGATTTATGTCTAAGGTTGAAGGGGCGAAAATCACTGCGATTTACGATCCGGTAAATGCGGATCCGATAGCGAAAGAGCTGAACTGTGTCGCCACTGCAACGATGGAGGCGCTTTGTACCCATCCTGATGTGGATTGCGTAATTATTGCTTCACCAAATTACTTACATAAAGCGCCGGTCATTGCGGCGGCTAAAGCGGGTAAACACGTGTTTTGTGAAAAACCTATCGCCTTAAATTACCAGGATTGTAAGGATATGGTTGATGCCTGCAAAGAAGCTGGTGTTACCTTTATGGCGGGTCACGTTATGAACTTTTTTCATGGGGTTCGCCACGCTAAAGCGCTCATCAAAGCCGGTGAAATCGGTGAAGTTACACAAGTTCACACTAAACGTAATGGTTTTGAAGACGTGCAGGATGAGATCTCATGGAAGAAGATTCGCGCAAAGTCAGGTGGGCATCTGTACCATCACATTCACGAGCTAGATTGTACACTGTTCATCATGGATGAAACCCCATCCCTGGTTTCAATGGCGGCGGGGAATGTTGCGCACAAAGGTGAAAAATTTGGTGATGAAGATGATGTTGTCCTAATCACTCTTGAGTTCGAAAGCGGTCGTTTCGCGACACTTCAGTGGGGATCATCGTTCCACTACCCTGAGCACTATGTATTAATTGAGGGCACGACAGGTGCAATTCTCATTGATATGCAAAATACGGCTGGTTATCTAATAAAAGCGGGCAAAAAAACACACTTTCTTGTGCATGAAAGCCAGGCGGAGGATGACGATCGTCGCAACGGTAACATATCCAGCGAGATGGATGGCGCAATCGCTTATGGTAAACCCGGTAAACGTACGCCGATGTGGCTCTCATCAATTATGAAACTGGAGATGCAGTACTTGCATGATGTGATAAACGGTCTGGAGCCAGGCGAGGAGTTTGCTAAATTGCTAACGGGAGAAGCGGCGACAAATGCCATTGCTACCGCTGATGCTGCGACGCTTTCCTCAAACGAGGGGCGCAAAGTAAAACTCACTGAAATTCTTGGCTAAAATTGAAAGCCGGATGGTGGTGTTATTACCCGGTGGCGCTGCGCTTATGTAGATCGGATAAGGCACCTGTGAACTATGCGCCATCCGGCAATGGACGGGGGGGCTTAATGCGAAAAAAGCCCGTACTTTCGTACGAGCTCTTTCTTGAATATGGCGGTGAGGGGGGATTGACTCGCTGCGCTCGCCCTTCGGGCAGTCTCCTCGCAGGCTCGTCGTCTGTCCAACTGGCTGCGCCAG
>NZ_JBGDVX010000008.1:0-230205 GCF_046551535.1 Salmonella sp. SAL04162
TAAAACCGTAGGCCTGATAAGCGCAGCGCCATCAGGCAACCTGCACCGCCGGATGGCGGCTCCGCCTTATCCGGCCTGCATGCACTTATCAGGCAGCGCCACTACTCACGGATAAATTAAATTCAACAATGGATACGGTTTCCCAAGACCGCCATAAACTGCCAGGCATCAGACAAGTGAAGAAGCCCATCCTTCAGGATGGGCTTTTTTGCGTTCTGACAGGGGGATGCACCGCCGGATGGCGGCTCCACCTTATTCGGCCTACAGGAATTATCCCGCCTACGAATCTGGTGCTATTGTAGAACCGATAAGAGCACAACCCACCCAATCGTTAACGATGAACTATCCTTTACACGTGCTTATATAAGCAGTGAGGATTTTCATTGGCTATCAAACCTTTTAACTACCAGCAAGACTTTTCCAGCATCGACTTCCGCCAGCAGCCTGAATTGTATCAGGTTGGACGAGGCGAGCAGGGGGTGCTACTGGTTGAACCCTACAAAAGCGAAATTCTTCCTTTCTGGCGCTATAAAGATGAAGCATCGGCGATGAAATCCGCAGAACAGATCTACCAGTTGTTCGAAGCTTACCGGCAGCAGGATGATTTCGTTGGTATGGACATGGCGCGTAAATTTATTCAGATGGGATACACCCGCGCCAGGCGATACGCTAACTATAAAGGCGGTAAAAAGTATGCAGAAGACGGCAGCCTGAATACACGGGGTAATGATCCTATTAAGGCCGCGGCGGCAACGGTTTTCAAAAGTTGGTGGGATAAAATTCGTCAGGACGAAGACTATCTGAAACGGAAACGCCAGCATCAGGCACGGTGGGGATAAAAATTAGCAAACAAATAATTAACACTTTATTTACTTTTTGGTCTCGCGTAATCTGAATCTCCAAAATAAAAGGCCGATTAAGCCTGGCAACAAGGAGAACAGTATGGCAGAAATTATTCAGCGTATAGATAAAAACAACGCTGAGGCTCCGGAGATGCGGCGACGCATATGGGCTATCGTGGGGGCATCTTCCGGAAACTTAGTGGAATGGTTTGATTTCTACGTCTACTCTTTCTGCTCGCTCTATTTTGCACATATCTTCTTTCCTTCTGGTAATACCACCACTCAGCTTTTGCAAACGGCAGGCGTCTTTGCCGCCGGTTTTTTAATGCGACCTATCGGTGGTTGGCTGTTTGGACGCATTGCCGATCGACGCGGGCGCAAAGCCTCAATGTTGATTTCGGTGTGCATGATGTGCATGGGGTCGCTGGTGATTGCCTGCTTACCTGGTTACGATACCATCGGCACCTGGGCACCGGCGCTGCTACTTATTGCAAGGTTATTTCAGGGGCTCTCGGTAGGGGGAGAGTATGGGACCAGCGCGACATATATGAGTGAAGTTGCGCTTGAAGGTCGTAAGGGATTTTTCGCGTCGTTTCAGTACGTTACGCTTATCGGTGGCCAACTACTAGCATTGCTGGTCGTTGTGATTTTGCAGCAGGTTCTGGACGATGCTGAGCTTCGTGCCTGGGGATGGCGTATTCCCTTTGCGCTGGGCGCCGTGCTGGCGGTTGTGGCGTTATGGCTACGTCGCCAGCTGGATGAAACCTCGAAGCATGAGACTCGCGCATTAAAAGAAGCCGGTTCATTGAAAGGTTTGTGGCGTAATCGCAAAGCCTTTTTGATGGTGCTTGGTTTCACCGCGGCAGGCTCGCTGTGCTTTTATACCTTCACCACCTATATGCAGAAATATCTGGTAAATACAGCAGGTATGCATGCCAATGTCGCCAGCGGCATTATGACGGTCGCGCTGTGTGTTTTCATGTTGGTGCAGCCGTTATTCGGCGCGTTATCCGATAAGATTGGCAGGCGCACTTCTATGCTATGTTTTGGCGCGCTCGCGACGCTTTTCACCGTTCCAATTCTCTCCGCGTTGCAGAATGTGACGTCGCCTTATGCCGCATTTGCTTTAGTGATGTGCGCGCTATTGATTGTGAGTTTCTATACCTCGATTAGCGGGATCCTGAAAGCGGAGATGTTTCCGGCGCAGGTTCGCGCCCTGGGCGTCGGTTTATCCTATGCGGTAGCAAACGCGTTATTTGGCGGCTCTGCGGAATATGTCGCGCTGTCGCTAAAATCTGTCGGTATGGAGAGTTCGTTCTTCTGGTATGTTACCGCGATGGCCGTTCTGGCTTTCCTGGTTTCGCTGATGTTGCACCGTAAAGGAAAGGGCTTGCGCCTTTAGTATCGCGCCATTTGCCAGATAGCGTAACCGGTTGTCGCGCCAGCGACATCCCAGACAAAATCTTTCCAGCTCCAGCCGCTGCCTTCCGGGCGGCTGTCCCAGAGTTCTTTTGAGGCTCCGAGACTCAAAGAAAACATCAGCCCTATCGCTGCGCTGCGGTCAGGGCTTACTCCCTGGTGACGCGCATACTCATTACCGGCTGCCGATAGCATCGCTGATGCCATAAAATGCTGGGCTTTATCCTGACCGCTCCAGTGGTCGTTAGCCAGATGGCTGCACCCGGAGAGAAACAACACCGTAAAAGGAATCAACACGCGCACCAGTTCACTCCTAAGAGAAAACCCCGTACAGGACGGGGCTTCGATTACAGGATACGGCTAATTAATCTGTCGATGCGGATCCGGCGCAGGCGGCGAATCAGTTTACGCACTTTTATCGGATAGTCGGCAATGCTCTGCAGGTCACGATAATGTTTTACGATGGTTGTGTGCGTTCGGATAAGTTCCAGCTCTTTTTCCCGCTGAGGGGCAAGCTCCTGCTTAGGATCGTGGATCAGAATGGCGTTTTCCAGATCCAGACGCCAGGCGCGAGGATTCAGATTGTTGCCGGTGAGTAGCATCCATTTATCATCTACCCACATCCCTTTCAAATGATAGGTATTGTCGTCATCTTTCCACAGACGCACCACAAGCTGATCGGTATTGACGTAATACTGTAAACGGCTCAGGAAGCGGCGCAGGTTAATCTCATAGAGATAGGGCAGCGCGCCAATGATCTTGAACGGTTCATCTTCCGGAATGTAAAAATCATTCGCGGTTTTATCGCCAACAATGATTTCGACTTTCTTTCCGTCGCGCAGTAGCTGAATAATATTCCGCACCAGCACCGCTGGTAGATTGAAATAAGGGGTACAAATGGTGAGCTTATGCTCCGCACAGGGCATGAGATGGAAAATGGTTTTGTTCAGCAGACTGGATTTTCCAAGCCCGACCAGCGGCGTAACGGAGAGTTGCTCGTCATTAGCGTCACCCTGAAAATGATATGACGCATCCCGCAGCTCCTGACGGTATAAGCGGATATCGTTTTTAATCTCCGGGCTTTTCGGACGCTGCGTATTATCCAGACGATTCACACCACGGCCATTCATCAGATTTTGCGTCACCCAGTCAAACATGATGTCTGCCATTTGCCGATTGCGAATCAGCTGGTAGCGATCGTAGCGATATTTGTCATGCTGATGGAGATAGACATCGTTCAGGCTGGCGCCGCTGTACAGGACGCTATCATCAATGATAAAGCCTTTAAAATGCAGTACGCCAAGCGCTTCTCGCGTATTAATCGGTACGCCGTAAACCGGGACATCAATGCCGGCGTTTTCCTGCGCCAGTCGGCAATACCAGTCTGCATTGGTATTCGAGGCTGCTGCGCCAATGCGCCCGCGTTGCGCGCGATGCCAGTCGACCAGCACCCTCACGTCCAGTTCAGGACGCTGCCGTTTAGCCGCATAGAGCGCGTCGAGTATACCTTTACCCCCATCGTCCTGTTCCAGATACAGGGCAACGATACAAATACGCTGCGTCGCGCTGGCGATTTTCTCCAGCAGTGTCTCCCGAAAAGTAGCAGGAGTATAAAAGAAATCTACATCATCAACTGACTGAGAAATCTTAGGGAGTTGGGCAAGGTGTTGTTGATGTTTATTACGCTTAAATTTTGACAACATCACAGTGCATTTCTTCTCTGTTCATTGAAGGGTCCTCTGTGCTATGCAGACGACATAAGCGAGCAATAATAACATCAGTACCCGTTAAAGTGGTCAACATTTCCAGTACATTACTCATGATTCATCACATTTGGCCAGATTCAGCGTCAATCCCACGATGCCCTCTTCGAGCTGGATATCGACCTGAAATCCCAGTTTTCTGGCCAACGCGACCATGCCGCGATTGTTCGGCATCGTAATACCGTTCAGCCGCTTCAATCCGTGATCGCGAGTATAGGCAATCAATTTCTCCATTAAACGGCGTCCTAAACCCAACCCTTTGAGATCTGAACGCACCAATACGGCAAATTCGGCATCTACGTTGTCAGGATCGGAGATCGCGCGCGTTACGCCGAGGATCTCTTCAGCGTTGTCCATCCGCCTCACGGCCACAAAGGCCATTTCTCGATCGTAGTCGATCTGCGTCATGTTGGCTAAATCTTCATGGGTGAATTCGTTGATCTCGCTGAAATAACGGTAGTAAAGATCCTCTTTGGTGACCTGGGCGATGAATTGTCGCAGTTGGGGCTCATCTTCCGGCAGGATCGGACGGAACAGGCAGCGATCGCCGTTTTTCATCTCCACCCACTCTTCAAGCTGGTGGGGATAGGGGCGTACCGCAAGTCGACTTTCGTTATCGCCATCAAACGGGGCAATATCCAGCGTCACATCCAGCGCGGTAAACTCACTGGCGGAAGCCAGCAGCGGATGGATATCCAGACGCTGAATTTCCGGGCAATCGACAATCAGGTTTGAAACCTGGACCAGCAACTGGCTTAAACCGACAATATCCAGCGGACGCAGCGCGCTACGGGCGCGAATTTTCCGCTGTTTAATGCCCTGAATCACCAGATAGCGCGCCAGATTCATGTTGAGCGGCGGCAGCGCGACGACCGCCTGCTCTTCCGGACGCCACTCTACACCGCCTTCACCCAACATAATCAAAGGACCAAACACCGGATCGTGCTCGACCACCACACGCAGCTCCTGCGCGCCGGCGCGGTTAGCCATACTTTGTACCAGCAAACCGTGAATCCGCGCCTGCGGCCAGGCCATCTTTACACGATCGAAAATGGCGTTTGCGGCCTGTTGTACCTCGCTTGCGGTCCGCAGGTAAAGCATGACCCCCTGAACTTCAGATTTATGCGGAATGTCAGGCGAGCGCAGCTTGAGAGCTACCGGATAGCCTATCTGTTCGGCGATATGCACCGCTTCAGCGCTGTCGCTGGCAATCCAGGTTGGGAGCGTATGCAGCCCATAGGCGTGTAAAATCGGCTGTACTTCATGGGTGTCTAGTGAGGTGGCGCCTTCCGCAATCGCCCGCTGTAACAGATTATGCGCCTCAGCGGTATTGGACGTCAGGTTACTCGGCAACGCTGGCGTTTCCCGCAGTTGCTTCTGGTTACGCCGGTATTCCACCATATGCATAAATGCGGTAATCGTGCCTTCCGGCGTGCGGTAGGTTGGTAATCCGGCTTCGCTGAATAGCCGTCTTGCTTCCTGAGACGAGAACTCGCCGCACCAGTTTGTCAGCAGCGTAACAAACTTGCCTCTGGGGTGGCGCTTAATCGTCTCGATCAGGGCATGGGCGCTTTCCGTACCCGGCGCGGCAGCGCTGGGAGAGTGGATAACCATAAGCGCGTCAAAATCCTGACTGGCGAGCAGGATATCCAGCGTTTTGACGTAATGTTCGCTGCTGGCGTCATCACACAGATCCAGCGGATTGGCAATATCAATGTGCGCGGGAAGCGCCTGCCGTAATTGCAGGCAGGTCTCTTCGCTCAACGTCGCCAGCTTGCCGTTACGCGACCACAACTCATCTAACGCCAGCGCGGCAGGCGCGGCGCCATTGCTGATGATCATCAGTCTGTCGCCGCGTAGCGGACGCATATGGCTCAGTGTTTCGACGGCGGAAAAAAGCTCGTGCGTATCCTGGACTCGCAGCAGGCCTGCGCGTTGGATGGCCGCATCCCACGCAGGGTCCATTCCCGCGCTGGTATTAAGTAAACGCTGGGCAGCCGGGCTTCGGCCGCTTTTAATCACCAGAATCGGTTTGTTACGTGAAGCGCTACGGGCGGCGGAAACAAAACGGCGGGCGTCGCTTAACTGTTCCAGGTAGAGCAAAATCGCGCTGGTCTTGCTGTCGCGCGCCAGATAGTCCAGTAGTTCATCGACATCAATATCCAGGCTATCGCCCAGCGCGATAAAGTAGGAAAAGCCCATTTCACGCTGTTGCGCCCAGTCAAGAATAGTATTAGAAACGGCGGCAGACTGGGAAATAAAAGCGAGCTTGCCCTGTTTAATCGGGACGGGAGAAAAGCTGGCATTCAGCCCTTGCCACGGCGCGAGGAGCCCAAGACTGTTTGGACCCAGCAGACGCATTTTATAATGCCGGGCACAGGCAAGAAGTTCTTCATGTTGCGACGTGGGAGCAGAAAGGATAATGCACGTTTTACACCCTTTCGCGCCAAGCGCGTCCAGTAACGCCAGGTTACGGCTGGCGTTAGTGCATAAAATAGCCAGATCGGGAGTAAAAGGGAGACTGGCAATATCCGGCCAGGCCATGACGCCTAAAACGGCTTTCCAGGCGGGCGTCACGGGAAGGACGGGGCCATTGAATCCGCCCGCCAACAAGTTACGCATCATCAGGTAACCCGCGCGGTGGGGCTTCATTGATGCGCCAATCACCGCGATCGATTTTGGTCGCAGTAACGCTTCCAGTCCTTGCTGGCTCATACCGGTTTCCCTTACACAGAAGTGACCGGATAATTTTAAACGCTTTCGCTATTTTATGCTGTGACGTTTCCCGAATGTTGCGTTTTTCCTGCCAGATAGCGCGTTTTGAAACGGGTGAAATGTTCACCTAAACTGGTTGCCGCCTCGGTATCTCCCGCCAGATCTAACAACGCTATCGCGACTTCGGCGGTACAATATTGCCCTTCGGCATGGATTTCACGCAGACGATAAGCTGAAAGACGCGATAAATCGACGGAAATGACTGGCAGATGATCCAGATAAGGGCTTTTACGAAACATTTTACGTGCTTCGGGCCAGGTGCCGTCCAGCATAATAAACAGCGGCGGTTTCCCGGCGGGCGGGGTGGAAATGACCTCGCGCGCTTCGCCGGCGTAGGACGCAGGAAAGACCACTATCGGTTGATAATCCGGATGCTGTACCAACTCCAGCAACGCCTGTGGCGGCTCGGTACGCGACCACTGAAACGCCGCGGTATCCGGCAAAATATCGGCTATCAGCCGGCCGGTATTGCTGGGTTTCATCGGTTCAGTGTCAAACATGACCAGACAAAAACGGCTTTTCGCCTGAGAAGGCGTTAACGTATCACACAGGCAAGATTTTAGCGGCAGCAGGCAGCGTTGACAGCGGCGAACCCGATTGCCTCTGGCAAGAAAAGGGCGTGTAGCGCGCGCAAGCCGTTCGGCGCGTAACTGAAGGACAGCGTTATTGGTCATAGAAAGCGTTTGCGGAGAAAAACGCTATTGTGGCAGAGGTGAAAACGGGGCACAAGATGCGCCCCGTGGCGTTTACAGCGCTTCGTTCAGCCAGCTGTCGAAAGGCGCTTTAGGCACTGCGCCATTAAGCATATCGACCACCTGTCCATGTTTAAAAATCATAATCGTCGGGATGCTGCGAATACCGAAACGGGCGCTGAGTTCCCGTTCCGCCTCGGTATTCACTTTGACGAAACGGACTTTACCGCTGCGCTCTTCTGCGACATCCTCGAAGATTGGCGCAAAGTTACGGCAAGGGCCGCACCAGGGTGCCCAAAAGTCGATCACCACTGGAAGATCGTCCTTCAACAGTTTGTCCAGCGTTTCGCCGGTCGCATTAATGACTTCTCCGTCAAACAACTCATGACCGCAGCGTCCACATTTTGCCGCATCCTGAAGCCGATCGTCGGGGATGCGGTTAATGGCCTGACAATGGGTACAAACGGTGTTCATAGCTAACCTCTGAATACGTCGGAAGACGTCCCGCTACGCGCGGGATGTTTCTATAATGTTACATATTATCGAGGAGTCTGTGCTAAACAACAATGTGTTTTATTCAATGAGTACAATAGTCGCAAGCTTTTAAACGAAATCATGGCTAACCGGATGCACATCGGGTAATCTTCGCGCTTCGCGCAGCGCTGGTGGAGAAAAGCATGAACGATGAATTAAAAAACAAAAGCGGCAAAGTCAAAGTGATGTATGTCCGTAGTGATGATGACTCTGATAAACGCACCCATAACCCGCGTACCGGGAAAGGGGGAGGCCGCCCAGCAAAGTCTCGCACTGACGGTGGACGTCGCCCCGCCCGTGATGAGCGAAATAATCAGAGCCGTGACCGTAAACATGAAACTTCGCCGTGGCGCACCGTGTCCCGCGCGCCAGGCGATGAAACGCCTGAGAAAGTCGATCATGGTGGTATTAGCGGTAAAAGTTTTATTGACCCTGAAGTTTTGCGTCGCCAGCGTGCGGAAGAGACACGCGTCTACGGCGAAAATGCCTGCCAGGCGCTATTCCAGAGCCGCCCGGATGCTATCGTTCGCGCCTGGTTTATCCAAAGCGTAACGCCGCGCTTTAAAGAAGCCCTGCGCTGGATGGCGGCGAATCGTAAAGCCTACCATGTGGTGGATGAAGCCGAACTGGCAAAAGCGTCCGGGACTGAGCACCACGGTGGCGTGTGTTTCCTGATTAAAAAGCGTAACGGTACGACCGTTAAGCAATGGGTAAAGCAGGCGGCGGATCAAGACTGCGTGCTGGCGTTGGAAGATGTCGCTAACCCGCATAATCTGGGCGGCATGATGCGTAGCTGCGCGCACTTCGGCGTGAAGGGCGTGGTGGTACAGGATGCGGCGTTGCTGGAGTCCGGCGCGGCGATTCGTACTGCGGAAGGCGGGGCGGAGCATGTCCAGCCGATCACTGGTGAAAGCATTGTTGACGTACTGGATGATTTTCGTCAGGCGGGGTACACCGTGGTGACGACGTCCAGCGATCGCGGTCAGGCGCTCTTTAGTACGACCCTGCCGGAAAAGATGGTGCTGGTCTTAGGCCGTGAATATGACTTCCTGCCGGAAGCGGCGCGCGAACCCGGCGATCTGTGCGTGAAAATTAACGGCACCGGGAACGTGGAAAGCCTGAATGTGTCGGTTGCGACAGGCGTACTCCTCGCCGAGTGGTGGCGACAGAATAAAGCGTAAGGGCTGCAGCCCGGTGACGCAACGCGCGCCGGGCCGATTATGTACTTCCTACCGCCCGGTCAGACAAGGCGCTTTCGCGCCGTTATCCGGGCGATAAAACGGCGAGTCGCCAACGTTATTCACTCTCAGCCGGTAATACTGGCGTCCAGTCGATAGTTTTCTCGCCGTGTTGTTCCAGCCATTGGTTCGTTAGCGCAAAATGGTTACAGCCAAAAAATCCGCGGTGCGCAGAGAGTGGCGAGGGATGCGGAGCTTTCAGAATATGGTGGCGCTGT
This sequence comes from Salmonella sp. SAL04162, assembly GCF_046551535.1. Lineage (NCBI taxonomy): Bacteria > Pseudomonadati > Pseudomonadota > Gammaproteobacteria > Enterobacterales > Enterobacteriaceae > Salmonella > Salmonella sp. SAL04162. Next base: position 9,482 of record NZ_JBGDVX010000008.1, read on the forward strand.
GGATCAATAATCGCGCCTTTCTTCTGGGCGTGCGAGCCCCACAGCAGGAAGACGACCCCTTCGCGGTGTTGGTTAATCAGGCTTATCACTTTATCCGTAAAAGTTTCCCACCCCAGGCTGGCATGAGAATGCGCCTGGCCTGCCCGTACCGTGAGCACCGTATTCAGTAACAGTACGCCCTGGCGCGCCCAGCTTTCCAGATAACCGTGCGCGGGGCGAACAAAGCCGGGAATGGAGGCTTCCAGCTCTTTGTACATATTCACTAATGACGGCGGGGGAGCGATCCCAGGACGCACGGAAAACGCCAGACCATGTGCCTGGCCGGGGCCGTGGTAAGGATCTTGTCCCAGGATCACCACCTTAACGTCGCCCAGTTCCGTGAAGCGAAAGGCGTTAAACACATCTTTTTGCGGCGGGTAGACCGTGATACCCGACTGACGCTCGCCAGCAACAGTGTGAAGCGTATTGATAAAGTAAGGTTGCTGTTTCTCATCAGCCAGCACATCGTGCCAGGTTAACTCAGTCGCCATCTCGCTCTCCTGCGAATTTACAGTTCCCTTAGCTTAACTGCTTCTTTCTGCAGTGCAAAATCCTGCGTGCTACAAAAACGGTTACCTACAAAAGATAGTTGAAAATTTATGTAAAAAGTTTATAGGTCTGAATGGTGTAAGTTGATGTAAAACAATAAATTCCCTTCATCACCCTTTTTATGGTGTGGTTTTTATTGATTTAAATCAAAGAATGAAGGGTGATCGAAGGGTATATATACACTCAAGCAACAATGGTTTTACCAATTGGCCGGGATTAGGCCGACCGAAATCAAATAATTTTGCCTGGGGAGGCATCACATGATTACAGGTATCCAGATTACTAAAGCCGCTAACGACGACCTGCTGAATTCCTTCTGGCTGCTGGACAGCGAAAAAGGCGAAGCGCGCTGCATCGTTGCAAAATCCGGCTTTGCTGAAGATGAAGTTGTGGCTGTCAGCAAACTGGGCGAGATTGAATACCGTGAAATTCCGATGGAAGTTAAACCGGAAGTACGCGTTGAAGGCGGTCAGCATCTGAACGTTAACGTTCTGCGTCGTGAAACTCTGGAAGATGCGGTTAAGCATCCGGAAAAATACCCGCAGCTGACTATTCGTGTTTCTGGTTATGCGGTGCGTTTTAACTCCCTGACGCCGGAACAGCAGCGCGACGTTATCGCTCGTACCTTTACCGAAAGCCTGTAAGGCTTATCCGGTAATAACAAGCGGAAGAGGCCGGGCCTTTTCCGCTTTTGTTTTATTTGTGTCAGTAAAAAATCCGCACCGCGCAGTACACCAGCAGTAACGCCAGAATGATATTTAACTGGCGACCATAATGGCGAAACGCCCGCTGAAACAGATATCCCGCCAGCGCCCAACACACATTACCGAACGTGCCGATCAATGCCAGCAATATACTGACGCCGATGACCCAATTCAGCGCCTGCGTTTGCGGTAAAACAAATGTAGACAGAGCGGTAATGCCGTACAGAATAATTTTGACGTTCACAAACTGCAGGCCAAAGCTTACCCAAAAGCCAACCGGTTTTGGTCTGACATTCTCATCCGCCGCTGGACTGGTGGCAATTTTCCACGCCAGCCACAGGATATACGCAGCCCCCACCCAACTGAGTAAATGAATGATTGCCGGATCGATAACCGCAAGGGAAAACGCGATCCCGGCGCACAGCAGCATGACGACCAAAAATCCCAGACTCATACCTGCCAGTACACGAATACTCTGCCGAAAACCATGTGCAGTTGCTGCGCTAAGCGCGAGAATATTGTTAGGGCCGGGGGTAAGGGCGGTGATTAATGTATAAGTCCAGAAAGCGCTTAAAAGCATCGGTGTCACTTGTCATCTCCTCTGTTTTAGCAGACAGTACCCGATATGAAATATTTAAAAAAATGAATGTTTTTTAATTCTGAATTCGAGATTTTCGATAGGTTGGTGGTTATGGATCTGCGTCGGTTTATTACGCTGAAAACGGTAGTGGAAGAGGGCTCGTTTCTGCGGGCTTCGCAAAAGCTGTGCTGTACTCAGTCGACGGTAACTTTTCATATTCAACAGCTTGAACGTGAGTTTTCCCTGCAACTGTTCGAGAAAATAGGGCGCCGAATGTGCCTGACCAATGAGGGGAAAAAGCTGATGCCGCATATCCATGAACTGACGCGTGTGATGGAGTCGATTCGTGAAGCCGCAAGACAGGATGCGGAACCCGGCGGAGAGCTGCGCGTGGCGACAGGTGAAACCTTACTGGCGTACAAAATGCCGCAGGTTTTACAACGATTTAAGCTGCGAGCGCCGAATGTCAGATTGTCGCTACAGTCGCTGAATTGCTATGTAATACGTGATGCGTTGCTGAATGACGAGGTCGATCTGGGCGTTTTTTATCGCGTAGGTAATGATGATGCGCTCACGATGCAGCAACTGGGGGAGCAGTCGCTGGCGCTGGTGGCCTCTCCACTGCTACAGGATGCTGATTTTACGCAGCCAGATCAGCATATTCCCTGTAGCTTCATCATCAATGAACCGCAATGTGTCTTCCGCCAGCTGTTTGAAAGTACGCTACGGCAGAGGCGGATTACGCTGGAAAACACCATTGAACTGTGGAGTATTGAAAGCATTAAACAGTGTGTGGCTGCTAACCTGGGCATCAGCTTTTTACCACGTTTTACCGTTGAACGAGAACTTAGTACCGGTCAGTTGAAAGAGCTGCCGTTTGGCGCGCCGTCGCTATCGATCATGGCGCTGTGCGCCCATCATGCCGGGAAAGCGGTCAGCCCGGCAATGCAGATATTTATGCAGTGTATGGAGGCGTGTTTTACCGTGGAAGATAAAAAAATGCCGGGTTAACGAACCCGGCATTATCATCACTCTTCGCTGGATTGCTCCTGCATCTTCGTACCGCTTGGCTTGCGGCGCTTACCGATATTTTTTGTATCGCGGTGACGTTTCTTCACACGCGGCTTCTCTTTTTCTTTCTCTTTTTTCTTCTCGGCGCGTTTCGCCAGCACTTTTTTCGACGGTTTGCCGGTCAGCTTTTCGCTGGGCGCACGCGTGGTCGGGCGAAGCTCATCAATGACGCGCGCTTTTAGCGGCTCTTCGATGTAGCGACCGATTTTCAGCAGCAACAGATGGTCGTGGGCTTCTACCAGCGAGATTGCAGTGCCTTTGCGGCCAGCACGGCCTGTACGACCAATGCGATGCAGATAGGTATCGCCACTGCGCGGCATGTCGAAGTTAATGACGTGGCTGACGTCAGGAATATCAATCCCGCGTGCCGCGACGTCGGTCGCGACCAGCACGTTAACGCGACCGTCGGTGAGACGCTTAATACCTTCGTTACGTTTGATCTGCGCCATCTCGCCTTCAAGATAGCAATTGTTGATCCCTGCCAGACGCAGCGTTTCAGCCAGTTCATGGACGCGTTCACGTTTACGTACAAACACGATAGAACGGGTTGCATCGTCTTGTTTTAGCAGGTGCTTCAACAGCGCAACTTTATGTTCGAAATTGTCGGCACGGTAGTACCACTGGTGAATTTTCTTACGCTCGCGGGTTGACGGATTGGCGGAAACCTCAACTGGGTCTTCCAGCAGGCGCTCAGCAAAATCTTTAATCGCATCGCCTTCCAGCGTGGCGGAGAACAGCATCGTCTGTTTACGCCAGCGGGTCTCACCAGCGATATGTTCAATGTCCTGAGCGAAGCCCATGTCGAGCATCCGGTCAGCTTCGTCAAGAATCAGTGTTTCAACCGCCCGGCAGTCAAAGTTTTCTTCTTTTATATATTGCAGCAGACGGCCCGTCGTGGCGACCACGATATCCTGGTTTTCGCTAAACACTTCAGCATGGTTCATATAGGCCACGCCGCCGGTAATCGTGGCGATATCCAGATGAGTATGCTTAGCCAGTTCACGAGCGTGATCGGCAACCTGCATTGCCAGTTCGCGGGTTGGCGTCAGGATCAGAATGCGCGGCGGCCCCGATTTTTTACGCGGAAAGTCGAGCAGGTGCTGCAACGCCGGCAGCAGATATGCCGCCGTTTTACCGGTGCCTGTCGGCGCAGAACCGAGTACATCACGGCCATCGAGCGCAGGCGGAATGGCGGCAGCCTGAATGGCGGTCGGGCGAGTGAAACCTTTATCCTGGAGGGCATCCAGCAGGCTTTCGTCGAGTTCAAGTTCGGAAAAAGTCGTTACAGTCATGTTCTACCTCTGTGTGGGGCGCTGATTATAGACGTTACGGCCACAATCTTCATCTGTTTGTATGGATATCCCTTCTCAGGTATTGTTTTCACCCGGCGCTGTCGCCGTTTTTTGCAAGGTTGTTTTTACATGTCTCAGTCTGGCTCCGTTCTTCGTCGTAACGGATTTACGTTTAAACAGTTTTTTGTCGCACACGATCGGTGTGCGATGAAAGTGGGAACTGACGGTATTTTACTTGGGGCGTGGGCGCCGGTCGCGGATGTAAAGCGAATTCTGGATATCGGTACTGGAAGCGGTCTGCTGGCGTTAATGTTGGCGCAGCGGACGGATGACAATGTGCCTATTGACGCCGTGGAACTGGATGCCGGGGCTGCCATGCAAGCGCAGGAAAACGTTGCTCACTCTCCCTGGCCGCATCGAATAACGGTGCATACTGACGATATTCAGCGTTGGGCGCCTCGCCAGACGGTACGCTTTGATCTTATTATCAGCAACCCGCCTTATTACGAACCCGGTGTGGAATGCGCCACGCCGCAGCGGGAGCAGGCGCGTTACACCGCTACGCTGGATCACCAGACGTTATTGGCTATTGCGGCGGATTGTATTACCGAAGATGGCTTTTTTTGCGTAGTCTTGCCGGAACAAATAGGTAACGCTTTTACACAGCAAGCGCTCAACATGGGATGGCATTTGCGATTACGTACTGACGTTGCGGAAAACGAAGCGCGCTTGCCGCACCGGGTTTTGCTCGCATTCTCCCCGCAAGCCGGAGAGTGCTTTAGCGACAGATTAGTAATTCGCGGGTCAGACCAGCATTATTCTGAAAGTTATACGGCGCTGACCCAGGCATTTTATCTGTTTATGTGAGGCGTTAACGGCGAAAGGATCGATGGGCCTGATTCAGCCAGTTGTTGCGGATAATCCAGCGTAAAGTGCAGCCCCCGGCTCTCTTTACGCATCATCGCGCAACGCACAATCAGTTCGGCCACTTGCACCAGATTGCGCAGCTCCAGTAAATTATTCGAGACGCGAAAGTTGGCGTAATATTCGTCAATCTCTTGTTGCAACATAGTAATACGCCGTAGGGCGCGCTCCAGCCGTTTCGTCGTGCGCACAATGCCCACATAGTCCCACATCAGCAGGCGCAGTTCATGCCAGTTATGCTGAATCACCACCCGCTCATCGGCGTTCTCCACGCGGCTTTCATCCCAGGCGGGAAGGACGTCAACGCTGTGGACAGAAGGCATTCGCCTGTCGATATCCATTGCTGCGGACCAGCCGTACACTAAGCATTCCAGCAACGAGTTGGACGCCATACGGTTAGCGCCGTGCAGGCCGGTGTAACTGACTTCGCCAATGGCATATAAGCCGTCTACATCGGTACGACCATAATCATCGACAACCACGCCGCCGCAGGTATAGTGCGCGGCAGGAACAACGGGAATCGGTTCTTTGGTTAAATCCATCCCCAAATCGAGCAGTTTCGCATAGATCATCGGGAAGTGCTGGCGGACAAAATCGTCAGGCTTGTGGCTGATATCGAGAAACATACAGTCTGCGCCGAGTCGTTTCATCTCATGGTCAATAGCGCGGGCGACAATATCGCGCGGCGCCAGTTCGCCGCGTTCGTCAACGTCCGGCATAAACCGTGAACCGTCCGGACGTTTAAGGTATGCGCCTTCGCCGCGCAGCGCTTCGGTAAGGAGAAAATTACGCGCCTGCGGGTGATAAAGGGCGGTGGGATGAAACTGGTTAAATTCCAGATTAGCGACCCGACAGCCTGCGCGCCAGGCCATCGCGATACCGTCGCCGGAGGAAATATCCGGGTTAGTGGTGTATTGATAAACCTTTGAGGCGCCGCCGGTCGCCAGCACCACCGACTTCGCATGACAGGTTTCAACCCACTCTTTATTGCGATTCCAGATCCAGGCGCCGACGACCCGGCGAGGCCCTGGCAGACCCATTTTATCGGAGATAATTAAATCAACGGCGTTGCTGCGTTCCAGCACCTGAATATTAGGATGATTTTGCGCCCGACTGACCAACGTGGTTTCGACTTCCTTTCCGGTAGCGTCAGCGGCATGAAGGATACGGCGATGGCTATGGCCGCCTTCACGCGTGAGATGATAGCTCTCCTTGCCGTTTGGCTGGACATGCGTATCAAACAGCACGCCCTGATCGATAAGCCACTGCACGCAGGTACGAGCGTTGCTGGCGACAAACTCCACCGCGTGGCGATCGCAAATTCCGGCGCCGGCAATCAGCGTATCTTCGACATGCGACGCAATACTGTCGGTTTCATCAAACACGGCGGCAATACCGCCCTGCGCATAAAACGTGGAGCCCTCGCTCACCGGCCCTTTACTCAGGACGATAACCTTATGTTTTTCAGCCAGACGCAGCGCCAGCGAGAGTCCGGCCGCGCCGCTGCCGATAATTAACACATCACAGGACAGTTCAGGAGTTGTCATCATGGTTTTTGTTTAATTTACTAAACACGGTTGCGGCAGATTAGCACTATATGGCGCTAAAAAGCACGTGATGATTTCGCTGGTGTTGTGCTTATTAAACATAAAATAAAAATACGGCGAGAGATAAACGGCAAAAAATATTTTATAGGGCAGGGTGTTAGCGTCGGATTTTGTAGTGAAATAAAGATGCTGTTAGGTTACTCTGCAAACGACGAAATGGGCATTTCTGTACAGATAGTGCGTTGTTCAGCATCTGTAGACTTATAATGGAAGATAAGACCTGTCTACAACATGACAAACAAAAACAAATGCGTAACGGAACTTTACGAAACATAGACACTCTAACCTGTTGCTTGCTCATAGTGCGGCTTATGGAGTGGCGTTTCGAAAGCGCGTGGAAATTTGGTTTGGGGAGACATTACCTCGGATGAGCGAGCAGTTAACGGACCAGGTCCTGGTTGAACGGGTCCAGAAGGGAGATCAGAAAGCCTTTAACTTACTGGTAGTGCGCTACCAGCATAAAGTGGCGAGTCTGGTTTCCCGCTATGTGCCATCGGGCGACGTTCCCGATGTTGTACAGGAATCATTTATTAAGGCCTATCGCGCGCTGGATTCTTTCCGGGGGGATAGCGCTTTTTATACCTGGTTGTATCGCATTGCGGTCAATACCGCGAAGAACTACCTGGTTGCGCAGGGGCGTCGTCCGCCTTCCAGTGATGTAGACGCGATTGAAGCAGAAAACTTTGAAAGCGGCGGCGCGCTGAAAGAAATTTCGAACCCTGAGAACTTAATGTTGTCAGAAGAACTGAGACAGATAGTTTTCCGAACTATTGAGTCCCTCCCGGAAGATTTACGTATGGCAATCACCTTACGGGAGCTGGATGGCCTGAGCTATGAAGAGATAGCGGCTATCATGGATTGTCCGGTGGGGACGGTGCGTTCACGTATCTTCCGGGCGCGGGAAGCTATTGATAATAAAGTTCAACCGCTTATCAGGCGTTGACGATAGCGGGATACTGGAAAAGGTATTAGGCATGCAGAAAGAAAAACTTTCCGCTTTGATGGATGGCGAAACGTTGGATAGTGAGCTGCTCAAAGCGCTTACGCACGACCCGGAAATGCAGAAAACCTGGGAGAGTTATCACCTGATCCGCGATTCAATGCGGGGGGATACGCCTGACGTTCTCCATTTCGATATATCCGCTCGCGTGATGGCCGCTATTGAAAACGAGCCAGTACGTCAGGTGTCGCCATTAATCCCTGAGGCCCAACCCGCTCCGCAGCAATGGCAGAAAATGCCGTTCTGGAAAAAAGTGCGTCCGTGGGCGGCGCAGCTTACCCAAATGGGCGTGGCGGCGTGCGTTTCACTTGCAGTTATCGTCGGTGTCCAGCACTATAATGGGCAATCTGAAACATCCCAACAACCTGAAACGCCGGTTTTCAATACCCTGCCTATGATGGGGAAAGCCAGCCCGGTAAGTCTGGGAGTGCCTTCTGAAGCAGCGCCTGTCGGCAGTCAGCAACAGCAGGTACAGGAGCAGCGTCGTCGCATTAATGCCATGTTGCAGGACTATGAACTGCAGCGCCGACTGCACTCCGAACAGCTTCAGTTTGAGCAGGCGCAAACCCAGCAAGCCGCGGTACAGGTGCCAGGAATCCAAACTTTAGGAACGCAATCGCAGTAATGAAGCAACTTTGGTTTGCCATGTCCCTTGTGGCGACTAGCCTGTTCTTCTCAGTAAACGCCTCGGCCGACCCTGCGTCCGGGGCGTTATTGCAGCAGATGAACATCGCCAGTCAGTCACTGAATTACGAGCTGTCATTCGTCAGCATCACGAAACAAGGCGTTGAATCTCTGCGTTATCGACACGCACGCCTGGATAGTCGCCCGCTTGCGCAATTGCTACAGTTGGACGGTCCCCGCCGGGAGGTCGTACAGCGTGGTAATGAAATCAGTTATTTTGAACCGGGCCTTGAGCCGTTCACCCTGAACGGTGATTATATTGTCGATTCTCTGCCTTCCCTGATTTACACCGACTTCAAGCGCCTGGCGCCTTACTACGACTTTATTTCTGTCGGACGCACCCGTATCGCAGACAGATTGTGCGAAGTTATCCGCGTTGTGGCGCGCGATGGTACGCGTTACAGCTATATCGTCTGGATGGACATGGACACCAAACTACCGATGCGCGTTGATCTGCTGGATCGCGATGGCGAGACGCTGGAGCAGTTCCGCGTTATTGCGTTCACGGTGAGTCAGGATATCGGCAGCAACATGCAGGCGCTGGCGAAGGCGAATCTGCCGCCGCTGCTTTCTGTTCCCGGTGGCGAAAAAACGAAATTTAACTGGAGTCCATCCTGGGTGCCGCAAGGCTTTAGCGAAGTTTCCAGTAGCCGTCGTCCGTTGCCGACGATGGATAACCTGCCTATCGAATCGCGGCTTTATTCTGACGGTCTGTTTAGCTTTTCCGTCAATGTGAACCGGGCGACGCAAAACAGCAGCGATCAGATGCTGCGCACCGGGCGCCGAACGGTTTATAGCAGCGTTCGCGACAACGCGGAAATCACCATTGTCGGCGAGCTTCCGCCGCAAACGGCGAAGCGCATTGCCGACAGTATCAAATTCAGGGCAGTACAATGATTAAAGAGTGGGCAACCGTTGTCTCCTGGCAGAATGGTCAGGCGGTGGTGAGCTGCGACGTTAAAGCGTCATGCAGCAGCTGCGCCTCCCGTGCGGGATGCGGCAGTCGCGTGCTGAATAAATTAGGGCCGCAAACCACGCATACCCTTGTTGTGCCAAGCGCGGAGCCGCTGGCGCCGGGGCAGAAAGTCGAGTTGGGCATCGCCGAAAAAAGCCTTTTAGGTTCGGCGTTGCTGGTCTATATGTCGCCTTTAGCGGGGCTATTTCTTTGTGCGGCGCTTTTTCAGATGCTGTTTGGATCTGACCTTGCCGCATTAAGCGGGGCCGTGTTGGGCGGCGTGGGCGGTTTTCTGGTTGCCCGCGGCTATTCCCGAAAACTGGCGGAGCGCGACGCCTGGCAGCCGGTGATTTTAAACGTTGCCCTCCCGCCGGACCTTGTTCGCGTCGAAACTACCTCAATCGAAACGCGCCAGTAAACGTTTTGCCCAACGGTACACCTGCCGCGTTGGGTTGTTGTCCCGGTAAGCATGCGCTTTTCCTGCGTTGCGGTGTTTTACAGGAAAAAAGCGAGGCGTTTTCCAGTTCCCGTTCTCCTTACACTATGAACATTTCCTCGCCTTAGCGTTGTAGTGTAGAATGCGGCGTTTCAGTTAAAACAGACGTTAAGCTCAGAACAGCGACCTCTAAAGTCTGGTCAACCAGGCGTAAGGCATAATAATTTATCTCTATGAAGAACATACGTAACTTTTCGATCATTGCTCACATTGACCACGGTAAATCGACGCTGTCTGACCGTATTATCCAAATCTGCGGTGGCCTGTCTGACCGTGAAATGGAAGCTCAGGTACTTGATTCGATGGATCTTGAGCGTGAGCGCGGTATTACTATTAAAGCCCAGAGTGTGACGCTGGATTTTAAAGCGTCTGATGGTGAAACTTATCAACTGAACTTTATCGACACGCCGGGACACGTTGACTTTTCCTATGAAGTTTCCCGTTCGTTAGCCGCCTGCGAGGGCGCGCTGCTGGTGGTGGATGCCGGCCAGGGCGTAGAAGCGCAAACGTTGGCGAACTGCTACACCGCGATGGAAATGGATCTTGAAGTGGTGCCGGTGCTTAACAAGATTGACCTGCCGGCCGCCGATCCGGAGCGTGTGGCGGAAGAAATCGAAGACATTGTCGGTATCGATGCGACGGACGCGGTACGCTGCTCCGCCAAAACGGGTGTCGGCGTGACGGATGTTCTGGAACGCCTGGTGCGCGATATCCCGCCGCCGCAAGGCGATCCGGACGGCCCGCTGCAGGCGCTGATTATTGACTCCTGGTTCGATAACTACCTGGGCGTGGTATCGCTGGTGCGTATTAAAAACGGCACCATGCGTAAAGGCGACAAAATTAAAGTGATGAGCACCGGGCAGACCTACAACGCTGACCGCCTGGGGATCTTCACGCCGAAACAGGTTGATCGTACCGAGCTGAAGTGCGGCGAAGTAGGCTGGCTGGTCTGCGCCATTAAAGATATCCTCGGCGCGCCGGTTGGCGATACCTTAACCTCAGCGCGTAACCCAGCGGAAAAAGCGTTGCCGGGCTTTAAGAAGGTGAAACCGCAGGTCTATGCAGGTCTGTTCCCGGTCAGCTCCGACGATTATGAAAGTTTCCGCGACGCGCTCGGCAAGCTAAGCCTGAACGACGCCTCACTGTTTTATGAACCGGAAAGCTCCTCGGCGCTGGGTTTTGGTTTCCGCTGCGGCTTCCTCGGCCTGTTGCACATGGAGATCATTCAGGAGCGTCTGGAGCGCGAATACGATCTGGATCTGATCACCACTGCGCCGACCGTGGTTTATGAAGTAGAAACAACGGCGAAAGAGACTATCTATGTTGATAGCCCCTCCAAGCTGCCGCCGTTGAATAACATTTATGAACTGCGCGAGCCTATCGCCGAATGTCATATGCTGTTACCACAAGCCTATTTAGGTAACGTTATTACGCTGTGTATTGAGAAACGCGGCGTACAAACTAACATGGTGTATCACGGTAACCAGGTCGCGTTGACCTATGAAATCCCGATGGCGGAAGTGGTGCTCGACTTCTTTGACCGTCTGAAATCGACGTCGCGCGGCTATGCGTCTCTGGATTATAACTTCAAGCGCTTCCAGGCTTCCGATATGGTGCGTGTTGATGTGTTAATCAACAACGAGCGTGTCGATGCGCTGGCGCTGATCACGCACCGCGATAACTCGCAAAGCCGTGGTCGCGAGCTGGTGGAGAAGATGAAAGATTTGATCCCACGCCAGCAGTTTGATATCGCGATTCAGGCGGCGATTGGTACGCATATTATTGCCCGTTCGACGGTAAAACAGTTACGTAAAAACGTGCTGGCGAAGTGCTACGGCGGTGATATCAGTCGTAAGAAAAAACTGCTGCAGAAACAGAAAGAAGGTAAGAAACGCATGAAGCAGATCGGTAACGTCGAGCTGCCTCAGGAGGCGTTCCTAGCCATTCTGCATGTCGGTAAAGACAATAAATAATCCCTAAGGAGTTGGCATGGCGAACATGTTTGCCCTGATTCTGGTGATAGCCACACTGGTGACGGGCATTTTATGGTGCGTTGATAAGTTTGTTTTCGCGCCAAAACGTCGGGCGCGCCAGGCTGCCGCGCAAACGGCGTCGGGAGATGCGCTGGATAACGCTACGCTCAATAAAGTGTCGCCTAAGCCGGGCTGGCTGGAGACCGGGGCGTCGGTTTTCCCGGTTCTGGCGATCGTTCTGATCGTTCGTTCATTTCTTTATGAACCCTTTCAGATCCCGTCAGGCTCAATGATGCCGACACTGCTTATCGGCGATTTTATTCTGGTGGAAAAATTTGCCTACGGCATTAAAGATCCGATCTACCAGAAAACCCTGATTGAAACCGGTCATCCAAAGCGCGGGGATATTGTGGTATTTAAATATCCGGAAGATCCTAAGTTAGATTACATCAAACGCGCCGTCGGTTTGCCGGGCGATAAAATCACTTATGATCCGGTTGCAAAAGAGGTGACGATTCAGCCTGGCTGTAGCTCCGGTCAGGCGTGCGAAAATGCGCTGCCGGTTACCTACTCTAACGTTGAGCCGAGCGATTTTGTACAGACCTTTGCCCGCCGTAACGGCGGAGAAGCGACCAGCGGTTTCTTTGAGGTTCCGCTAAACGAGACAAAAGAAAACGGCATTCGCCTGACCGAACGTAAAGAGACGTTAGGCGATGTGACCCACCGCATCCTGATGGTGCCGATAGCTCAGGATCAGTTGGGCATGTATTACCAACAGCCAGGACAACCGCTGGCGACCTGGGTTGTACCACCGGGACAATATTTCATGATGGGCGACAACCGCGATAACAGTGCGGATAGCCGTTACTGGGGATTTGTTCCGGAAGCTAATCTGGTCGGTAAAGCGGTCGCTATCTGGATGAGCTTTGACAAGCAGGAAGGGGAGTGGCCGACAGGCGTACGCCTGAGTCGTATCGGCGGTATTCACTAACTGTGACGAAATGATCGTTCACGCTGCCGTCTTTTTAGCGGCAGCGTGAATTATTTCCTGGATAAATTCCCTCAGACTAACGACATCCCCTGTCGTTGTGTATAGAATATTCCCCCGAAGTTTTAGGTTGGCGCCGTTTGGTCGCCACGGCACACGAAACAGCGTTGGTTATAGACAACCTTCTTTCCGCTGCAGCGATGCGGCAGGACAGATGACGTGTATCAGGTCTGTTTCGTGTGCTGGATTGTTGACGCATTCATTTATTGGTATCGCATGAACCCCATCGTAATTAATCGGCTTCAACGGAAGCTGGGCTACACTTTTAATCATCAGGAGCTGTTGCAGCAGGCATTAACTCACCGCAGCGCCAGCAGTAAACATAACGAACGCCTGGAGTTTTTAGGCGATTCAATCCTGAGCTTCGTTATCGCTAACGCGCTTTATCACCGTTTTCCACGGGTGGATGAGGGAGATATGAGCCGTATGCGCGCCACGTTGGTACGTGGTAATACGCTGGCGGAATTAGCCCGTGAGTTTGATTTAGGCGAGTGCCTGCGTTTAGGGCCGGGCGAATTAAAAAGCGGCGGATTCCGTCGGGAGTCCATTCTGGCGGACACCGTGGAAGCGTTAATCGGCGGAGTATTTCTCGATAGCAATATCCAGACCGTCGAGCAGTTAATCCTTAACTGGTATAAAACCCGTCTGGATGAGATAAGTCCGGGCGATAAACAAAAAGATCCTAAAACGCGCTTGCAGGAGTATTTGCAGGGCCGCCATCTGCCGCTGCCATCTTACCTGGTTGTGCAGGTACGCGGCGAGGCGCACGATCAGGAATTTACTATCCACTGCCAGGTCAGCGGCCTGAGCGAACCGGTGGTTGGCACGGGTTCCAGCCGTCGTAAGGCGGAGCAGGCTGCCGCCGAACAGGCGCTGAAAAAACTGGAGTTGGAATGAGCACCGACAAAACTTACTGCGGATTTATTGCCATCGTCGGGCGTCCGAACGTTGGCAAATCCACCTTGCTGAACAAACTGCTTGGGCAGAAGATTTCGATCACTTCCCGTAAAGCGCAGACCACGCGCCACCGCATTGTCGGTATTCATACCGAAGGCCCGTATCAGGCAATCTATGTCGATACCCCGGGACTGCATATGGAAGAAAAGCGCGCCATTAACCGTTTGATGAATAAGGCGGCGAGCAGTTCGATTGGCGACGTTGAGCTGGTGATTTTCGTTGTGGAAGGCACCCGTTGGACGCCGGACGACGAAATGGTCCTGAACAAACTGCGCGATGGCAAAGCGCCGGTTATTCTCGCCGTTAACAAGGTGGATAACGTGCAGGAAAAAGCCGATTTGCTGCCGCACCTCCAGTTCCTGGCAAGCCAGATGAACTTTCTTGATATCGTACCCATCTCTGCTGAAACGGGTATGAACGTCGATACCATTGCCGGTATCGTGCGTAAACATTTACCGGAAGCGATTCACCACTTCCCGGAAGATTACATCACCGATCGCTCTCAGCGCTTTATGGCGTCTGAAATCATTCGTGAAAAGCTGATGCGTTTTCTCGGCGCCGAGCTGCCGTATTCCGTTACCGTTGAGATTGAACGTTTTGTTACCAACGAACGCGGCGGCTATGATATCAACGGGCTGATCCTCGTCGAGCGCGAAGGGCAGAAGAAGATGGTGATTGGCAACAAAGGCGCCAAAATCAAAACCATTGGTATTGAAGCGCGTAAAGACATGCAGGAGATGTTCGAAGCGCCGGTACACCTGGAACTGTGGGTGAAAGTGAAATCCGGCTGGGCCGATGACGAACGCGCTCTGCGCAGTCTCGGTTACGTAGACGATCTGTGAGTTAACACAGCGTGGAAGGGTGGCAGCGCGCATTTGTCCTGCACAGTCGCCCCTGGAGCGAAACCAGCCTGATGCTGGACGTCTTCACGGAAGAATCGGGGCGCGTGCGCCTTGTCGCCAAAGGCGCGCGATCTAAACGTTCCAATCTGAAAGGCGCGTTACAGCCTTTTACGCCGTTATTGCTACGCTACAGCGGACGCGGCGAGGTGAAAACCCTGCGCAGCGCCGAGGCAGTTTCTCTGGCGCTGCCGTTAAGCGGTATTACGCTCTATAGCGGCCTGTATATCAACGAACTCCTCTCTCGCGTACTGGAATATGAAACGCGCTTCTCCGAACTCTTTTTTGATTATCTGAACTGTATTCAGGCGCTGGCGGGAACCACCGGCTCGCCTGAACCGGCGTTGCGACGTTTCGAACTGGCGTTGCTGGGACATCTGGGGTATGGCGTCAATTTCACCCACTGTGCAGGCAGCGGCGAACGGGTGGATGACACCATGACCTACCGTTACCGCGAAGAAAAAGGCTTTTTCGCCAGCGTCGTCATCGATAACAACACCTTTACCGGACGGCACCTGAAAGCGCTGGATGCGCGGGAATTCCCGGATGTAGATACCTTGCGTGCCGCTAAACGCTTTACCCGTATGGCATTAAAGCCGTATCTTGGGGGAAAACCGTTAAAAAGCCGGGAGCTGTTCCGGCAATTTATGCCCAAACGCACAGTAAAAACGAAGAAAGATTAACGAGGATTGTCATGGCTGAATTACTGTTAGGCGTCAATATTGACCACATTGCCACGTTACGTAATGCGCGCGGCACCGACTATCCGGATCCGGTACAGGCGGCGTTTATTGCTGAACAGGCAGGCGCGGACGGCATTACCGTACACCTACGCGAAGATCGTCGCCACATTACCGATCGCGATGTGCGCATTCTGCGTCAGACGCTGCATACGCGTATGAATCTGGAGATGGCGGTGACCGAAGAGATGCTGGCGATCGCCGTAGAAACCAGGCCGCATTTCTGTTGTCTGGTGCCGGAAAAACGCCAGGAAGTCACCACCGAAGGCGGTCTGGATGTGGCCGGACAGCGCGATAAAATGCGTGATGCCTGTGCGCGCCTGGCGGCGGCTGGCATCCAGGTTTCGCTCTTTATCGATGCCGATGAAACGCAAATCAACGCGGCGGCGGAAGTCGGCGCGCCGTTTATCGAAATCCATACCGGCTGCTACGCCAACGCAGAAACCGATGCGGAACAGGCAAAAGAGCTGGCGCGTATTGCCAGCGCCGCGACCCTGGCGGCTCGCCTGGGGCTAAAAGTAAATGCGGGTCATGGCCTGACCTACCATAACGTCAAAGCTATTGCCGCGCTGCCGGAAATGCACGAACTTAATATCGGTCATGCCATTATTGGTCGGGCGGTGATGACGGGCCTGAAAGAGGCGGTGGCTGAAATGAAACGTTTGATGCTGGAAGCGCGCGGCTAATGGCGATTCTCGGCCTGGGAACGGATATTGTAGAGATTGCCCGCATTGAGGCAGTGATCTCCCGTTCCGGCGAACGTCTGGCAAGGCGTGTGCTCAGTGACAACGAGTGGGCTATCTGGGAGACGCATCAGCAGCCGGTGCGTTTTCTCGCCAAGCGTTTTGCGGTCAAAGAGGCGGCAGCGAAAGCTTTTGGCACCGGCATCCGCAACGGTCTGGCGTTTAATCAGTTCGAAGTGTTTAACGATGAGCTGGGAAAACCACGTTTGCGGCTGTGGGGCGAGGCGTTAACGCTGGCGGAAAAACTCGGTGTGGCGCACATGCATGTCACGTTGGCCGATGAACGCCATTACGCCTGCGCTACGGTCATTCTGGAAAGTTAGATTTGCCGGATGGCGGCGTAAACACGTTATCTGACCTACAGGCCGATATATTGTCGGCCTGATAAGCATAGCGCCATCAGGCATTGTTGCGTTGGAAGTGCGTTAACCCGCTTACAGTTTATCTGCGTGATGCATCAGAACAAACTTATCCCACAACTGTTCTTCGCTTTCGACATGGGCGGGATCCTGCAAAATCGTATTGGGGATTGGGCAGACTTTCTGACAGGTCGGCGTTTCGTAATGGCCTACACACTCGGTGCATTTGTCGCTGTTAATCTCATAAATGCTGTCGCCCATTGAAATCGCCTCATTCGGGCACTCCGGCTCGCACATATCGCAATTGATACATTTTTTGGTGATTAACAGCGCCATCAGGAAATTCTCAGAAACAACACAAATCGGGCGGGCATTATACGCCTATTTTCTGCTCGGGCCAGCTCTTTTCTGGCGCTGATTTGTTATCTACAGTGTAAAAATTTTTGATCTGCTTGAGCAGGCAGATGGTTGCGTTATCCAGTGAAAGGTCATTACTGTGCACCAGCATGACAGGAATAAAGAATGCGGGGATGCCCAGTGAAACCAGGCGAACATTTTTGGGTGTCGATAAATGGGTTAGCGAGCGGGTAATAAATGCGATGCCAATCTGCGCTTCGGCATACTCAAGGCATGAGTAGTGGTTATCCAGTTCGCAGATGACGTTAGGAACGACTTTGCGGTTATTAAATTCAGTGGTGATGATCCCTCTTAATAGCAGAGAGTCATTAAGCACGATAATGGGCTGGTCGTTTAAATCTTTTAGCTGCAGACGTTCGCGTGTCGCCAGAGGATGAGAAAGTGGGATTGCAGCGATAATTTCATCTTCAAACAGCATGGTCGAACTTAGCTGGGCAGGGAGCGCTGTTCGATAAACAATGCCAATATCAACGGCGCTATCCGTCAGCCTTTTAATGGTTTGCTCAGTTGAGAACTCTTTAACATTTAAAGATATTTCCGGATGGTGCGCCATAAAGCTGCGAAAAGCGGGCAGGACCAGGTAGCTGCCTGACACCCCGATTGAAATAGTATCGCGCTGTTGATCCTGATAGGGAAGAAGTTCATTTTCGGCATTTTTTAAATCCAGCATTATTTTGTTAGCGTGTCGTTGCAAAATAATACCTGCTTTTGTTAATTTAATTCCTCTACCTTTTCGCTTAAATAATATTGTTTTAAGTGATGACTCAAGTTGTTTGATTTGCTGACTTAATGATGGCTGAGTGATAAACAGGCGACTGGCTGCCCGACCATAATGTAATTCATCACACAATATCAGGAAGGAATGTAGTTGTTTGATATTCATTAAAATTTAATGCCAATCGATTGGGTTTTGTTATAACGATTATAAAAAATACCAAATTGTTTGCCTATTTTGCTTTTTTTAAACTGTGATCAGTGCATTTTAAAAAGGGAAAATTATGTCGGCATCAATCAACCGCTGGGGAATGCTTGCCGCTCACGTGTGCATCAATTTTGTGCTCGGGGGCGTCTACGCATTTAGCTATTTCAAAACACCACTCATGGCGCAATATCACTGGGATCCGGCTACGCTGGCGTTAGCATTCTCTATCAACATGGGGATCATTCCTTTACCGATGATTTGGGGCGGGAGAATGATCGACAATGGTAAAGGAAAGCAGGCGATAGTTATCGGCGGTATCCTGTTTTCTTTAGGTTTTATCTTGTCCGGGTTTGTGGATAATTTGCCCATGCTGTTTTTAACCTACGGCGTC
Source organism: Salmonella sp. SAL04162 (assembly GCF_046551535.1). Classification (NCBI taxonomy): domain Bacteria; kingdom Pseudomonadati; phylum Pseudomonadota; class Gammaproteobacteria; order Enterobacterales; family Enterobacteriaceae; genus Salmonella; species Salmonella sp. SAL04162. The sequence goes on from NZ_JBGDVX010000008.1 coordinate 27,832, forward strand.
ATTGCCGGGTTGGGATCGGGCCTGGCTTTTACGGGTAATCTGAATAATATTCTGAAATTTTTCCCTGACCGTCGCGGTCTTGCCAGCGGTATCGTACTGGCGGGTGTTGGCGTCGGGACGCTACTTTGCACCCGCCTGGCCGAATATTTTATGGCGCAAACTCACGATGTTAGTCGGGCGTTGTTATATCTGGGCATTGTTTATCTGGTGGTTATTTTTATCGTCCAGTTCTTTATTCGTAGCGCGCCAGCAAAAGATAGCGGAGGAATTAAAGCATCGCCAATGGATAAAGACTATCGGCACATGCTGAAAGATCTGCGCTTCTGGCTGCTGTTTATGATTCTGGCGCTGGGCGTGTTCTCTGGGATGGTAATTAGCTCAAGCTCTGCGCAAATTGGTATGACGCAGTACGGTTTACTGTCCGGTGCATTAGTCGTTAGCCTGGTATCGATATTTAACTCAATTGGTCGCCTGTTCTGGGGAGGGTTAACCGATAAATTAGGCGGCTACAATACTCTGGTTATCGTTTATCTTTTTACCTGCGTCTGTATGCTGCTATTGTTGTTCTTCAACGGCAATACTTCGGTATTCTATTTCAGCGCTCTGGGCGTGGGCTTTGCTTATGCCGGTATATTAGTTATCTTCCCTGGCTTGACCAGCCAGAATTTTGGTATGCGTAACCAGGGACTAAACTACGGCTTTATGTATTTTGGTTTTGCCGTCGGTGCGGTTATTGCTCCTTACGTCACGTCCGCTATTGCAAAATATACCGGAAGCTACAATACGGTATTTATTTTGACCACGGTGCTATTGCTTATTGGAGTCGTGTTGACCCTGATAACGAAAAAATATGTCGCAACGGTTTTAGCCAAAATTTATTAATCAGATAATAAGGAAATAAAAATGAAAATTGCAATCGCAGGTGCAGGCGCTATGGGATGTCGTTTTGGCTATATGCTGCTGGAGGCCGGGCACGACGTGACGCTTATCGATAGCTGGCAGGAGCATGTTGATGCTATTCGTAGCAAGGGGTTGTTTGTCGAAACGGAAACGACTCAGAAGTATTACCCCATCCCTGCTATGTTGGCTGATGAATCCCAGGGGGAGTTTGAGCTGGTTATTCTGTTTACCAAAGCCATGCAGCTGGATAGCATGTTACACCGTATTAAGCCATTACTGCCAGCCGCGAAAGTAGTGATGATTTTATCTAACGGCCTGGGAAATATCGAAACGCTGGAGAAATATGTCGATCGGCAGAAAATCTATGCGGGTGTGACGTTATGGTCCAGCGAACTGGAGGGGGCTGGGCATATTATGGCCACCGGTACCGGAACGATTGAACTGCAGCCGATTGCCAGCCATGATTCGGCTCAAGAGGCTAAGGTCATTGCCACCCTTAATAGCGCTGGATTGAATGCTGAAATAAGCCCTGACGTATTATTATCGATCTGGAAGAAAGCAGCCTTTAATAGCGTAATGAACACCTATTGCGCGCTACTGGATTGTAATGTCGGCGGATTTGGTCAGCGGCCTGGTGCTTTAGATTTAGCGCAAGCGGTAGTTGATGAGTTTGTATTGGTTGCTGCCAGCCAGAATATTCCGTTGACTGAGCAAATGGTGATGAATACGGTGAAGAAAGTGTTCGATCCGCGTGAGAGCGGCCACCACTATCCTTCTATGCATCAGGATTTACATAAAGGCCGACTGACTGAAATCGACTATTTAAATGGTGCGATTGCGCGAATCGGCGCTCAGAACAATATTGCCGTACCGGTTAACACACTCCTGACGCAATTGATTCACGCGAAAGAAGCGCAATAAACTTGATGGCTCTTCTGCATGAGGCGGAAGAGCCATTTTCAAACCAGTTTTTTTACCAGCGCCTCGCTATGGCGAATACGCTCCGGCGCCCGCTCTAAATCCTGTTGTACCAGCGCCATAAACAGTAAGTCGGTCAACATCATTTGCGCATGTGTCGAGGAGATAGCGGCGCTGCGCGTCGCCTGCTCTTCAGCAATCGTATACAGACAGCGGGTGGCGCGCTGCTGCAAGGCGTTGGGAGAAAAACCGGTAATGGCCAGGATCTTCGCGCCTGCGCGTAATGTTTCGTCCGCCGCCAGGTTCAGCTCGCGCCGTTCCCCGGAATAAGAGATCGCCAGCAGCAGATCCTCCGGCGCCAGCGCCTGCACCGTCGCCAGCAGGGCGTGCATATCGCGCTCAACCACCGCGTTAATGCCAATCTTCAGTAGCTTCCAGGCAAAATTTTGCGCCACCAGCCCAGAGGCGCCAATCCCGGTGGTCACAATACGGCGGGCGTGGCGCAGCATCGTGACGCTTTCTAACAGCTTTTCTTCACTGTTAACGTCCAGCGTGGCGTGCATCGCCGCCACATTCTCTTTAATTAATTTTTCCCCGACCAGGCGCATCGGATCGTCGCCGCGAATCTGGTTATGAACGGGAACGGAATGCGGATTAGGATTGCTGGCCAACGCTTCGCTGAGAGCCAGTTTCAACGCCGGAAACCCTTTAAACCCCAGTTTTTGCGCGAACTTGACTACGCTGGATTGGCTGACGCCCGCTTCGGCCGCCAGTTGCTGCGAGCTCAGATGTCGCGCCGTATCCGGTTGCGCGAGCAGATAATCCGCCAGTTTCCTGTCGCTTTGCGCGAGATCCGGATAACGCTGGCGAATACGAATCAAACAGTTCATGAGCAGCTCCTGCGAAACGTGATGGCGACGACAAAACGAAATTTCACTCGCCTGGGGGAATATTCTATTCCATCATGGACGCTTATTATGAATTAAAAATTCCAGAGGGACAAAAATGAATCTTGGTACCTTAGTGTCTGAAACCCGTAACCCGCAAACGATGGATCTGGATGCGTTGCCTACCCCTGAATTAGTTAAGCGTTTTAATGAACAGGATACGCTGGTAGCGGAAGCAGTAAAAGCCACTCTGCCTGACGTCGCGCGTGCGGTGGATGCCGCAGCGGCGGCGCTGAAGGCTGGCGGACGTATCATCTATATGGGCGCGGGCACCAGTGGTCGGCTTGGCGTACTGGATGCCTCAGAATGCCCCCCGACGTTTGGCGTTCCGCACGGTCTGGTCGTCGGACTGATTGCCGGCGGGCCGGGCGCGTTGTTGAAAGCGGTCGAAGGCGCGGAAGACAGCCAACAGGCAGGCGAAGACGATCTTGTCGCGCTAAATCTGCAAGAACAGGATCTGGTCGTGGGGCTCGCGGCGTCGGGTCGTACACCCTATGTGATTGGCGGCCTGCGCTATGCGCGACAGTCCGGTTGTACCACTGTTGCCGTCTCCTGTAATCCAGATTCGCCTATTGCGCGGGAGGCTAATATCGCTATTTCGCCCGTTGTCGGGCCGGAAGCGCTTACCGGCTCCACGCGGCTGAAATCCGGCACCGCGCAGAAAATGGTGCTCAATATGATTTCTACCGGCGCGATGGTGAAGTTCGGCAAGGTCTATCAAAACCTGATGGTGGATATGAAAGCCACCAACGTCAAACTGGTCGATCGTGCGTGTCGGATGGTCGTTGAAGCGACCGGGATAGGTCGTGAAGAGGCGGAAACGTTGCTGAAACAGACCGATTTTGAGGTTAAGCCCGCCATTTTGATGGCGCTTACGGGGCTGGATGCTGCAGCCGCCAGGGAAAAACTCGCCGCTCATCAGGGCTTTTTAAGGGCGGCGTTAGAACACTAAAGAGGTGTGTATGGATAAGACGGCAGCGCTCGCCAGCGACATTTTACGTGGTATCGGCGGAGAGCAAAATATTCTGCGCCTGGAAAACTGTATGACGCGAGTCAGGGTGGAGGTACAGGACGACAGCCAACTGGATATTCCGCGCTTAAAAGCGTTGCCTGGCGTCAGTGGATACGTAAAGCAAGGGGAGCAACATCAGCTGATCGTTGGGCCGGGGAAGGCTGCGCAGGTGGTTGATGCGATGCGCGTGCAGATTGCCGCAGGTGGTGTAAAGCCGGACGACGCTATGGCGCGTACCAAATCCGAGGTGAAAGCGAAGTATAAAGCGCCGATGAGCGATGCGTTGCGTAAGCTGGCGAATGTTTTTATTCCGCTTATCCCCGCCTTTATCGCATCCGGCTTGATTACCGGCATTATCAACATTCTTAAACGTCCAGATATCGTCGGCGACGTTGCCGTCCACTATCCTAACCTGCTGGGCCTGATGGGGATATTTGGCAGCGCGGTATTCGCTATCATGAACATTCTGGTTGGCGTCAATACCGCGAAAGTCTTTGGCGGATCGCAGGCGTTAGGCGGCGTGATGGCGGGGATCCTTTCCAGCCCGCAACTGGCGCAGATTACGCTCTTTGGCGAGGCGCTTCAGCCGGGACGGGGCGGCGTCATCGCCGTCCTGCTGGTGGTGGCGTTAATGTGCTGGATTGAGCGCCAGTTCCGTAAGCTGCTGCCGGGGTCGCTGGAGTTAATTCTTAACCCTTTATTGACGACTGTTATCACCGGCGCGGTAGCGATTGTCGCTCTGCAACCGCTTGGCGGCTGGATTTCAGACGCTATCGCTCACGGCGCGTCCTGGGCTATCGATCGCGGCGGTTTTCTGGTGGGCGCGGTGTTAGCCGGAACCTTCCTGCCGTTGGTACTGACCGGGCTACATCAGGGACTGGTGCCTATTCATGTGGAGCTGGTACAAGCGCACGGCTATAACGCGTTGTTTCCCATCCTGGCGATGGCGGGCGTTGGTCAGATAGGCGCGGCCATTGCCGTACTGATGAAAACCCGCAATGCGCGACTCAAAAAGGTGATTAAAGGCGCGCTTCCGGTCGGACTGCTGGGAATTGGCGAGCCGCTGATTTTTGGCGTCACGCTGCCATTGGGTAAGCCATTTATTGGCGCTTGTCTTGGCGGTGCGGTAGGCGGGGCGTTGATCAGCTACTGGAAAGTGGCGACGGTAATTACCTTTGGTATTTCCGGTTTGCCGCTGGCATTAACAATTGTTGCCGGAAAAGTCCTGTTCTATCTGTTAGGCTATTTAATAGCGGTAATTGCCGGGTTTATTTTTACCTGGCTGCTGGGGTTCAATGATCCAGAGGAGTAAGGTTTGGTCAGCCACGAGCGTCGTGTCGTCTTTTTTGATTTGGATGGAACGTTACATCAACAGGATATGTTCGGCAGTTTTCTGCGTTATTTGCTGCGCCGTCAGCCGCTAAATGCGCTGCTCGTACTGCCGTTGTTACCCATTATCGGTATCGGTTTACTGGTAAAAGGGCGTGCGGCCCGCTGGCCGATGAGTCTGTTGTTGTGGGGCTGTACTTTTGGCCATAGCGAAACGCGTTTGCAGGCGCATCAGGCGGATTTTGTCCGTTGGTTTCGCGCTAACGTCACGGCATTTCCGGTTGTACAGGAGCGTCTGACCACCTATCTATTGAGCTCTGACGCGGATATCTGGCTTATTACCGGTTCTCCGCAATCATTGGTAGAGCAAGTCTATTTTGATACGCCGTGGTTGCCGCGCGTTAACCTCATCGCCAGCCAGATGGCGCGACGGTATGGCGGCTGGGTATTAACCGTGCGCTGTCTGGGCCATGAAAAAGTCGCGCAACTGGAACGTAAAATCGGTACGCCGCTGCGTCTTTATAGCGGCTACAGCGACAGCAAACAGGATAACCCGCTGCTTTATTTTTGCCAGCATCGCTGGCGGGTGACGCCGCACGGCGAGTTGCAGCAGCTCGAATAGTGAAACGCATAGCGTCTGTGTATAATGCCGCCCGCTTTCATTACCGGAGTTACCTCTTTGTCTGATGTCGAATTAGATCACGAATACTGGATGCGCCACGCGCTGACGCTGGCGAAACGCGCCTGGGACGAACGCGAGGTTCCGGTTGGCGCGGTATTGGTGCATAACCATCGTGTCATTGGCGAAGGCTGGAACCGACCCATTGGCCGCCACGATCCTACTGCGCATGCTGAAATAATGGCGCTGCGTCAGGGAGGTCTGGTATTGCAGAATTACCGGTTACTGGATACCACGCTGTATGTCACGCTGGAACCCTGTGTGATGTGCGCAGGCGCTATAGTGCATAGCCGCATTGGACGCGTTGTCTTTGGCGCGCGCGATGCAAAAACCGGCGCGGCCGGATCGCTAATTGATGTGCTGCACCATCCGGGAATGAATCACCGGGTCGACATTATTGAAGGGGTGCTGCGCGATGAATGTGCGACGCTGCTCAGTGATTTTTTCCGTATGCGTCGTCAGGAAATTAAAGCCCTGAAGAAAGCCGACCGTGCGGAAGGCGCGGGGCCGGCAGTATAGCGCAATGCCGGATAAGACGTTGCGCGTCGCCATCCGATAAGACCATCGCACTATTTTTCTTCTTTCTTCTGCGGCGTAAACAGTAAAGACGGCGAATGCGTCAGGTAGCCTGATGACTGCGATAAAAACGACAGGAGGGGGAAGGGCGCTTTATTCAGCTCCTCCGGCGACACCGCCGGGTAATCCTGCGCCAGTTTCATGGCTTCCGCTTCCTGCTTTTCTTTTTCCTGCAAATACCCCACTAAACTTATCTGGTATTTACGGATATTTTCCACATAAGCATAAGCCTCATGTCCACGCGCGTAACCGTAGGTTAGCTTACTGTAATACGGTTTTTGGCTTAACAGAGGCAAACGCTGCTTCACATCGGTCCAGCTATCCGGATTGCCTTTGGTTTTTACCGTCAGCGATCTGGCATCGAGCATGTGCGCATAACCCATATTGTAGGCGGCTAAGGCAAACCAGATACGCTCGTCTTCCGGAACGGTTTCGGGAACTTTAGCCATCATATCTTCAAGATAGCGAGCGCCGCCGCTGATGCTTTGCTCCGCATCGGTACGGTCGGTCAGCCCCAGACTTTGGGCGGTATTTTTAGTCAGCATCATCAGGCCGCGCACGCCGGTTGGCGAGGTCGCCAGCGGATCCCAGTGCGATTCCTGATAAGAAATCGCCGCCAGCAGGCGCCAGTCTATCTCTTTGGCATATTTTTTAAATAACGGTTCCAGCTCCGGCAGGACGTTATCCACCGCTCGCAGGAAAGAGCGGGTATCAACGTAGTCGAAATCATCGCCATGTCCCAGATATTTCTCTTCGATCCGCGCCAGAGAACCGTCTTCATTGATCGAATTGAAAAAATCGAGCAGCGCGGCGGAGAGCGTATTATCGTCGTCCAGTCGGCTAAACCAGGTCACGGGCTGTTCATCCGTGACATCCAGCGCCACGGCCAGTTCGGGATGGACGCGCTGAAACAGACTGATCGCCACTGAATCGGCAATGGTGTAATCCAGCTTGCCGCTGATGACCTCTTCCAGCAGCGTCGTCGAGCCTTTTTTATCATCCACTTTCCAGCTCAGGTCGGGAAACTTTGTCTCTTTTAAACGCTGTAAATCATTGACCACGACGTGCCCTGGCGCAATGGTAAGCTGATTCTCGTTAACGGTCGCCAGCGAGCGTGGGCGATATTGTCCGACCTGGTAGACGAGCTGTTGCGAAACTGAATAATACATGGGGCCGGGCTGATAGTTTTTAACGCGTGCGCTGTCGTAGACCAGCCCAGCCGCGAGCAGGTCGGCATTGCCGTTATCCAGATCGTCAAACAACTGGCTGATATTCTGGCGCACCGTCACTTTCAGCTTCACGCCGAGATAGTTGGCGAACTGCTGCGCCAGTTCATAGTCCAGACCATATTTTTTACCGTTGATAACGGAATAGGTTAATGGCGAGTCGATCGTACTGACGCGCAGTACCCCCCGGGCTTGAATCGCGGCGATATGGTTTTCGGTTTTACCGAACCAGGGGATTGAGGGCCAAAGGGCTGCTGCCAGCAGCAGCGTCAATATGCCGATGAACAGATAATTAATCTTTAATTTTTTCAATTAGTTAATTCTCTGGATCGTGCGTTGCCTCGGGCTGAAAAAGATGTTTTGCTGCAATAGATAAGTCATTAATGAGCGGCATTTTGCGTAACAATGCGCCAGTTGGCAACTTATTCGCAACGATAGCCGCACCGTATGACAAGAAAAAGCGGTGATTTTATTTCTACGCAAACGGTTTCGTCGGCGCGTCAGATTCTTTATAATGACGGCCGTTTCCCCCCTTGCGCACACCGAAGCTTAGAAGACGAGAGACTTATGATGGAAATTCTGCGTGGTTCGCCTGCACTGTCTGCATTCCGTATCAATAAACTGCTGGCGCGCTTTCAGGCTGCCAACCTCCAGGTCCACAATATATACGCTGAGTATGTCCATTTTGCTGACCTGAACGCCCCGTTAAATGATAGCGAGCAGGCGCAGCTTACCCGTCTGCTGCAATACGGCCCGGCGCTTAGCAGCCATACGCCGGCGGGTAAACTCCTGTTGGTCACACCGCGTCCTGGTACCATCTCCCCCTGGTCTTCAAAAGCAACGGATATCGCCCACAACTGCGGCCTGCAACAGGTTGATCGTCTGGAGCGTGGCGTAGCGTACTATATCGAGGCTTCGACGTTGACGGCGGAACAGTGGCGACAAGTGGCCGCAGAGCTGCACGACCGTATGATGGAGACGGTGTTCTCTTCTTTAACCGATGCGGAAAAATTGTTTATCCACCATCAGCCTGCGCCGGTTTCCAGTGTCGATCTGCTGGGAGAAGGCCGTCAGGCGTTAATTGACGCCAACCTGCGTCTCGGTCTGGCGCTGGCGGAAGATGAAATCGACTATTTGCAGGAGGCGTTTACCAAACTGGGGCGCAACCCGAACGATATCGAATTGTATATGTTCGCCCAGGCGAACTCCGAGCACTGCCGCCACAAGATTTTTAACGCCGACTGGATTATCGACGGTAAACCGCAGCCGAAGTCGCTGTTTAAAATGATTAAAAACACCTTCGAAACCACGCCGGACTATGTGCTCTCTGCCTATAAAGACAATGCCGCGGTGATGGAAGGATCTGCGGTGGGGCGCTACTTCGCCGACCACAATACCGGCCGTTACGATTTTCATCAGGAGCCCGCGCACATTCTGATGAAGGTCGAAACGCATAACCACCCAACCGCCATCTCTCCGTGGCCGGGGGCGGCGACCGGTTCCGGCGGCGAAATTCGTGATGAAGGCGCCACCGGGCGTGGCGCGAAACCAAAAGCCGGGCTGGTGGGCTTCTCCGTTTCCAACCTGCGTATTCCGGGCTTTGAACAGCCGTGGGAAGAGGATTTTGGCAAGCCGGAACGTATTGTCACCGCGCTGGATATCATGACCGAAGGTCCGCTGGGCGGCGCGGCGTTTAACAACGAATTTGGTCGCCCGGCGCTGACCGGCTACTTCCGTACTTATGAAGAGAAGGTGAACAGCCACAACGGCGAAGAGCTGCGCGGCTACCATAAGCCGATCATGCTGGCGGGCGGGATCGGTAATATCCGCGCCGATCACGTGCAGAAAGGCGAGATCGTCGTGGGCGCGAAGCTGATCGTCCTTGGCGGCCCGGCGATGAATATCGGCCTCGGCGGCGGCGCGGCATCGTCAATGGCTTCCGGCCAGTCTGATGCGGATCTCGATTTTGCCTCTGTTCAGCGCGATAACCCGGAAATGGAACGCCGCTGCCAGGAAGTGATCGACCGCTGCTGGCAGTTGGGTGATGCCAACCCGATTCTGTTTATCCATGATGTGGGCGCGGGCGGTCTCTCCAATGCGATGCCGGAGCTGGTGAGCGACGGCGGGCGCGGCGGGAAATTCGAACTGCGCGACATTCTTAGCGACGAGCCGGGCATGAGCCCGCTGGAAATCTGGTGTAACGAATCCCAGGAGCGCTACGTACTGGCGGTCGCGGCTGACCAGTTGCCGTTGTTCGACGAACTGTGTAAGCGCGAACGCGCGCCGTATGCGGTCATTGGCGACGCTACCGAAGAACAGCATCTCTCGTTGCATGATAACCATTTCGACAATCAGCCGATCGACCTACCGCTGGATGTCCTGCTGGGCAAAACGCCGAAAATGACCCGCGATGTGCAAACATTGAAGGCGAAAGGCGATGCGCTGAACCGCGCGGATATCACGATTACCGATGCGGTAAAGCGTGTTCTGCATCTGCCGACCGTGGCGGAAAAAACCTTCCTTGTCACTATTGGCGACCGTACCGTCACCGGTATGGTGGCGCGTGACCAGATGGTTGGCCCGTGGCAGGTCCCGGTGGCTGACTGCGCGGTCACTACCGCCAGCCTCGACAGCTACTACGGCGAAGCGATGTCGGTTGGCGAGCGTGCGCCGGTGGCGCTGCTGGACTTTGCCGCCTCCGCCCGTCTGGCCGTCGGTGAAGCGTTGACTAACATTGCCGCGACGCAGATTGGCGATATCAAGCGCATCAAACTTTCCGCTAACTGGATGGCGGCAGCCGGTCATCCTGGCGAAGATGCCGGTTTGTATGACGCGGTTAAAGCGGTGGGAGAGGAACTCTGTCCGCAGCTTGGCCTGACGATTCCGGTGGGCAAAGATTCGATGTCGATGAAAACCCGCTGGCAGGAAGGCAACGAACAGCGCGAAATGACCTCGCCGCTGTCGCTGGTGATTTCCGCGTTTGCCCGCGTGGAAGACGTGCGTCACACCCTTACGCCGCAGCTGTCAACGGAAGATAACGCCTTGTTGCTGATCGATCTTGGCAAGGGCCACAACGCGCTGGGCGCAACGGCGTTGGCGCAGGTCTATCGTCAGCTTGGCGACAAACCCGCGGACGTGCGTGACGTCGCGCAACTGAAAGGCTTCTATGACGCCATGCAGGCGCTGGTCGCTGCGCGTAAATTACTTGCCTGGCATGACCGTTCCGACGGCGGTCTGCTGGTGACGCTGGCCGAGATGGCCTTTGCCGGCCACTGCGGCGTGCAGGTCGATATCGCTGCGCTGGGCGATGACCATCTGGCCGCACTGTTCAACGAGGAGCTGGGCGGCGTGATTCAGGTACGCGCTGAAGACAGAGACGCGGTCGAAACGCTGTTGGCGCAGTACGGTCTTGCTGACTGCGTCCACTACCTTGGTCAGGCCCTGGCTGGCGATCGCTTTGTAATTACCGCTAATGATCGGACGGTATTCAGCGAAAGCCGTACTACGCTGCGTGTCTGGTGGGCGGAAACCACCTGGCAGATGCAGCGTCTGCGCGACAATCCGCAATGTGCCGACCAGGAACACGAGGCGAAAGCGAATGATGCCGATCCGGGCCTCAACGTGAAGCTGTCGTTTGATATTAATGAAGATATCGCCGCGCCGTACATTGCGACAGGCGCACGACCGAAAGTCGCTGTCCTGCGCGAGCAGGGGGTGAACTCTCACGTGGAGATGGCGGCGGCGTTCCATCGTGCGGGCTTTGACGCGATTGACGTCCATATGAGCGACCTGCTGGGCGGTCGTATCGGTCTGGGCAACTTCCATGCGCTGGTGGCTTGCGGCGGCTTTTCCTACGGCGACGTGCTGGGGGCGGGCGAAGGTTGGGCGAAATCCATTCTGTTTAACCATCGGGTGCGCGACGAATTCGAAACCTTCTTCCATCGTCCGCAGACGCTGGCGCTTGGGGTGTGCAACGGTTGCCAGATGATGTCGAATCTGCGCGAGCTGATCCCGGGCAGCGAACTGTGGCCGCGTTTTGTACGTAACCATTCTGACCGCTTCGAAGCCCGCTTCAGCCTGGTGGAAGTGACGCAAAGCCCATCGCTGCTGCTGCAAGGAATGGTAGGCTCACAGATGCCGATTGCGGTTTCCCATGGGGAAGGGCGCGTTGAGGTGCGGGACGATGCGCATCTTGCCGCGCTTGAGAGCAAAGGCCTGGTCGCCCTGCGCTACGTTGATAACTTTGGTAAGGTGACCGAAACCTATCCGGCTAACCCGAACGGTTCGCCGAACGGCATCACGGCGGTGACGACCGAAAATGGTCGGGTGACGATTATGATGCCGCATCCGGAACGCGTATTCCGCACCGTCGCCAACTCCTGGCACCCGGAAAACTGGGGCGAGGATAGCCCGTGGATGCGTATCTTCCGTAATGCGCGTAAGCAGCTTGGTTAATTAGCCCGATAGCCATTAAGCCCCTCTTCACGAGGGGCTTTTTGTAGACGGCGCTTATCAGGCCCACGGAGAAGCGCGGTTGTAGCTACCGTCTTGAACGTCAAGCGGTAGGCCGGATAAGGCGTTTACGCCGCCATCCGGCAATAAACTAGTGCTTATGCCGCAAGATTAAAGTGTCGGGAAATCCCGACATGAGTGGAGGTAGGTTGTCGCCAAAAAGAGACACTTAACCATTTGATTTAAAATGATTTTGTTTTTAGGTGTTGCAAGTGTTGCTGATTGGCGACAGAAAGGGCAAAAAACAGGCAGAGCCATTTTTAGCATGAATAACGATATTTTTCATATCTATCATTGTGTTAACAAAGTCTTTTGAATGTTGGCACAATTACTGCATAATAGTAACCAGTGGCTCATTCACCTTCTTATGTCAGCCCCTTAGGGACGCGCTACATAAACTTCGAATGACGCACAACAAGGTGCCTGCCGTCCAACTTCTGATAATAGCGTAGCTTTATCAACCTCCGGGCGAAACGTCGAGTTAGGCACCGCCTTATTCCATAACAAAGCCGGGTTTAGCCCGGCTTTGTTGTATCTGGCGCTCCCCTCGGTTAGCATCTTTTTTATTCTTCTTTTATGTGAGCGACACGTTGAAGCGCTGGTCTGTTTTCCCCCGTTCTTTACGACAATTGGTCATGCTGGCCTTTTTGCTGATCCTGCTGCCGTTGCTGGTTCTGGCCTGGCAGGCGTGGCAAAGCCTTAACGCGTTAAGCGATCAGGCTGCGGTGACTAACCGCAGCACGCTTATTGACGCCCGGCGCAGCGAGGCGATGACCAACGTCGCGCTGGAGATGGAGCGAAGCTACCGACAGTATTGCGTGCTTGACGATCCGACGCTGGCAAAAGTGTATCAAAGCCAGCGTAAGCGCTATAGCGATATGCTGGACGCCCATGCCGGCGTCTTGCCGGATGATAAGTTGTATCAGGCGTTACGCCAGGATTTAAACGCGCTGGCGCAATTGCAGTGTAAAGATAGCGGCCCGGAAGCGGCAGCGGCCGCGCGTCTGGAGGCCTTTGCCAACGCTAATACGGAAATGGTGCAGGCGACGCGTACTGTGGTTTACTCGCGCGGGCAGCAGTTACAACAAGAAATCGCCGAGCGCGGACAATTTTTCGGCTGGCAGGCGCTGGTGCTATTTCTGGTGAGCCTGGCGATGGTGCTACTTTTTACCCGCATGATTATCGGGCCGGTGAAAGGAATTGAACGGATGATTAATCGCCTGGGCGAAGGCCGTTCTTTGGGGAATACCGTCACCTTTACCGGTCCGCGTGAATTACGATCGGTGGGGCAGCGCATTATCTGGCTGAGTGAGCGTCTGGCGTGGCTGGAATCCCAGCGCCATCAGTTTCTACGTCACTTGTCCCATGAGCTGAAAACTCCGCTGGCTAGTATGCGCGAGGGGACAGAGCTGCTGGCCGATCAGGTGGTTGGGCCGCTGACGCCGGAGCAAAAAGAGGTGGTCGATATTCTGGATGACAGCAGTCGTAATTTACAAAAATTGATTGAGCAATTGCTTGATTACAACCGGAAACTGGTAGACAGTGCCACAGAGCTGGAAGCGGTCGATATCGCGCCGCTTGTGGATATGGTGGTTTCCGCCCACAGTTTGCCTGCCCGCGCTAAAATGATGCATACCGATGTCGACCTGAAGGCCGAACGCTGCATAGCAGAGCCCATGTTGCTGATGAGCGTGCTGGATAATCTCTATTCCAACGCGGTGCACTATGGCGCTGAATCCGGTAACATTTGCATCCGTAGTCGTTCTCAGGGCTCCACGGTTTATATCGATGTGGTTAATAGCGGCGAACCGATTCCGCAAACCGAAAGAGAAATGATTTTTGAGCCTTTTTTCCAGGGAAGCCACCAGCGAAAAGGGGCGGTAAAAGGCAGTGGGTTAGGGCTGAGTATCGCCAGAGATTGTATTCGCCGAATGCAGGGAGAGATCCAACTGGTGGATGACAAAGCGCAGGAAGTCTGTTTTCGCATCTCGCTGCCATTGCCTGCATCTGACAAACACTAATATGAATTTAAGCCTGGTGCGTATGTCACACGTTTTAGTCCAAACTATTAAACGATGCCTTTTGCGGTGGGGAATACCGGTGGGCATATCGTGTCTGGCGCTGACCGCATGTGTTCCCCATGCTTCACAGCAACTGCCCGATAGCGCAGCGCAGGACACGCTCCCCCATTATCAACTGGCGGATTATCTCCCGACGGCGTGCGCGGATATCTGGTCGCTACGCGGGCAGGCGGTAGAGACGAATCCGCTGTACTGGCTACGCACGATTGACTGCGCCGATCGTCTGATGCCGGTTCAGTCGCGCGCAGAGGCGCGCGCGTTGACGGATGATAACTGGCAGAATGCCTTCAGGCGCGGAATCTTACTGGCGGATGCAAAAATTACGCCGCCGGAGCGGCGCGCCATAGTGACCCGTCTGGAGGCGTTAAGCGCGCAAATACCGGCTCAGGTACGGCCCGTCTACCAAATCTGGCATGACGGTCAGGCGCTGCAATTAGCGCTTTCTGCCGAACGTCAGCGTTATAGCAAACTCCAGCAAACGTCAGATAGTGAGCTGGATGCGCTGCGCCAGCAGCAACAGGCCTTGCAAACGCAGCTCGATCTTACTACCCGTAAGCTGGAGAGTTTAACCGATATTGAGCGCCAGCTTTCGACACGAAAACCGGCAGGTAATTACAACGCCGATACGCCGCATACCAATGACAAACCCGCGACGTCTGAAGATGGCGCGGCGCCGTCGCCGTCACAAGATGAGGTAACGCCATGATAAGCCGTAAACCGGCGCACCTGTTGCTGGTCGATGACGATCCCGGATTACTGAAATTGCTCGGTATGCGCCTGACCAGTGAAGGATACAGTGTCGTGACCGCAGAGAGCGGTCAGGAAGGACTGCGGGTACTGCATCGGGAAAAAGTGGATCTGGTAATAAGCGACCTGCGCATGGATGAAATGGATGGTATGCAACTGTTCACAGAAATTCAGAAAGTACAGCCGGGAATGCCGGTTATCATTCTGACGGCGCATGGTTCCATTCCGGATGCGGTGGCCGCTACCCAGAAGGGCGTATTCAGCTTTTTGACAAAGCCGATCGACAGAGACGCGTTATATAAAGCGATAGATGAAGCGCTGGAGCAGTCCGCTCCCGCGACGGACGATAGCTGGCGCAACGCTATCGTTACCCGTAGCCCGCTGATGCTGCGACTGCTTGAACAGGCGCGCATGGTCGCGCAGTCGGATGTCAGCGTATTGATTAACGGACAAAGCGGCACCGGAAAAGAGATTTTCGCACAGGCGATTCATAATGCCAGCCCGCGCAGTAACAAGCCGTTTGTCGCCATCAACTGCGGCGCGTTGCCGGAACAGTTGCTGGAGTCCGAATTATTCGGCCATGCGCGCGGCGCCTTTACCGGCGCAGTGAGCAATCGTGAAGGGTTGTTCCAGGCGGCGGAAGGCGGCACGCTATTTCTGGATGAAATTGGCGATATGCCCGCGCCGTTACAGGTGAAGCTGCTGCGGGTGTTACAGGAGCGCAAAGTCAGACCGCTGGGCAGCAATCGCGATATTGATATCGACGTGCGAATTATTTCCGCGACGCACCGCGATCTGCCGAAGGCGATGGCGCGGGGCGAATTTCGTGAAGATTTGTACTACCGGCTGAATGTCGTGAGCCTGAAAATTCCGGCGCTGGCGGAGCGTACCGAAGATATTCCGCTGCTGGCTAATCATCTGCTCAGACAGTCGGCACAGCGGCATAAACCGTTTGTTCGCGCCTTTTCTACTGATGCAATGAAACGGCTGATGACGGCAAGCTGGCCGGGCAACGTGCGCCAACTGGTCAACGTCATTGAACAATGCGTGGCGTTAACCTCTTCGCCGGTGATCAGCGATGCGTTGGTCGAACAGGCGCTGGAAGGCGAAAACACCGCGCTGCCCACCTTTGCCGAAGCGCGAAACCAATTTGAACTGAACTATCTGCGCAAGTTACTGCAAATTACCAAAGGTAACGTGACGCACGCGGCAAGGATGGCGGGGCGCAACCGCACGGAATTCTATAAGCTACTCTCCCGTCACGAACTGGATGCGAATGATTTCAAAGAGTAGTTTTCATGCCGTAAAGTAGCGCGAAATATGTTACGTTTAACCGATCAAAACACAGGCGACCTTTTCAAGGAATAGCATGAAAAAGATTGATGCGATTATTAAACCCTTCAAGCTGGACGATGTCCGTGAAGCGCTGGCCGAGGTAGGTATTACCGGGATGACGGTAACTGAAGTCAAAGGCTTTGGCCGTCAAAAAGGCCACACCGAGCTGTATCGCGGCGCGGAATATATGGTGGATTTTCTGCCGAAGGTAAAAATTGAAATCGTTGTGCCTGACGACATCGTGGATACCTGTGTTGACACCATCATTCGTACCGCGCAGACGGGGAAAATCGGCGACGGTAAGATCTTTGTCTTTGATGTCGCCCGCGTTATTCGTATCCGTACTGGCGAAGAAGACGACGCGGCTATCTGATGTGCCGATTCGCTGCCCGTCTCCTCCTTGTGGGCAGCGAGCCACCGTTTAATCGCCCTGCGGTAGCGCCGATGTAGTCCGGGTGCAAACCCATCTCAGGCCGACAATGGCGACGATCAGCGCCACGCAACTTAGCGTCCACTCGCCCATTTGCGAGAAAAAGTGTCCGTAGGCGGCTACCGCCGTATCACTAATTTGCGATTCCGTGGTTTGTTGCGCGACGACGCCAGCCAGCCAGTTAGCGACCGCGCCGGTCGCCAGCATATAAATACCGGTCAGTACGCCCGTGACGCCAGGCAGGTTGAGGCGGGTAATTTGCGCCATCGCGACTGGATCAATAAACAGCTCCGCAAAGCCCATCAGCGCCAGCCCTGCGATCATCATTCCCATTGATGCCTGCCCGTCTAACCGGGCCTGATGCGCGTTTAGCGCCAGCAGCATAAAACCGCCGCCCATTAATACCAGCCCCACGGCAAATTTAAGCCAGACGCGCAGCACCGAGCGGGCGCTCTCTTTCGGGCGGCTCAGCCACGCCAGCACCACGCCCGCCGCCATCACCGCAATCGCATTGACCGACTGGAACAATGCGGTGGGGACGGTCATATTCAGCCAGTGGCGGTTGACAAAACGGTCGATGAATAAACTGATCGAACTTCCGCCCTGCTGCGCCAGAACCCAGAAGAGAGTGCCGGTGATCATTAACAGAACGATTTGCCACAAGGCGCGACGGTGTTCGGGAAATTTAACCATAATACGGGCGATAAGTTGCGCCGCGAAGACGCAGACAATGGCCAGCACATAGCCAGACCAGTTATTTTCCAGCAGGAGGGTGAAGAATACCGGCGCGATACACAGCATTAATACCAGCCAACCCCAGGTTGGAAGGGCGAATTTAACCGCCCGCAACGCGGGGCGATTAACACCGCGCGTCTGCTGAAAGTGGCGATGACCGCTTAAAAAGATGAGCAGGCCGATGAACATTCCCACGCCCGCCAGCGCAAAGCCGACATGCCAGCCATACCACTGCGCCGCCAGACCACAGGCGATCGGCGCGGCTATCGATCCAATATTCCCGGCGGCGTAGAGCAGCGAGAATCCCCCGTCGCGGCGGTTGTCATCAGGGGCGTAAAGTTCGCCCAGCAGACAGCTAATATTGGATTTAAACAAGCCGTAGCCGCAGATAATAATGGCCAGCGCCGCATATAAACTCAGCGTTGAATCAGATTCTAAGCCCAATACCACATGACCCAGCGTCATCAATAAGGCGCCGGTGATAACCGCCACGCGGTTGCCAAGCAGGCGGTCGGCAAGCCAGCCGCCAAGAATAGGGGTAACGTAAACTAAAGAGGCGTAGGCGCTGAAGAGGTTGATCGCGTGGCTGTCATTAAAACCAAGCTGGTGGGTAAGATAAAGGATGAGTAAGGCACGCATGCCGTAAAAGCTGAAGTATTCCCAAATTTGAATCGCCACGATGTAAAAAATCGCGCGCGGTTGTGAGGGTGTTTTCATAAAGTCTCCTTGCTGCGTGAAAAAAGGGAAGTGGCAAGCCACTTCCCTTTGGTACTTATTTCGTATTTTCTTTCAGCACCTTAACGGTGTAACGTCCGTCTGCCTGACGATAGGCGCCGTGGATATCGGTTTCGAAGCCCGGATAGTGGGCGCCGATTTCGCACAGCATTTGCAGGAATTCCAGTACCGGACGGCTTTCCTCGGTGATCATTTCACCAGGCATCACCAGCGGCACTCCCGGAGGGTAAGGAAGGATCATGTTGGCGTTGACGCGACCAACCATCTCTTCAAGATACACCTCTTCCGTTTCGCCATGCAGCTCTTTCTGGAACGCAGTATACGGCGTCATCACCATTTTCGGCAGCACTTCAAACGCACGGTACATTAAGTCCGGCAGATTATGATGTTCGACCAGTTTATGAATATTCTGCGCCAGTTCCTGGATGCGCATATTTTCATAAAACTCAGGCGCTTCGCGGTACAGTGCTGGCAGAATGTTTTTGACGCGCAGGTTCAGGTCAAAGGCGCGTTTAAATTCAGTGAGCGCGCGCAGCAGGCTCAGAGCTTTGGTTTTGTCGATACCAATGCTGAACAGGAACAGCAGGTTGTATGGACCGGTTTTTTCTACGATGATGCCACGTTCATCGAGATATTTGGCGACCAGACTTGCCGGGATACCGAACTCATCCATCGTACCGTCTTTTTTCATCCCCGGCGTCAGGATAGTGACTTTGATCGGGTCGAGGTACATGTGTTCGTTATCGATATTTTTGAAGCCATGCCATGCGCTATCTGAACGCAGCGGCCAGCACTCAGCCCCATCGATATGTTCCGGCTGCCATACGTCAAAGAACCAGCCGTCGGATTCGCTTTTCAGGCGTTTAATTTCTTTACGGAATTTAATCGCACGTTCAATAGAACCGTTAATCAGGCGTTTACCCGCATTACCTTTCATCATCGCCGCTGCGGTTTCAGTAGACGCTACGATACCGTAGTGCGGAGAAGTGGTGGTATGCATCATGTAGGCTTCGTTAAAGGTTTCTTCGTTAATGTCGCCTTTAACATGAATCATGGATGCCTGTGAAAACGCCGCCAGCAGTTTATGCGTGGACTGGGTTTCATAAATGATTTTGCCTTCTACACGGTCGCCGCTCATACCGCATTTACCCTGATAAATAGGGGAGAAATTGGTATAAGGCACCCAGGCGGAGTCAAAATGAATGGACTTCACATCCAGAGTTTTCTTGATGTAGTCAGTGTTATACAACAAACCGTCATAGGTTGAGTTAGTAATAACAGCATGGACCGGCCAGGTTGCGTTAGGCGTCTCTTTTACCCGTTTAGCGATAGTGGCGTGCTGGAACTCGCTTTGCGGAATACCGCCAAGAATACCGTAGGCGTTACGGGTTGGGCGGAAATAAATCGGCGTAATGTCGCTCATCATCATCAGATGGGTCAGCGATTTATGGCAGTTACGGTCAATCAGTACCGTGCTGCCTGCCGGCGCGGAGTACATACCGACGATTTTGTTCGCCGTAGAGGTGCCGTTCGTCACCATGTAGCTACGTTCGGCGTTAAAGACGCGGGCGATATACTCTTCCGCTTCTTTATGCGGGCCGGAGTGGTCCAGCAGCGAACCCAGTTCGGAAACGGAAATCGAAATATCGGATTTCATCGTGTTCGGGCCGAAGAAATCATAAAAGATGCTGCCGACGGGGCTTTTCTGGAAAGCGGTCCCGCCCATGTGGCCAGGCGTACAGAAAGTATATTTCCCTTCGCGCACATATTTGAACAGTGCTTTTGTCAGCGGCGGCAGAATATTGTCGATGTATTCATCGGTATTCTGGCGAATTTTCGCCGCGATATCGGCTGCGGCGCCTAAAGCATATTCAAAGAAGCGAACCTGCATTCTCAGATCGTTGAGGCTGACGTCCAGCGTAGAGTAGCTGTTGGCGAAGGCGTACAGCGGCATATACTCGTTCAGCTTGCTAATCTCTTCGCAAAGCTCAAGGTTATATTTATCCCAGTCGAAAATGACGCCGCAAAGGCGGGAGTTATTTTCAATCAGCTTCAGCAGGTCTTCTCGGTCGTTTGGATAGACGATACGGAAATTTAAACCTTCCAGTGCACGATGCAGTTCACGAATAGGCTCTTCTTTAAAGTAGACGCCCATGTGGTTCATGATAGCAATAACGTTCATAGTCTTGTTCCTGGTAAAGTGGGCCCCTCCCGCTACGCTATAGCAGGTGACGAAAGGGGCTTTGAGAAAAAGGAGTTAGCGGTTAAAGCGCTTCAGCCGTATTGTTGTCGCTGTCGTTGTTCTGGCGCTGGTGCATTTTGCGACCGTAGAACATCAGGATGATCAGACTGACGATAAAGGTGCCGGAGAGTTCGAAGGAGCTGGCACCCATCAGTGCGATGAAGCAAAATGCGCAGCCCAGTACAGAACAAATCAGGCTTACCGAGTTACGGATGTTGAACCCTTCGAAGCGAATCAGGTCAACACAGGAGTAGAAGTACGGCAGCATGGTAAGCAGTACGGCAATCCCGGTCAGTTCGCCGAACAGGTCGGACGCTTTACCGCCGCTGGAGTTCATGATGGTGATCAGAATCATCAGCGCCGTCATTTTCACCGCAGCCAACAGCAGACCTTTTTTCGGAATACCGTTTTTATCCATTTCACCGTAAATTTTCGGGAAGTTGCCGTCGTTGGCGGCGCGAACCCCAGCCTGGCCGACCAGCATCATCCAGGAGCCCAGAGACGTCAGGCAGGCGAAAGCGGTAAAGGCGGAAACCAGCGGCGCAGCCCAGCCACCCAGAATCGTGGAGGTACTGATAGCGAACGGCGCGCCGGAAGAGGCCATAACGGAAGCTGGGAACATCCCGGCGATAACCTGAGTCGCAGCGATATAGATGATGCCTGCCAGCGCGGTACCCAGCATGGTTGCCAGCGGTACGGTGCGTTTCGGGTTTTTCACCATGCCGGTGCTGACGGCGGCAGACTCAACGCCAACGAACGCCCACAGGCAGAGCAGAATACTTTTAACAATGGCGTGAGAGTCGGTCGTCGTAGACGTGTTCCAGTTCGCGTGATAGGTCGCGATATCGAACCAATGCCAGCCGGCGACTGCGGTCAAGACTACCGGGATCAGCACCAGGAATAGGCCAATCGTTGTTAGGCGGCTGACCCAGGCCCCGCCCAGCATATTAATAAAGGTGAACAGCCAGACGATAGCAATACAGGCAATACCTGCCGGTATTGGATTATTTAATGCCGGGAAGAATGTAGAAAGATAAGAAACAGCGGTAATGCCGATGGCTAAGTTACCAATCCAGTTTGCGTGATAATAAAGAACGCCGGTCTGGAAACCAAACGCCGGAGATATTTCCCCAGCATAAGCGATAGGGCCACCCTGTTGCGGGTTTTTGGTTGCCAGCCTCGCATAAACATAAGCCAGCGACATTGCCCCAATAATAGAAATTACCCAGCCCCAGATGGCAATGCCACCAATACTGGCAAGGTTGGCGGGTAATAATGCAATCCCGCTCCCCATCATATTACCGGCAACGACGCCAGTACAGGCAAATAGCCCGATCTTTTTGACAGAACTCATGTTCATTTCTCCTGAGCTGTATTTTTAAGAACCGGGCTTATGCTTCATATATGCTGCGTGCCCGTTCAACTGTCGACAAGATTAACGAATGGGTTGAGATAAGTCCTAAAGAAAAAGTGAAATAAACACAAACATGAAAAAACTGATAGATTGATTTTTTTGAATTAACATATAAATATCATGAAAAATATCATGAAAGGATAAACATCGTTTAATTACAAAGAGTTATATTTACATACCTTTGCGATGAATATGTTGCCAAAATTAACATAAGCTATTTTTGGCAACATGTTTTTCACAAAATAAAAGCGAAAAATTTAATATCTTTTCGCTTTTATTTGTCATGGTTCAGCGTTAAATTTAATCTTCTGCCAGAAAACTATTCAGATAAGGGACAATTTTCTGAACGGATGTCTGAAATACGCCGTTCTCGATCCAGTACAGAGTGTTTTCACCTGGACGTAAATTAAAGGCGGTCAGATAGGCATCAGCGGCCAGACGATTCTCACCTTTCATTTCGTAAACTTTCCCCAACAGGACATAGTTAAACCACGACATTTCAAGCTCGATGCTTTTATTGATTTCCTCATACGCTGCATCGATATCACCTTTGCCTAACAGATCGACGGTCTTGATTTTATAATAAACAGACGTTTTCTCAACGCCCGGAATTTGATCTATTTTTTTAAACTCTTCGTTCAGTGCGGCCACTTGTTCTTTATCAAACGGCTGTTGTGATTGCCGTAATACATCTACCAGCACTTTATATTCATAGGCATAGTTGAAATCAGGCGTTTCCTTAATAATGCCATTCAGAATATCGCTGGCTTTACCTAGCGCCTGCGCATCGCCGCTCAGAATAAGCTGGCGCGCCTCATAAAAACGCATCAGCGCGGTATTTTGCGGCGTTCTGAACAGGGCCAGTTGTTCTCGCATACGATTAGGCCAGGGCTGTGTTAAAACGAAAGACAGGCTATTAAACAGATCATCCTGGATGGACAACTGGTTAGTATTGGTGACGAAATAACGCTTATCCAGCATGGTTGAACCATCGGCGTTATCAATGAGCACCACAGACATAAAGCACTGCTGCGCCCGATAGTGGCGCTGATTGACAAACTGAATGGTTAACGTCTTACCGGAGCTGCTTGGCTCATTGACCCGGTAATTAGTTTTATCGTGCACCATAAAGGTCGAGTAGGTGTTCAGCAGGTCGGTGATTAAGCCGCCCAGACCGATGGCGTAGGACTCCTGCGAGACCCAGTTATTACAGGAATTGCCGCCTTCAAAACGAACATCTATATCTCGTGGGTTAAGTAATAACCGCGTTTTTGTTACCGCGGCATTATGATCTACCACCGACATCACGATAAACACCACCAGCGTCGCCAGCGAGAGTAGGAACATTACCCACGTCCAGAAAGCGGCGATACGCGGCTTTTTCGCCTTTTTAGTCGGCGTTTGCAAAGAGGCGGGCGGCACAGGCGCAGCGGCAGGAACCCCCTCCGTCGGTTCTGCATTCGTCGCTGCGATCGGCGGCGGCGACGTTGATGAATTATCGATCTCATCGCTATTTTCTTCGCACCAGATAACCGGCGCCGTCAGCTTATAGCCGCGTTTAGGTACGGTAACAATGTATTCAGCATTGCTGTCTCCGCCATCTCTTAATGATTTGCGTAGTTCAGAAATGCTTTGGGTGACAACATGGTTGGTCACGATGGTGCGCATCCAGACATGATCAATAATGTTATCCCGGCTTAACACTTCATCCGGGTGATGCGCAAAATACATCAGAAGATCGATCAGCCGTGGTTCAAGAGTAATCTGGCGTCCCTGACGACTGATCTGATTAACAGAAGGTGTAACCAGCCACTCTCCAATGCGTACAACAGGTTGCTGCATAAAAAGATGCCCTAACGAGCTAAGTCAAACGTTAATAATAACACGATTTGCACAGACTTTTTTTATTCCCCTTTTTTGTAAAAGAAAGGCATAAAAAGCAGCGCAATAAGCAGGGGGCGGGAAGGAGAACGGGCGTTCGCCTTAACGATAACGCCCGTTTTTTCAGAGGATCTCTTGCAATTACAGCACTTTATGCGGGCCGAAGCATTCGTAATGAATGTTTTCGTTATTCACGCCAAGTGAAACCAGTTGTTTTGCGGCAAACTGCATAAAGCCTACCGGGCCGCAAAGATAGAACTGCATTGCCGGATCGCTGATCGCGGCTTCCAGTTTGCTTAAATCCATCAGCCCTTCGCTGTCAAAGACGCGTTGGGCGCGATCGGCCTCGGTCGGTTCGCGGTACCAGGTATGGGCAGTGAAACGCGGCAGTGTACGGCCCAGCTCGCTTACTTCGTCGGCAAACGCATGAACGTCGCCGTTCTCCGCCGCATGGAACCAGTTCACCTGCGCGGTATGCTGTTCTTTCGCCAGCGTATCGAGCATCGCCAACATCGGCGTCTGGCCGACGCCAGCGGAAATCAGCGAAACGGGGGTATCAGCGGCGACATTCATAAAGAAGTCACCTGCCGGCGCAGCCAGATGTACCACATCGCCCACGCTGGCGTGGTGGTGTAACCAGTTTGATACCTGGCCGCCGTCTTCACGCTTCACGGCAATACGGTACCCTTTGCCATCGGGTTTACGGGTCAGTGAATATTGGCGGATCTCCTGATGCGCAAAACCTTCCGGCTTCAGCCAGACCCCCAGATACTGCCCGGGACGGTATTCCGCCACCGTACCGCCGTCGACCGGTTCAAACTCAAAGCTGGTGATCAGTGCGCTACGCGGGGTTTTCGCAACGATGCGGAAGGGGCGCGTGCCTTCCCAGCCGCCGTCTTTGCTGGCGTTCTCGTGATAAATCTCGGCTTCCCGATGAATAAAGACGTTAGCCAGTACGCCATAGGCTTTGCCCCACGCGTCCAGCACCTCCTGGCCCGGGTTGAACATTTCATCCAGCGTCGCCAGCAGATGCGTCCCGACGATGTTGTACTGCTCCGGCTTAATCTGGAAGCTGGTGTGCTTCTGCGCGATTTTTTCTACCGCCGGCAGCAACGCCGGTAAATTTTCGATATTGCTGGCGTAGGCCGCGATAGCATTAAACAGGGCTTCACGCTGATCGCCGTTACGCTGGTTGCTCATATTGAAGATTTCTTTGAGCTCCGGATTATGCGTAAACATACGGTCGTAGAAGTGGGCGGTCAGTTTCGGTCCTGTTTCAACCAGCAGGGGAATGGTGGCCTTTACTGTAGCGATGGTTTGTGCGTCAAGCATACGTGCTTCCTTTATGTGAAAATCTAATGATGTATATCAAATGCATCTTATAAAAATACCCTTGCATTGTAAATGGATCTTCTCTGCTTTACGTTATGGAGGTAACAACGTGAAAAATCTGCATCACAAAGCTGAAAAGAAATCCGTTGAAATTCGTCAGGCTCTCGTTCAGGAAACCCTTATCTGACGCATAGGTAATCGTTTGCGTAAAAACCTTTGTCAAGACCTGTTATCGAAGAATGATTCGGTTATACTGTTGGCCGAAGTCCCACGGAC
This sequence comes from Salmonella sp. SAL04162, assembly GCF_046551535.1. NCBI lineage: Bacteria > Pseudomonadati > Pseudomonadota > Gammaproteobacteria > Enterobacterales > Enterobacteriaceae > Salmonella > Salmonella sp. SAL04162. Next base: position 53,139 of record NZ_JBGDVX010000008.1, read on the forward strand.
TGCCTTTTCAGGCACAAATTTTATTGTTAGCTGAGTCAGGAGATGCGGATGTTAAAGCGTGAAATGAACATTGCCGATTATGATGCCGAGTTGTGGCAGGCTATGGAGCAGGAAAAAGTACGTCAGGAAGAGCACATCGAACTGATCGCCTCCGAAAACTACACCAGCCCGCGCGTGATGCAGGCGCAGGGGTCTCAGCTGACCAACAAATACGCTGAAGGTTATCCGGGCAAGCGCTACTACGGCGGTTGCGAATACGTTGATGTTGTAGAGCAACTGGCTATCGACCGCGCGAAAGAACTGTTCGGCGCCGACTACGCTAACGTGCAGCCGCACTCCGGTTCTCAGGCTAACTTCGCTGTTTACACCGCGCTGCTGCAGCCGGGCGACACCGTTCTGGGCATGAATCTGGCGCAGGGCGGCCACCTGACTCACGGCTCCCCGGTTAACTTCTCCGGTAAACTGTACAACATCGTACCTTACGGTATCGATGAGTCCGGTAAAATTGACTATGACGAGATGGCGAAGCTGGCCAAAGAGCACAAGCCGAAGATGATTATCGGTGGCTTCTCTGCCTACTCCGGCGTGGTTGACTGGGCAAAAATGCGTGAAATCGCTGACAGCATCGGCGCATACCTGTTTGTCGACATGGCGCACGTGGCGGGCCTGATTGCCGCAGGCGTTTACCCGAACCCGGTTCCGCACGCTCACGTTGTCACCACCACCACCCACAAAACCCTGGCGGGTCCGCGCGGCGGCCTGATCCTGGCGAAAGGCGGAGACGAAGAGCTGTACAAAAAACTGAACTCTGCCGTCTTCCCAAGCGCGCAGGGCGGCCCGCTGATGCACGTGATCGCCGGTAAAGCGGTAGCGCTGAAAGAAGCGATGGAGCCGGAGTTCAAAGTCTACCAGCAGCAGGTGGCGAAAAACGCCAAAGCGATGGTGGAAGTGTTCCTGAACCGCGGCTACAAAGTGGTGTCTGGCGGCACTGAGAACCACCTGTTCCTGCTGGACCTGGTGGATAAAAACCTGACCGGTAAAGAAGCTGACGCCGCGCTGGGCCGTGCTAACATCACCGTGAACAAAAACAGCGTGCCGAACGATCCGAAGAGCCCGTTCGTGACCTCCGGTATCCGTATCGGTTCCCCGGCGGTTACTCGTCGCGGCTTCAAAGAAGCGGAAGTGAAAGAGCTGGCTGGCTGGATGTGTGACGTGCTGGACAACATCAATGATGAAGCCACCATTGAACGCGTGAAAGCGAAAGTACTGGATATCTGCGCCCGCTTCCCGGTTTACGCGTAAGCGCTTATGTTGTGAAAATGGCCCGATGGCGCTGCGTCTGTCGGGCATTACTTATGCGCCATAACGTGACGCCGCCGGAAGTCATTATCCGGCGGCGTTACCATTTGAACTTCTCCCTCCGCTTGTTAATCTTATGTTACCCTTGCCAGCGCAACCGTTTACCGCCAGACTATCGCCTCCAAACGGGAGGGAATCATGGCATTGCATTCCACGCGCTGGCTGGCGCTCAGTTATTTCACCTACTTCTTTAGTTACGGTATTTTTCTGCCCTTCTGGAGCGTCTGGCTCAAAGGTCTTGGGCTAACGCCGGAAACCATCGGTCTTCTGCTGGGCGTGGGTCTGGTCGCGCGTTTTCTCGGTAGTCTGCTTATTGCGCCTCGCGTAAGCGATCCTTCGCGGTTGATCTCCGCGCTGCGCGTACTGGCATTGCTGACGCTGGTATTTGCGCTGGCATTTTGGGCAGGAACGCATGTCGCGTGGCTAATGGTGGTGATGGTTGGGTTTAACCTCTTCTTTTCACCACTGGTGCCGCTGACCGATGCGCTGGCCAATACCTGGCAAAAGCAAATTACCCTGGACTATGGTCGGGTGCGGCTGTGGGGGTCCATCGCCTTCGTGATAGGGTCGGCGCTGACCGGTAAGCTGGTGAGTTTATACGATTACCAGGCGATTCTGGCGCTACTGACGCTCGGCGTCGCCTCGATGTTGCTGGGTATGTTGTTACGTCCCAGCGTGCCGCCGCAAGGGGAAAGCCGTCAGCAGGAGAGCGCAGGCTGGCCCGCCTGGCGTACGCTGGTGGCACAAAGTTGGCGTTTTCTCGCCTGCGTCTGTTTGCTGCAAGGGGCGCACGCCGCCTACTATGGTTTTAGCGCCATCTACTGGCAGGGGGCTGGCTATTCAGCATCGGCGGTCGGCTATTTATGGTCGTTGGGCGTGGTGGCGGAAGTGATCATTTTCGCCCTGAGTAAAAAGCTATTCCGTCGGTTTAGCGCCCGCGACTTGCTATTGCTTTCCGCTGTGTGTGGGATGGTACGCTGGGGACTGATGGGCTGGAGTACGGCGTTGCCGTGGCTGATTGTGATACAAATCCTGCACTGTGGCACGTTTACCGTTTGCCATCTGGCCGCCATGCGTTATATCGCTGCGCGTCAGGGAAGCGAGGTGATTCGTTTGCAGGCCGTCTATTCCGCTGTGGCGATGGGCGGCAGCATCGCGATTATGACAGTATTTGCCGGTTTTCTGTATCAACATCTGGGCGGCGGCGTATTCTGGATTATGGCGCTGGTGGCATTGCCCGCTATCTTCCTTCGGCCCAAAGTGGTTGCCGCGTCATGATTCCAGGATCTTGCGGATCTGCTGCTGTTGGTGCTCTGTGAGGGCGCGATCCGCATGAATTAACGGCGGTGAGAAGAGCGGTAGCGGCGTGGCGTAAGGGGTAACAATCAGCGCTACGCCGCGCGGGCATCCCTCTTTTTGAAACGCCTGGAGCGATATCCGTCTGATATTCAGCGGCAATAGGGTCAGTTCACGCAGTTGCTGCTCAATATGCGTCTCCAGCGCATCATTTTTATCCGCTAACAATACGATCTGTCTCTCATGCAAATCGTTATCCTGCATTAGCCAGGCGCCGAAAATCACTGCCACCAGCCCCGTCTCTTCCTCGGAAAAGTGGATACCATATTCGGCTTCAAACCCGGCGAGCGCCTCACGTGTGGTGCGAACCAGACGCGGATAAAGACGGTTGAACTCTTCCGGAAGCGTATTATCGATGCCAATCGTGAATAAACTTCGGTTCAGCGCCTGGGCGAGATGGACATACAGCTGATCGTTAAGCCCTTGTTCGTCGCTGAAGCGTACGTTCCCTTTTTCTCGAAAGCGCAGCACCAGCCGCGCCACCTCCAGTCGCAGTTGTTGTGCCCGTTGATGCGTGTCGCGAATCGGGTCGGGGAGGCGAATCATTGAAAACAGTAACGCCATAAACAGCGCTTCATTGAGCGGTGCGGCCTGCATCACGTGGCGCTGCCAGTGACGACCAATTTCCTGGGCGAGTGGATATTCCGCGCACGACTGCGCCCAAATCTGCTGCACAGGGTTGAATTCCGGGGTGATGCCAGCATGGTGTTGTAGCAGACAATACTGTAAAAAGAGACGCAGGAACTGCACGTCGCGATGTTCAAATGGTTTTTGCAACCGGCGGGCGCACAGATTGATGAGCGCGTGAAGATTAATATCATCATACAGCGGACGCGCGATACCGCGCTGTTTTAGCGCGTTTTTTAAGGCCGGGGTAAACTGTTGCGTGACGAAGGTCGGGCATAAACGCAGGCCGCGCCTGAGCCAGTGTAAAAGGCAAAGGCGCTGATCGAGTGCTGTACCTTCGATCCGATAGCAACCGTTCTGGCATGTTGTGATGGCAAGGCGATGATAGCGCTGGATCTCCAGGCTTGTCTCAGTGATATCCTCACGGGCAGTATCATCATCAACGCCATTAAGCGCGCTGAAGATTTCCACCGTGGCAATTGGCTCCGGCTGGAAAAGCGTCAGCAATACCTGACAGCGGCGCTGGGGAGCGGAAAGTACAGATGGTGGGGCAATTGTCGGCATCATCTGTCAGGTCTCCCGTTAGTTTGTCTGGTAAGGATAGCTAAAGTTTGCGTGTGAAAAATGTGATAAGCGTGCTTTTAGGTCAGGAATGCTGAGGAGCGTCACAGAATTTTTATCGCGAGGAACAGATGAAGTCAGTGAAACGCAGCGCCTTAACACTATTTCTTGCCGTTTTATCTTTCGTGGCGGCGGCGCATCCGCACAGCTTCATCCGTCTGCAAACGCAGGTGGTCAGTGAAAATGAGCAATTTGTGGCGTTAAAAATGCGCTGGACAATGGACGCGCTGACGTCCGCAGATCTGCTGTATGACGCCGGAAACGCGGCGCCGGGGTCAGAAATATGGAAAAAGTTGGCGGCGGAAGTGATGGCTAACGTACTTGGGCAGCACTACTTTACAGAAGTGTGGCGCAATGGCGCGAAAGTGAAGTTTAAAAACAGGCCGACAGAATACGGTATGACGCGTGACGCGCATCAGGCGGTATTGACCTTTACGCTGCCGCTGGCTGAACCGCAGCCGTTAAGCGGTCAGACTTATACCTTTTCAACGTTTGATCCCTCTTATTATGTCGATATGCATTATGACCAGGACAGCGATATCACGATGCCGGAACCGCTGCGCGAAAAGTGTCGGATTCAGGTTTATACTCCTGCGCCCGGCGAAGAGACACTACGTTTCGCCCAGTCGCTGGATAAAGAGGACGCGCCGCCGGAGGATATGGATTTAGGTAAACAGTTTGCCCAAACGGTGACCTTGCAATGTCAGTAATTTTTTCTCAACGCGCTCCGGGGCGGCGCTGGCTCTCGCTGTGGCCACTGGCGTTATTCCTGCTGCTGATGCTGGTTGGCGGTCTGTGGATATGGCAGGCCTGGCCGCAGGTGATGTTGAAAAGCGCTCTTTGGCAGCGGGACGTGAATCAGCAGTTGAGCGCGCTGCTTAACGCGGTGGCGACGCATCCTGAACGAGCGGGCGGATCGTTGCTTCTGCTGAGTTTTATGTATGGCGTGCTTCATGCGCTGGGGCCGGGACACGGCAAAGTGGTGATCGCGACATGGCTGGCGACGCATCCTTCGAAGCTGAAATCGAGTATCGTGTTAACCCTCGCCGCCGCGTTATTGCAGGGGCTCGTGGCTATCGGGTTGGTGGTGGGCGTACTGACCGTATTGCAACTTCCGGCCAGGCAGCTCCATCTGAGTGGTTTCTGGCTGGAAAAGGGGAGCTATGCGTTAGTTGGCGGGCTGGGCATCTTGCTGTGCTGGCGGGCCATAAAAAGGTTACGCGCGCTGCTACGTAAACCTGTCTTTATCGCTTTTACGCCGCGCCATGTTCACCATGAAAAATGCGGCTGCGGACATCAGCATCTACCGACGCAGGAACAATTGCATAGCGGCGATGACTGGCGCGCGCGACTCATGATCGTACTGTCTATGGGGATGCGGCCCTGTTCCGGCGCGATAATGGTGCTGTTATTCAGTAAAGTGATTGGCGTTTTTAGCTGGGGAATGGCGTCGGTACTGGCAATGGCGGCGGGAACCTCGCTAACGATTACTTCGCTGGCGCTGCTGGTACACACTTTTCGTGATCTGGCGGTGAAACTCAGTGGAAACAAAGCGCCGGCGTTATGGCGGCAGGTAGGCTGGTCAACGCTGGCGCTGGCCGGAGGGGTCATACTGCTTGTTGCGGCGTTGGTCATGTGGTTTAGCGTGCCGCAGCCTGTGGGCGGGCTGCGGCCATGGCGTGGTTGATTAGTGCCCGGCGGGTTTGAGATGCATCCGCGCGACGGATTCGTCTTCGGCCCAGTAAATGCGTTCGGCGACCATCGCTTCCGGATTGAGCTGAACGCCGCGCAGTACCCGTTCTTTAAAACGCAGGTAGCCGCCTTTGTCGATCAGATGGCCCATATGTAGATAGATCGGTTTTCCGCCGAGCATCTCTTTTTCAAATTCATACAGGTTAACGATCACCTGCTTTATCACATCTTCAGTCACCCAGTTGAGGAAGAGCTTGCCGACGCGCGGCGTCTTTTTACTGGTGCGTCCGCCCAGACGGACTTGCCAGAGCTGATCCGGCTTACGTTGCCAGGCCAGCGTCGGACAGGCCAGCACGCACTCGCCGCAGCCGATACAGGCGGACTCTTCTTTGACCGCTTTGCCATTCTTCAGCGCCAGGCAGCCTACCGCGTGGTGACTACAGGCCTTCACGCAGGCGCCGCAACCGATACAGCGATCGGCAGTGAAGCGCATTTTCGCCACGCCAATAATTCCCAGATCTGCCATTGACGCCTTCGCGCAATCATTCGGGCAGCCAACGATGACCGTTTTGAGATGATAAGGGCTGGGATAGACCAGTTTTTCAAGACGACGGGACAGACCGGTCGTGTCAGTGTTGGCTTTCTGGCAAATGCGGTTCCCCTGACAGGCGACAATATTTCGCCCGCCAATAGCGAGATAGCCCGCTTTGGTATCCTCAACCTGGACGTCGCACAGTTCTATTTCAATCTCGCGAAGAAACGGCTCCAGCGCGGCGTTCACGTTGTCGATATCTTCGTAACGGATACCCGGCATCGCCAGCTTCTGGCGGGTAGTGAGGTGAATTTGTCCGTTGCCCCAGGTTTCGGCGATGTCACGCGCCACCGTTAGCAAATGCGCGGGCAAAATACCGCCGGGAATGCGGACGCTGATCATGGCTTCGCCGCGCACTTTTGACAGGCGATATTCGTTTTTCGCACGGGCTTTAATGATATCAATATCAATGCTCATGATGTTCTCCTTAATCGGCAAAACGTTGCGCGACGGCGTAGTTAAATATCGGGCCGTCGGTGCAGACATACACTTCGCCCATACGGCAGTGGCCGCACTTCCCGACGGAGCAGGCCATCCGGCGTTCGTAGTCCACCCAGATTTGCTCCGGCTTGAGCCCTTTTTGCAGCAGCATTTTTACGGTAAAGGTAATCATTATTGGCGGCCCAACGACGATGGCCTGCATGGTGTCGATATCGCTAAGCGTCATGTCGGCAAGCCGATCGGTCACCCGACCAATCTGGTAACGGTCATCAGCCTCGCCTTCATCCAGCGTGAGCACCAGATTATGTTTGCCGCGCCACGTTGCCATTTCTTCTTTGTACAGCACGCAATCGCGATTTTTATAGCCGAGAATCATATCCAGTTGACCAATTTCCTGCGGATTCTCAACGAAATAGCGCATTAAGCCTTTCACCGGCGCGACGCCCGTGCCGCCTGCGACAACCAGTAAGGGTTTATGGCGCAACGTATCGACCGGATAGCCATTGCCATAGCAGCCGCGTAGCCACACGTTGTCGCCTTCTTTCAGCGTAAAGAGGGCGCTGGTCACTTTTCCGACATTACGAATCAGCAGATCTATCCAGCCGTCGCCGTAGTCGGAAACGGAGATGGGCGCTTCGCCGACGCGCGGCAGCGACACCTCAACAAATTGCCCCCAGTGCGCGGGAAAATCGACGGCCACGCGGAAATTCCACTCCAGCGGCGTGTGGCGAGTAATACTGAGGATGCGGTACGCCGCAGGCAGCAAACTGTGCTGCGGTTTATCATGACAGGAACAATGTGACATGCGTTATGCCTCCTCTGCCAGCGCCTGCCGAACGGCAGCAGTCATTTTATTGATAATCAAAGAAAATTTGATGTATTGTGGGCAGCGATCGTCGCAGCGGCCGCAGCCGACGCACATATGTTCAATGCCGTTGCGCGCTTTGTAGTCATTGACCTTATGCAGGGCGCGGTAGCGCAGACGCTCGCCGGGTTTTTCGCGAAAACCATGACCGCCGGCCATGTCGCTAAAGCCAGGCACCATGCAGCTTGCCCACTGGCGGCGGCGTTCGCCGCGCTGCGGATTTTCATCATAGGCGACGTCAAAGACGCTATAGCAGGTACAGGTTGGGCACCCGGTAGTGCAGCGGCCACAACTGATGCAGCGGCTGTCGTAAGCGTCCCATAGCGGATGGCGGGTGAGAATGTCGCGAATTTTTTGCGGATCGCGGCAAACGCTGTCCGGCGTGACGACGGTTTCCCGGTTTTCGCTGACGAAAGAGGGGGTATAGTCAGCCTCCTGCCCCAGCCCTTGTATCGCCGCCTCGATAAAGGGATCGCGGATGCTGACAAGCGCGCCTTCATCGCTAAAACGCATAGCGGCGCTATAACAGTCAGTTTTATTAGTACCCATTGAGACGCAGAAACAATTTTCGAAGCTTTCTTCACACTCAATAAGGACGAAACGAATATGCTCCCGTAGCAGTTGATAACTGTAATCGGAATTATTCCCATTTGATAAATACATATAATCCAGCCGCGACATGGCGTTAATGTCGCAGGCGCGGGCAAAGACGATTATCGGGGAGGTGTCTGTCTCGGCAATTTGAATGGTGTCTTTATCGAAATAAAAGAGCGTTTCGGTGATAGGGGCAATAATGGTATTCGGCGACATGTGCGATTTCTCGTGCCAGATGAGATCGCGCCAGCCGCTAATTCGTTGATAAATAATGTTGTCAGTGTCGGAAAAACGTCCGCCGCGAAACTCTGCGGACGGGGCAAACACGCGCCATTTTTTGTTTAATCGCTGGATAAGCAAACTAAACTCGTCAGGCGTAATTTTGATAGCCATCACATACTCCACAGTAATATTCAGGAAAAACAAATGAAAATAAATTGTTATAAAAATCAGTTGAATATTACTGTTACGCTAGCGCTAATCCACCGCCTTCGCTAACGGGAAAAAATGGTTTTTACTATCGGTATAATAAATATATTCTTAGTCATAAAATATGCATATATACAGCGTCGCGCTATTTAGCGGATAGCGCGGTCTGAATAAAATTAATCATTGCATCGCGGTAAAGGTTTTCATAACGCCCGGAAAGAGCATCAATGTGATCGCCGCCAGGAATGAAGATTTTTTGTTTGGGCTCTTGGGCGAGGGCATACAATTTCTCACTGTCCTGCCAGGGAATAACATGGTCTGCCGTGCCATGAAGAATCAATACCGGAATGGGGCTGACGCTGGCGATATTGCGATCCGCGCTATAGCGGTCATCAAGCAAATAGCCGCTGCCCGGGATCATCTGGTTGGCGATGGAGGAATAGGATAAAAACGTTGAGTCGAGGATAATCGCACGTATGCCCGCCTGGTCGGCGTAGCGCATATTTGCGCAGCCTACGCAGTGGCCTACGGCGGCCAGTACATTATTGCCGCCCAGGCTCTGCCCCAGCAGTACCAGGCGCTCGGGATTAACGTCGTCGCGATGCCGCACATAATCTATCGCGCTTTTCGTATCGTCCTGTAACCCCTCTTGTGATGGGGTGCCCTCAGATTCGCCAAAACCACGGTAATCAAACATAAACAGGTTTACGTTGCGTTCTGGCAGCCAACTGACTAACGGCCAGTGCGCCGACATATTTCCGGCGTTGCCATGGACATGAATCACCGTCGCGACGGCGTTTTCCGGCCTGCCGAAAGCAGTGGGAATAAACCAGCCGTGCAGATGCGTGCCATCTTTGGCGGTAAAGGTAATGGATTCAGCTTCGGCAGGGGTTGGCCCATAGACTTTATTGTCCGGGTAATAAAAGGCATTGATCGCTACGCGGGGTAGCAGGTAAATACAGACCACAATGATAAACAGAATAAAAAGGGATTTGACGATGCGTCGGGTATGTTGAAGGGTCATGTTCGCTTCCTTGCCGCTTTATGCCAATAGCGGAGCAGGGAGCGATCGTACAAAAACATGCAGGCAAGTAAAGCGATGAGGCTGTGTTTAGGAAAAACGCCTGAAAAGGCACGGCGGATGAGTGGCCCCATCCGCCGAAGAGACTTAGCGCTTCAGCGCATCGCTCAGTTCGTCGCGCATATTCGCCAGCATGGCTTTAACGACGCGCGGATTCCCCGCCACGATATTACCGGTCATCATGTAGTTATGACCGCCGGTGAAATCGCTGACGATACCGCCCGCTTCACGAACCAGCAGTTCACCCGCGGCGAAATCCCATGGACGAAGGCCAATTTCAAAGAAACCATCGACACGACCTGCAGCCACATAGGCCAGATCCAGCGCGGCGGAACCGGTGCGGCGGAAATCGGCGCATTCGGTGAACAGCTTGCCGATAATATTAATGTAGGTGGTCGCGTATTGTTTGGCTTTGAACGGGAAGCCGGTAGCGAGGATAGTGCCGTCCAGATCGCGAGCGGTACTGCCGCGCAGACGGTAGCCGTTCAGTTGCGCGCCCTGACCGCGGGTGGCGGTGAACAGTTCGTTACGCATCGGATCGTAAACGACAGCCACTTCAGTACGGCCTTTAATGCGTACAGCAATGGAAACAGAGAAGTGTGGCAGACGTTTGATGAAGTTGGTGGTGCCATCCAGCGGATCGATAACCCATTGAACATCCTGATCTGTGCCAACGTGCTCACCGCTTTCTTCGGTGATAATAGTGTGTTGCGGGTAAGATTTGCGAATGGTGTCGATAATTACCGCTTCAGCGGCCTTATCCACATTGGTCACAAAATCGTTACTGCCTTTTTGGCTCGCTTCTACAGCGTCCGGAGTTTCATAGTTTTTGGCAATTACATTACCCGCCTTGCGCGCTGCGCGCACGGCGATGGTCAGCATCGGATGCATCGGTCTCTCTCACTGGATGTTAAAGAACGGGAAAACGGCGCAGAGTATAGCAGCGAGATCGGAATCTGTCTTGGTTTTATGGTAAGATGTCAGAATAATCTTTAGCTGAAGAAAGACAATGCTGCAAAACATTCGAATTGTGCTGGTGGAAACCTCCCACACCGGCAATATGGGCTCTGTGGCTCGCGCTATGAAAACCATGGGCTTAACTAACCTGTGGCTGGTAAACCCGCTGGTGAAACCGGACTCCCAGGCCATCGCCCTGGCGGCAGGCGCCAGCGATGTGATCGGTAATGCGCAGATCGTCGATACGCTGGATGAAGCGTTAGCTGGCTGTAGCCTGGTGGTCGGCACCAGCGCCCGTTCCCGCACTCTGCCGTGGCCGATGCTTGATCCGCGCGAGTGCGGCTTAAAAAGCGTGGCGGAAGCGGCAAATACGCCGGTTGCGCTGGTTTTTGGTCGTGAGCGTGTCGGGCTGACTAACGATGAGTTGCAAAAATGCCATTATCACGTCGCGATTGCCGCTAACCCGGAGTACAGCTCGTTGAATCTGGCGATGGCGGTACAGGTCATCGCATATGAAGTCCGTATGGCCTGGCTGGCGACGCAGGAAAACGGCGACGCGGCAGATCATGAAGAGACGCCGTATCCGCTGGTGGACGATCTTGAACGTTTCTACGGCCATCTGGAGCAGACGTTGCTCTCCACTGGCTTTATTCGCGAAAGCCATCCGGGGCAGGTGATGAATAAATTGCGCCGTCTGTTTACCCGCGCCCGCCCGGAAAGCCAGGAGTTGAATATTCTGCGTGGGATTCTGGCGTCTATTGAGCAGCAGAATAAAGGCAAGTAACCGCGTCAATACCGCACGGAACGCTAAATACCTGACTAATTTACTCAAGTAAATAGTTGACCAAATTACTCGGGAATGTCAGACTTGTCCCTGCTATGCAATACCCCCATTTTACAATAAAAAACCCCGGGCAGGGGCGAGTTTGAGGTTAAGTAAGACATGAGACTGACATCTAAAGGGCGTTATGCCGTGACCGCAATGTTAGACGTTGCGCTCAACTCCGAAGCGGGCCCGGTACCGTTGGCTGATATTTCTGAACGTCAGGGGATTTCCCTTTCTTATCTGGAACAGCTATTTTCCCGTTTACGTAAAAACGGTCTGGTTTCCAGCGTACGCGGGCCGGGCGGCGGCTATCTGCTGGGTAAAGATGCTGGCAGTATCGCGGTCGGCGAAGTGATCAGCGCGGTTGATGAATCCGTTGACGCGACCCGTTGCCAGGGCAAAGGCGGCTGCCAGGGCGGCGATAAATGCCTGACCCATGCGCTGTGGCGTGATTTAAGCGATCGCCTGACCGGTTTTCTCAACAATATTACCTTAGGCGAGCTGGTGAATAACCAGGAAGTTCTGGATGTGTCTGGTCGCCAGCACACGCATGACGCGCCGCGCGCCAGTGGTCGTGCGCAGGACGCTATCGACGTTAAATTACGTGCTTAATTAAAATATTACGCCATCTCTTCTGGCGGCCTCATGCGGTGAATGCCGCGGTCGTCTGAAGGATGAAGCGTAAAAAAGAATTCAGAATCAGGCCGGGACGCGGACGTCCCGTCAACACGGTCGTACATCCAGCCGGTTGCCTGATTCCTTGCATTGAGTGATGTACGGAGTTTAAGAGCAATGAAATTACCGATTTATCTCGACTACTCCGCAACCACGCCGGTGGACCCGCGTGTTGCCGAGAAAATGATGCAGTTTCTGACCCTGGACGGAACCTTTGGGAACCCGGCGTCTCGTTCACACCGTTTCGGCTGGCAGGCTGAAGAAGCCGTCGATATCGCCCGCAACCAGATTGCTGAACTGGTCGGCGCCGACCCGCGTGAAATCGTCTTTACCTCAGGGGCGACGGAGTCTGATAACCTGGCGATTAAAGGCGCTGCCAACTTTTATCAGAAAAAAGGCAAGCACATCATCACCAGCAAGACCGAGCACAAAGCGGTGCTGGACACCTGCCGTCAGCTTGAGCGCGAAGGGTTTGAAGTGACCTACCTGGCGCCGCAGCGCAACGGCATCATCGATCTCAACGAGCTCGAAGCAGCGATGCGTGACGACACCATTCTGGTTTCCATCATGCACGTGAACAACGAAATCGGCGTGGTGCAGGATATCGCAACCATCGGCGAAATGTGCCGCGCGCGCGGTATCATCTACCACGTTGATGCCACCCAGAGCGTGGGCAAACTGCCTATCGACCTGAGCCAACTGAAAGTGGATCTGATGTCCTTCTCCGGTCATAAAATTTATGGTCCGAAAGGCATTGGCGCGCTGTATGTGCGTCGTAAGCCGCGTATTCGCATTGAAGCGCAGATGCATGGCGGCGGGCACGAGCGCGGTATGCGCTCTGGTACTCTGCCTGTTCACCAGATCGTCGGCATGGGCGAAGCTTACCGTATCGCGAAAGAAGAGATGGAGACCGAAATGGCCCGTCTGCGCGGTCTGCGTAACCGTCTGTGGAACGGCATCAAAGATATTGAAGAAGTTTACCTGAACGGCGACCTTGAGCAGGGCGCGCCAAACATTCTCAACGTGAGCTTTAACTACGTTGAAGGCGAGTCGCTGATCATGGCGCTGAAAGACCTGGCGGTCTCTTCCGGTTCCGCCTGCACCTCCGCCAGTCTGGAACCGTCCTACGTGCTGCGCGCGTTGGGCATGAATGACGAGCTGGCGCATAGCTCTATCCGTTTCTCTTTAGGTCGTTTTACCACTGAAGAAGAGATCGACTACACCATTGATCTGGTTCGTAAATCCATTGGCCGTCTGCGTGACCTTTCTCCACTGTGGGAAATGTACAAGCAGGGTGTGGATCTGAACAGCATCGAATGGGCACATCATTAATCGGTATCGGAATCAGGAGAATTTATAATGGCTTACAGCGAAAAAGTAATCGATCACTATGAGAACCCGCGTAACGTAGGGTCGTTTGACAACAACGACGATAACGTGGGAAGCGGCATGGTTGGCGCGCCGGCCTGCGGCGACGTCATGAAGTTGCAGATTAAAGTTAACGATGAAGGTATCATTGAAGACGCGCGCTTCAAGACTTATGGCTGCGGTTCCGCTATCGCCTCCAGTTCTCTGGTAACGGAGTGGGTGAAAGGGAAATCCCTGGACGAAGCGCAGGCGATTAAAAACACCGACATTGCAGACGAACTGGAACTGCCGCCGGTGAAAATTCACTGCTCTATTCTGGCGGAAGACGCGATTAAAGCCGCTATTGCGGATTACAAAAGCAAACGCGAAGCGAAATAAAATAGAACGTTAACATTGAGGTTTTGTTATGTCGATTACACTTAGCGACAGTGCAGCAGCGCGAGTTAATACCTTCCTGGCCAACCGTGGTAAAGGGTTTGGTCTGCGTCTGGGCGTGAGAACCTCCGGCTGCTCAGGTATGGCTTATGTGCTGGAATTTGTTGACGAGCCAACGGCGGAAGACACCGTGTTTGAAGACAAAGGCGTTAAGGTAGTGGTTGACGGCAAGAGCCTGCAATTTCTGGACGGTACACAGCTGGACTTCGTAAAAGAAGGTCTGAACGAAGGGTTTAAATTCTCCAACCCGAATGTGAAAGATGAGTGTGGTTGCGGCGAAAGCTTCCACGTGTAACCGTGTTCCGCTGTTATACCGAGCATTCGTGCTGCAGAAAAGCGGCAAGCGAGTGAATCCCCAGGCGCTTATTTGAGTCAGTGTCTGGGGGAACCCGCGCAGACAACGCATCTGCGGCGCGAAGTAAGAAGGTATAACCCCACCGTGGTCGCCTGCGTGTGGGGTTTGTTCTGACAGGCTATCCCTGAGAATGTTATGGATTACTTCACCCTCTTTGGCTTACCAGCCCGTTATCAGATTGACACCCAGGCGCTGAGCCTTCGTTTTCAGGATCTGCAACGCCAGTATCACCCTGACAAATTTGCCAACGGCACTCAGGCGCAGCAGCTTGCCGCCGTCCAGCAATCCGCCACGATCAACCAGGCCTGGCAAACGCTGCGTCACCCTTTGACGCGCGCGGAGTATCTGCTTTCCTTACACGGGTTCGATCTGGCCAGCGAGCAGCATACGGTACGCGACACCGCGTTTCTGATGGAACAACTCACGCTTCGCGAAGAGCTGGACGATATCGAACAATCAAAAGACGACGTGCGGCTGGAAAGCTTCATCAAACGCGTACAAAAGATGTTTGATGCTCGTCTTCAGCAAATGGTGGAACAGTTGGACAACGCCGCGTGGGACGCGGCGGCGGATACGGTGCGCAAACTGCGGTTTCTCGATAAACTGCGAAGCAGCGCAGAACAACTCGAAGAAAAGCTGCTCGATTTTTAACTGGAATCTAACATGGCCTTATTACAAATTAGTGAGCCTGGTCTGAGCGCCGCGCCGCATCAGCGTCGTCTGGCGGCGGGCATCGACTTAGGCACTACCAACTCTCTGGTTGCGACGGTTCGCAGCGGCCAGGCGGAAACTCTGCCTGATCACGAAGGGCGCCACCTGTTGCCTTCAGTGGTTCACTATCAGCAGCAGGGCCATACGGTCGGTTACGCTGCGCGCGACAATGCCGCGCAGGATACGGCCAACACTATCAGCTCTGTGAAACGCATGATGGGACGCTCGTTGGCGGATATCCAGGCGCGCTATCCGCATCTGCCTTACCGGTTTAAGGCAAGCGTTAATGGGCTGCCGATGATTGACACGGCGGCTGGATTGCTCAATCCGGTACGCGTATCGGCTGATATTCTCAAAGCGCTGGCCGCGCGGGCTAGCGAATCGCTCTCCGGCGAGCTGGATGGTGTGGTGATTACTGTTCCCGCCTATTTCGATGATGCCCAACGTCAGGGGACGAAAGACGCCGCGCGGCTGGCAGGCCTGCATGTACTGCGCCTGCTCAACGAACCGACGGCGGCGGCGATTGCCTACGGTCTGGACTCAGGCAAAGAAGGCGTTATTGCTGTTTACGATCTCGGCGGCGGTACCTTCGATATCTCTATCTTACGCCTGAGCCGCGGGGTGTTTGAAGTGCTGGCGACGGGCGGTGATTCTGCGCTCGGCGGCGACGACTTTGACCATCTGCTGGCGGACTATATTCGCGAGCAGGCGGGAATTGCCGATCGTAGCGATAATCGCGTTCAGCGCGAATTGCTGGATGCCGCGATTGCCGCGAAAATCGCCTTAAGCGATGCCGATACCGTTCGCGTTAACGTTGCGGGCTGGCAGGGGGAGATCACTCGCGAGCAGTTTAACGATCTCATTTCCGCACTGGTTAAGCGCACGCTATCGGCCTGCCGTCGCGCATTGAAAGATGCCGGCGTTGATCCCCAGGACGTTCTGGAAGTGGTCATGGTCGGCGGTTCGACCCGTGTACCGCTGGTGCGTGAGCGGGTGGGCGAATTTTTTGGCCGCACGCCGTTAACCGCTATCGACCCGGATAAAGTGGTCGCTATCGGCGCAGCGATTCAGGCCGATATTCTGGTCGGCAACAAGCCGGACAGCGAAATGCTGCTGCTGGACGTGATTCCACTCTCTCTTGGGCTGGAAACGATGGGTGGCCTGGTGGAAAAAGTCATTCCGCGCAACACCACTATCCCGGTGGCGCGCGCGCAGGATTTCACCACCTTCAAAGACGGCCAGACCGCGATGTCTATCCATGTGATGCAGGGCGAACGCGAACTGGTGCAGGACTGCCGCTCGCTGGCGCGCTTTGCGCTGCGCGGGATTCCGCCGCTGCCGGCGGGCGGGGCGCATATTCGCGTGACCTTCCAGGTAGACGCCGATGGCCTGTTGAGCGTCACCGCAATGGAAAAATCCACTGGCGTCGAGGCCTCCATTCAGGTCAAACCCTCCTATGGCCTGACCGATGGTGAAATCGCCTCGATGATCAAGGATTCCATGAGTTTTGCCGAGCAGGACGTGAAAGCGCGTATGCTGGCGGAGCAAAAAGTCGAAGCCGCGCGCGTGCTGGAAAGTTTGACCGGCGCGCTAACTGCCGACGCCGCGCTGCTAAGCGCCGCAGAACGTCAATGCATTGATGATGCCGCCGCACATTTAAGCGCGGTCGCACAAGGCGATGATGTTGACGCCATAGAACAAGCCATTAAAAACGTAGATAAACAAACCCAGGAATTTGCCGCTCGCCGCATGGACCAGTCGGTTCGTCGCGCGTTGAAAGGCCATTCCGTAGACGAGGTTTAACATGCCGAAGATTGTTATTCTGCCTCATCAGGATCTTTGTCCGGATGGCGCAGTTCTGGAAGCTGAGACCGGTGAAACCATTCTTGACGTTGCGCTGCGCAACGGCATCGAGATTGAACACGCCTGTGAGAAATCGTGCGCCTGCACCACCTGTCACTGTATTGTACGTGAAGGCTTCGACTCCTTGCCGGAAAGTTCGGAAGAAGAAGACGATATGCTGGATAAAGCGTGGGGGCTGGAGCCGGAAAGTCGACTGAGCTGCCAGGCCCGCGTTACCGACGACGATCTGGTTATCGAAATTCCACGTTACACAATCAACCATGCGCGTGAGCATTAACAGAGGGTAGTATGGGACTCAAGTGGACCGATAACCGCGAGATCGGCGAAGCGTTATACGACGCATATCCTGATGTCGATCCTAAAACCGTTCGTTTCACCGATCTGCATCAGTGGATCTGCGAACTGGACGATTTTGACGACGACCCTAACGCATCCAATGAAAAAATTCTGGAGGCGATTCTGCTAGTCTGGTTGGATGAAGCAGAGTAAGTCAAATAACGGGCTGCCCTACGGCGGCCCGTTTGCTAATAAGGAAAATAACAATGACAGAAGCCATGAAAATTACGCTTTCCACGCAGCCTGCCGATGCGCGCTGGGGCGATAAAGCCACTTACAGTATTAATAACGACGGTATTACCTTGCATCTTAACGGTAAAGACGATCTGGGGTTGATCCAGCGTGCGGCGCGTAAAATCGACGGCCTGGGAATAAAACAGGTCGCGCTGACAGGCGAAGGATGGGATACCGAGCGTTGTTGGGCATTCTGGGCGGGTTACAAAGGACCAAAAGGCGTCCGTACCGTAATGTGGCCGGATTTAGACGATGCCCAACGTCAGGAGCTGGATAACCGCCTGACTATTATTGACTGGGTGCGCGACACCATTAATGCTCCGGCGGAAGAGCTTGGGCCGGAGCAACTGGCGCAGCGCTCGGTGGATCTGCTGTGTAGCGTCGCGTGCGATAGCGTCACTTACCGTATCACCAAAGGCGAAGATCTGCGCGAGCAGAACTATATGGGGTTGCATACCGTAGGCCGTGGTTCTGAGCGTCCGCCGGTGCTGCTGGCGCTGGATTACAACCCGACGGGAGACAAAGATGCGCCGGTTTATGCCTGCCTGGTCGGTAAAGGTATTACCTTTGACTCCGGCGGCTACAGTATCAAACAAAGCGCTTTTATGGACTCAATGAAATCCGATATGGGCGGCGCGGCGACAGTAACAGGCGCGCTGGCGTTCGCCATTACCCGTGGGCTGAATAAACGCGTAAAACTGTTCCTGTGCTGCGCCGATAATCTGATCAGCGGCAATGCGTTTAAACTGGGCGACATTATTCGCTACCGTAATGGTAAGAATGTCGAAGTCATGAATACCGATGCGGAAGGGCGACTGGTGCTGGCGGATGGCCTGATTGACGCCAGCGCACAACACCCGCAGCTAATCATTGATATGGCGACGTTAACCGGCGCGGCGAAAACGGCGCTGGGTAACGACTACCATGCGCTATTCAGTTTTGACGATACGCTGGCGGGGCGCTTGCTGACCAGCGCGGCGCAAGAGAATGAACCGTTCTGGCGTCTGCCGCTGGCGGAGTTCCACCGTAACCAGCTGCCGTCTAACTTTGCGGAACTGAACAACACCGGCAGCGCGGCGTATCCCGCTGGGGCAAGCACCGCCGCGGGTTTTCTGTCGCACTTTGTTGAAAATTACCGCGAAGGCTGGCTGCACATTGACTGTTCCGCCACTTATCGCAAAGCGCCGGTTGAGCAGTGGGCTGCCGGGGCAACCGGTCTGGGTGTGCGCACCATCGCGAATTTGCTGACCGCCTGAACGGTGTTTTTGTAGGCCGGGTAAGCGAAGCGCCACCCGGCATTTTGCCTGATGGCGACGCCGTGCGTCTTATCAGGCCTACAACCCATATACATAATTTGTGATTCCTATGTCCGAAACTAAAAATGAATTAGAAATCTTGCTGGAGAAAGCGGCGACTGAGCCCGCGCATCGTCCGGCATTTTTCCGTACCTTACTGGAGTCCACCGTCTGGGTGCCGGGCAGCGCTGCCGAAGGCGAGGCGATAGTGGAAGACAGCGCTCTGGATTTGCAGCACTGGGAAAAAGAAGACGGCACGACCGTCATTCCCTTCTTTACTTCTCTGGAGGCGCTGCAGCAGGCCGTGGAAGACGAACAGGCATTTGTGGTGATGCCGGCGCGCACGCTGTTTGAAATGACGCTTGGCGAAACGTTATTCCTCAACGCTAAATTGCCGACCGGCAAAGAGTTTATGCCGCGTGAAATCAGCCTGCTTCTCGCTGAGGAAGGCAGTCCGTTAAGTACGCAGGAAGTGCTGGAAGGCGGCGAGTCGCTTATTTTATCCGAAGTGGCCGAGCCGCCGTCGCAGATGATTGATTCCCTCACTACGCTGTTTAAAACCATCAAACCGGTGAAACGCGCATTTCTCTGCGCGATTAAAGAACATGCGGACGCCCAACCTAATCTGCTGATTGGCATTGAGGCTGACGGCGATATTGAAGAGATCATTCACGCAGCGGGCAATGTGGCGACCGACACGTTACCGGGTGACGAACCGATCGATATTTGTCAGGTGAGGAAGGGCGAGCAGGGTATCAGCCACTTTATCACCGAGCATATCGCACCGTTCTACGAGCGCCGCTGGGGCGGGTTCCTGCGCGATTTTAAACAGAATCGCATCATCTGAAGAAAAGAAAGCCGCCCAACAGGGCGGCCTCCTGGCTTACCTGCTCTGGACGTTGAGCGTTACGGGAACAGAATTACCTGGGTAGCTTCTGTCTGCGTGAAGACACAACGTGCCAGAAACAAGAAGCACGACACAAAAGCATCGTACCTTCATGTTGCGGTCCTTGCGAAGACCGCATCACGGCAGTACCGCTGGCGATAATGCCGTGATAGCAGGCACTACGGTGTGCCTGCGCTTACGGCCATGGGTTATCCTCTCCTGAAGCCAGCGCCCGTTTGCGAGACGGCGGAAAGGGCCGGGAAAGATAATACCTTAAATGTTGAATAGTTTCCCGGTAAATTATATTGACATTTGCTCCCTTAAAAGGGAGTATTAATCCCCTACGGTGTGCCTGCGTTGCTATGGCAACAAAGCCTGCTGGAAAGGCCGCGAACCGGACCAGCACAAAAAAACCGCTCAATTGAGCGGTTTTTTTGTGGCCTGCTTAAACAGAATTTATGTAGATTCGTTTTAAATCAGCCAGAACGGTAGGCCGGATAAGCGTGAGCGCCACCCGACATCATGTCGATTAATCGCCGAGCGCGTCCAGTTTTGCCCAAAGCTCCTCATGATAATTCTCCAGGTCAAGTAAAGCGGCATCGCGTTGTTCATTCATTTTTTGCTGTGCCTTCCATTGCGGAAGATGTAAATCCTCTTTGGTAAAGCCAATGTCTTTAGCGCGCGAAAGAATATTATAGAGATATTCCACCAGGGAAGACTCCGCCAGCCAGAATTCATTTCGTTCCATGCGGGCAATAGGGTATTCGCCGTTGGCATCCCGTTCTGTGATATAGATAAAAATGGCCTGATCGCCGACATGATCGATACGAATTAATGCCGGAAGACGGGGATCGTTACTCCAGACAGGCATCAGATCTTCAATATCAATATCTGAGCTATCCATGCCAGCGCCGTAATACGCCTCTTCATCAGGAGAGTAAGAATGTATTACTCCCTCTTTATCAATAGATCTTTGTAATGTTTCAATCACAGGCATATTATAATTGCTAAGTAGATCGCGGTCGTAGGCCAGTAGCGCCTTCAGGCTTTCAGGTAACTCAGTGGTTTCCGTATTTTGCGGATCGCGATACTTACGCACTCGCAGACGACTTATTTCCTCAGCAGGCATAGGATTTGGCACCTCATTACGGTTAACCTTTTTAACCAACTCTATTAAATTAGCGAGTGAAATATCCATTTTCCATCCTTAAAAATTATATTTACAGGAGTTATTTCCCGGTGAAAACCAAAACAACGGTGATGATACTCCTTATACCAGGCGTAAAGTATTTACCGATAAAAAATAGGATTTTATTAAGAGAAAATAATGCCCGTTTACAAGACAGCAAAAAAGAGCTGAACAAAAACAATGTCTGTAGATCGTTTTACATCAGCCTGAACGGTAGGCCGGATAAGCGTGAGCGCCATCCGGCATGGCAGATATTAAGTGGGTTCAACCGGTAAATCGGTACGCGCGCCCCATTCGCTCCACGCGCCGTCGTAAAGCGTGACGTCAGGCACATCCAGCGTGGCGAGCGCCAGCACCACGACCGCGGCCGTCACGCCGGAACCGCAACTGGCGATAATCGGTCTGTCGAAACTCACGCCGTGGCTGAAAAAAACCTCATTCAGTTCGTCAGTGGTCTTTAATTCGCCCTCATACACCAGTTCCGTCCACGGGACGTTTAGCGCGCCAGGAATGTGTCCGCGCCTCAGTCCCGGACGCGGTTCATCAGCCTGAGCGTTAAAACGCGCCGCCGGACGCGCGTCAACGATTTGCGCGGTTTTTTCATGACTTGCCAGCAATACGTCGGTGAGACGCACCACGGCTTGCGGCGCGAATTTCGCCTCAAACTCGCCTCCTTCATGCGCCTCCTCGCCTTCGCGCAATAGCCATTCGTCACGCTGCCAGCCCGCCAGTCCGCCCGCCAGAATGGACACTTTCTCGGCACCGAACGTGCGTAGCATCCACCATGCCCGCGGAGCGGAGAACAGATTGCCTTCATCGTATATGACCAGGTGTTTATCCTGGCGAACACCCAGTTCACGCATGGCCACCGCAAACGCTTCCGGGCGCGGCATCATATGCGGCAGCGGCGATGCGCGATCGGAAAGCGCTTCAATATCAAAAAACAGCGCGCCGGGAATATGTCCGGCGCGATATTCGCCCGCCATATCACGATGTTCCTGTCCTGGCGGCGCCATACGGGCGTCAAGAATCTGTATTTCCGGATCATCAATATGTTCGGCAAGCCAGTCGGCGGCGACAAAAAAGGCGGTGGTCATGGGCATCTCCATTGTTACCTGATTATGGACAAATTGTCGGACGTTTCCCGAAAAGGGACAAGTAGAAGAGGCTGTTTTGGCTGGCGAAACCACATTTCTGCGTAAAATTTTCGCATCATCACAGTAATACGGACTTACACAATAAAATTTCTCGCGCATAATATCTCATCAACCGTTGCTGACAGGCCGTTAAGGCCAGGGATGAAAGATGAAACATTTACGCGTGGTGGCCTGCATGATCATGCTGGCGCTGGCGGGATGCGATAACAACGATAAAACCGCCCCGACGACTAAAAGCGAAGCGCCAGCCGTAGCGCAGCCCTCGCCCGCGCAAGACCCGGCACAGCTACAAAAGCTGGCGCAGCAAAGCCAGGGCAAAGCGCTCACGCTATTAGACGCCTCCGAAGCGCAGCTCGACGGCGCGGCGACGCTGGTGCTGACGTTTTCAATTCCTTTAGATCCTGAACAGGATTTCTCCCGTGTGGTTCACGTGGTTGATAAGAAAAGCGGCAGCGTTGACGGCGCATGGGAGCTGGCGCCAAATTTAAAAGAGCTAAGGTTACGTCATCTGGAACCTGAACGCGTGCTGGTGGTCACGGTTGATCCCGCCGTTAAAGCGCTGAATAACGCCACCTTCGGCAAGTCTTATGAAAAAACGATTACCACGCGTGATGTCCAGCCCAGCGTCGGCTTTGCCAGCCGGGGATCGCTGCTACCGGGGAAAATCGCGGAAGGACTGCCGGTCATGGCGCTTAACGTCAACCACGTTGATGTGAACTTTTTCCGCGTTAAGCCCGGATCGCTGGCGTCATTTGTCAGCCAGTGGGAGTACCGTAGTTCTCTCTCTAACTGGGAGTCCGACAATCTGCTGAAAATGGCGGATTTGGTTTATACCGGTCGTTTTGATCTTAATCCGGCGCGCAATACGCGTGAGAAACTGCTGCTGCCATTAAGCGATATTAAGCCGCTGCAACAGGCGGGCGTATATGTGGCGGTAATGAATCAGGCTGGACACTACAACTATAGTAATGCCGCTACGTTGTTTACCCTTAGCGATATCGGCGTGTCCGCGCACCGTTACCATAATCGGCTGGATATCTTTACGCAAAGCCTGGAAAACGGCGCGGCGCAGTCGGGAATTGAGATCGTTCTTCTGAATGATAAAGGTCAGACGCTGGCGCAGGCGACGAGCGACGCGCAGGGACATGTGCAACTGGAAGCTGATAAAGCGGCGGCGCTATTACTGGCGCGTAAAGAGGAGCAGACTACGCTGCTCGATCTCACGCTTCCGGCTCTGGATCTGTCGGAATTTAATGTCGCTGGCGCGCCCGGCTACAGCAAGCAGTTCTTTATGTTCGGCCCGCGCGATCTCTACCGACCGGGCGAAACGGTTATCCTCAACGGATTACTGCGCGATAGCGACGGTAAAACGCTGCCCGATCAACCCGTTAAGCTGGAAGTGGTAAAACCAGACGGACAGGTGATGCGTACCGTCGTCAGCCAGCCGGAAAACGGGCTATACCGTTTGAATTATCCGCTGGATATCAACGCGCCGACTGGCTTGTGGCATGTCCGCGCCAACACCGGCGATAATTTGCTGCGGAGTTGGGATTTCCACGTGGAAGACTTTATGCCGGAGCGGATGGCGCTCAACCTGACGGCGCAAAAAACACCGCTGTCGCCTGCGGATGAGGTGAAATTCTCCGTTGTCGGCTATTACTTGTATGGCGCGCCTGCTAACGGCAATACCCTGCAAGGGCAACTTTTCCTGCGTCCCCTGCGCGACGCTGTCGCGGCGTTGCCTGGCTTCCAGTTCGGCAATATTGCCGAAGAGAATCTTGCGCGCAGCCTGGACGAAGTTCAACTGACGTTGGATAAAGGCGGACGTGGTGAAGTGAGTGCTGCCAGCCAGTGGCAAGAAGCGCATTCGCCGCTGCAGGTAATTCTACAGGCCAGCCTGCTGGAGTCTGGCGGTCGTCCGGTCACTCGTCGCGTAGAGCAGGCGATTTGGCCTGCCGATACGTTACCGGGGATTCGTCCACAGTTCGCCGCCAAAGCGGTATACGACTACCGTACGGATACCACCGTTAATCAACCGATTGTCGATGAAGACAGCAACGCCGCATTCGATATTGTTTACGCCAACGCGCAGGGCGAGAAAAAAGCGGTGTCCGGTTTACAGGTGCGGCTCATCCGCGAGCGTCGCGACTATTACTGGAACTGGTCGGAAAGCGAAGGCTGGCAGTCGCAGTTTGATCAAAAAGATCTGGTGGAGGGCGAGCAGACGCTGGATCTGAACGCGGATGAAACCGGAAAAGTCAGCTTCCCGGTGGAATGGGGCGCGTACCGTCTGGAGGTCAAAGCGCCGAATGAGACGGTCAGCAGCGTTCGTTTCTGGGCCGGCTATAGCTGGCAGGATAACAGCGACGGTAGCGGCGCGGCGCGTCCGGATCGCGTCACCCTCAAACTGGATAAAGCGAATTATCGTCCAGGCGACACCATGAAATTGCATATCGCCGCGCCGGTCGCCGGTAAAGGTTATGCGATGGTGGAGTCCAGCGATGGTCCGCTGTGGTGGCAGGCGATCGATGTGCCGGCACAAGGTCTGGAGCTCACGATTCCGGTGGATAAAACCTGGAATCGCCACGATCTCTATCTCAGTACGCTGGTGGTGCGTCCTGGCGATAAATCTCGTTCCGCGACGCCAAAACGCGCCGTGGGGTTACTACACCTACCGCTGGGGGATGAAAACCGCCGCCTCGATCTGGCGCTCGAAAGCCCGGCTAAAATGCGCCCGAATCAGCCGCTCACCGTCAGGGTGAAAGCCAGTGTTAAACACGGCGAAATGCCAAAACAGATCAACGTGCTGGTCTCCGCAGTCGATAGCGGCGTATTGAATATCACCGATTACGCGACGCCGGACCCGTGGCAGGCGTTCTTCGGTCAAAAACGCTACGGTGCGGATATCTACGATATTTACGGCCAGGTCATTGAAGGGCAGGGGCGGCTGGCGGCGTTGCGTTTTGGCGGCGATGGCGACGACCTTAAGCGCGGCGGAAAACCGCCGGTAAACCATGTCAATATCATCGCGCAGCAGGCGCAGCCGATCACGCTCAATGAGCAGGGCGAAGGGGTCGTAACGCTGCCGATTGGCGACTTTAACGGCGAACTGCGGGTTATGGCGCAGGCATGGACAGCGGACGATTTTGGTCGTGGCGAAAGCAAAGTTGTTGTCGCCGCGCCAGTGATTGCCGAGCTGAATATGCCGCGTTTTCTGGCGGGAGGGGATGTTTCGCGACTGGTGCTGGACGTCACCAATCTGACCGACCGCCCGCAGACGCTGAATATTGCGCTCGCCGCCAGTGGGTTACTGGAACTGCTTAGCCAGCAGCCGCAACCGGTCAACCTGGCGCCGGGCGTGCGCACCACCTTATTCGTTCCGGTACGCGCGCTGGAAGGTTTGGGCGAAGGCGAAATCCAGGCGACCATTAGCGGTCTGAATCTGCCGGGAGAAACCCTCGGCGCGCAGCATAAGCAGTGGCAAATCGGCGTGCGTCCGGCCTGGCCTGCCCAAACGGTAAATAGTGGCATTGCGCTGGCGCCGGGAGAGAGCTGGCATGTACCAGAGCAGCATCTGGCAAACGTCTCGCCAGCCACGTTGCAGGGACAACTGCTGTTAAGCGGAAAACCGCCGCTCAATCTGGCGCGCTACATTCGCGAGCTGAAAGCATATCCGTACGGGTGCCTGGAACAAACCGCCAGCGGGTTATTCCCGGCGCTGTACACCAATGCCGCTCAATTGCAGACGCTCGGTATTACCGGCGATAGTGATGAAAAACGGCGCGCCGCGGTGGATATCGGCATCTCCCGGATACTACAGATGCAGCGTGATAATGGCGGTTTTGCGCTATGGGATGAAAATGGGGCGGAAGAGCCCTGGCTAACGGCCTACGCGATGGATTTCCTCATTCGCGCGGGCGAACAGGGATATAGCGTCCCGCCGGAGGCCATTAACCGGGGCAATGAGCGACTGCTGCGCTATCTGCAGGATCCCGGCACGATGCTGATTCGTTATAGCGATAATACTCAGGCCAGTACTTTTGCCGCTCAGGCTTACGCCGCGCTGGTACTGGCGCGTCAGCAGAAAGCGCCGCTCGGCGCGCTGCGCGAAATCTGGGAGCGCCGTAGTCAGGCGGCTTCAGGACTGCCGCTGATGCAATTGGGCATCGCGTTAAAAACGATGGGTGATGCCAGACGCGGCGAAGAGGCCATTACGCTGGCGCTGAATACGCCGCGTCAGGACGAACGGCAATGGATAGCGGATTACGGCAGTTCTCTGCGCGATAACGCTCTGATGTTGTCGCTACTGGAAGAGAACAACCTCAGACCGGACGCGCAAAACGCGCTATTAAGCTCGCTTTCTGAGCAGGCCTTCGGTCAGCGCTGGCTCTCTACCCAGGAGAACAATGCCTTGTTCCTCGCCGCGCATTCGCGACAGGCCAGCGCGGGCGCCTGGCAGGCGCAGACCTCGTTAGAGGCGCAGCCGCTGTCGGGCGACAAGGCGCTGACCCGTAATCTGGATGCTGACCAGTTGGGCGCCCTTGAGGTGACGAACACCGGTAGCCAGCCGCTATGGCTGCGTCTGGATAGCAGCGGCTATCCCTCATCTGCGCCTGAGCCTGCCAGCAACGTTTTGCAGATTGAACGACAAATACTGGGGACCGATGGTCAGCGCAAATCGCTGTCCTCGTTGCGTAGCGGCGAACTGGTGCTGGTCTGGTTAACGGTAGTGGCCGATCGCAATGTGCCGGATGCACTGGTGGTGGACCTGCTCCCGGCCGGGCTGGAGCTGGAAAACCAGAATCTGGCTGACAGCAGCGCCAGCCTGCCGGAGAGCGGTAGCGAAGTGCAAAATCTGCTTAATCAGATGCAGCAGGCGGATATTCAGTATATGGAATTCCGCGACGATCGGTTTGTGGCTGCCGTCGTTGTCAATGAGGGCCAGCCCGTGACGCTGGTCTACCTGGCGCGCGCGGTAACGCCGGGGACGTACCAGCTTGCGCAACCGCAGGTGGAATCGATGTACGCGCCTCAGTGGCGGGCAACCGGCGCGAGCGAGGGGCTGCTGATTGTGACGCCTTAAATGAACGGTTGGCGTGGTAAACGTGGCCGCTGGCTGTGGCTGGCGGGCGCGCCGCTTTTTATTTTCCTGGCGTTATGGGCAGCGGATAAACTCTGGCCGCTGCCGCTCAATGAGGTCCATCCTGCGCGGGTCGTGGTCGCCCATGACGGTACGCCGCTGTGGCGCTTTGCCGACGCCGGGGGGATCTGGCGTTATCCGGTGACGATTGAAGAGGTCTCTCCCCGCTACCTGGAGGCCCTAATCAATTACGAAGATCGCTGGTTCTGGCGGCACCCTGGCGTTAACCCTTTCTCCGTCGCGCGCGCGGCATGGCAGGATCTTACCGCCGGGCGCGTTATTTCCGGCGGCAGTACGCTGACTATGCAGGTGGCGAGACTGCTGGACCCGCATTCGCGCACGTTCGGCGGTAAAATCCGCCAGCTTTGGCGCGCCCTCCAGCTTGAATGGCATTTGTCCAAGCGCGATATCCTGACGCTGTACCTGAACCGCGCGCCGTTCGGCGGCACGCTACAGGGTATTGGCGCTGCAAGCTGGGCCTACTTCGGCAAGCCGCCCGCGCGCCTGAGCTACGCTGACGCGGCGCTGCTGGCCGTATTGCCGCAGGCGCCGAGCCGGTTACGCCCCGACCGCTGGCCTGCGAGAGCCGAAGCGGCACGAAATAAAGTACTGGATCGGATGGCGGCGCAGGGCGTCTGGCCTGCCGAAACGGTACGCGAGTCGCGTGAAGAGCCGGTCTGGCTGGCGCCGCGTCAAATGCCGCAACTGGCGCCGCTTTTTGCCCGAATGATGTTGAGTAAAAGCCAGAACGACAAAATTGTGACCACGCTGGACGCCGGATTGCAGCGGCAACTGGAAGATCTGGCGCGGGCATGGAAAGGGCGGCTGCCGGCACGCAGTTCGTTGGCGATGATCGTCGTCGATCATAGCGATATGAGCGTGCGCGGTTGGGTAGGATCGGTAGACCTTAATGACGACAGCCGTTTTGGTCATGTCGACATGGTAACGGCGATCCGATCGCCGGGATCGGTACTCAAACCCTTTGTGTATGGTCTGGCGCTGGATGACGGCTTGATCCATCCCGCATCATTATTACAGGACGTTCCGCGCCGCACCGGAGATTACCGCCCGGGAAACTTCGACAGCGGATTTCACGGCCCGGTCAGCATGAGCGACGCGCTGGTACGCTCGCTGAATCTGCCAGCCGTTCAGGTGCTTGAAACCTATGGGCCGAAACGATTTGCGGCAAAACTGCGTAACGTCGGCCTGCCGCTATATTTGCCTGCTGGCGCGGCGCCCAACCTTTCGCTGATTCTGGGCGGCGCGGGCGCGCGGCTTGACGAGATGGCGGCGGCATACAGCGCGTTCGCTCGTCATGGGAAAGCGGCGAAACTACGGTTACAGCCGGACGATCCGCTGTCGGAAAGACCATTAATGTCGCCGGGAGCGGCGTGGATCATTCGACGGATTATGGCGGATGAAGCGCAACCCTTGCCGGATAATGCGCTGCCGCGCATTGTGCCGTTGGCGTGGAAAACCGGCACCAGCTACGGCTATCGCGATGCGTGGGCTATTGGCGTTAACGCGCGCTATATCATCGGCATCTGGACAGGCAGACCCGACGGCACGCCTGTGGTGGGGCAATTTGGTTTTGCCAGCGCGGTGCCATTACTTAACCAGGTCAATAATCTGTTACTGGCGCATACGGGACGCCTGCCGGAAGATCCGCGTCCGCAGACGGTAAGCCGCGGCGTCATTTGCTGGCCGGGCGGACAGACTCTGCCTGCCGGAGACAGCAACTGTCGCCGCCGACTGGCGACATGGCTGCTTGACGACAGCCAGCCGCCCACGCTGCTGTTACCTGAGCAGGAAGACATCAACGGTATTCGTTTCCCGGTCTGGCTGGATGATACGGGGCGGCGTGTCGCTGCCGACTGTCCGCAGGCGCGTGCGCATACGTTTATCGTCTGGCCGCGGCCGCTGGAGCCGTGGCTGCCGACTGCGGAAAGACGTAGCGCCCGCTTGCCCGCGGCGTCCGACCACTGTCCGCCGCTACAGGGCAATGATGCCGCGCCGTTAATGCTGTCAGGAGTGAGGGATGGCGCGGTGATCAGGCAATTGCCAGGCCAGGAAAACGTCACGCTGCCCGTCTCGACTACCGGCGGTAAAGGGCGTCGCTGGTGGTTTTTAAATGGCGAACCTGTTAATGGCGAAAATAATCGTCTTTCTTTATTACTCAATATCGCTGGACGTTATCAACTTGTCGTAATGGATGAGTCCGGTCAGGTTGCAGCGGTTAATTTTGAATTAATACGTTAACAACTCTTCAGAATAAATTATGAATTTCATTTAATTTAAAGTTAATGAGAATTATTAATTTTCCGGAATTACCCTTAATGAGGGAGCTTGATAAATATCAAGAGATCTAACACTTAAAAACGTGAGAATGGGTTTTTATTTGACGAGTCGGATCATGAAAAATATAAAAAGCCAGGGAAATGGCGAACAGCCCGCTATTTCTCGCCGCCATTTTATCCAGGCCAGCTCCGCGCTTATTGCGTTACCGTTTGTCTCCTCGCCAGCTACCGCTCAGGCGCGCGCTGTGACGGCAACTGAAAACAGGCCTGCGGAAAAAGTCGTCCAGACATGCAGCACTTTTGACTGCGGGGGCAAATGCGATATTCGGGCGCATGTCAGTGAAGGTATCGTGACGCGAATTTCAACGCGACCGGATAATGCGCTGGATGCGCAAATGCCGGTGATGCGTGCCTGTGTTCGTGGACGCGCATACCGTAAATTTGTTTATCATCCTGACAGACTTAAATATCCCATGAAGCGCGTAGGAAAACGCGGTGAAGGAAAATTCGAGCGAATTTCCTGGGATGAAGCGACAACCTTAATCGCCGATAATTTAAAATCGATTACTGAAAAATATGGCCCGGCTTCGCGCTATGTTCATGTTGGCACTGCCGTTTCCGGCGGCACCTTTTCCGGCGATAAAATGGCGCGTCGCCTGCTGAATCTGACCGGCGGCTATCTCGAAAGCTACCATTCTGTGAGTATGGGCAACACGGCGGCCGCAACGCCTTATACTTACGGCATTGCCGCCAGCGGCAGTTCGCTGGATACGCTTTTGGAGACCAAACTGGTGATTCTGTGGGGCCATAACCCGACGGAGACCATTTTTGGTCATACCAACTATTTCTTGCAGAAGATGAAGCAGAACGGTACGCGGTTTATCGTGGTCGATCCGCGCTATTCCGACACCGTTTCGTCGCTGGCGGATCAGTGGATCCCGCTGCTGCCCACCACCGACAATGCGCTGATGGACGCGATGATGTACGTCATCATCAGCGAGAATCTGCACGATCGCGCATTTATTGCGCGCTACGCTATCGGTTTTGACGAAGACTCAATGCCGGAAGGCGTACCGGCTAACGAATCGCTGGTGGCGTATCTGACCGGCGCCAAAGACGGTGTCGTTAAGTCCCCCGAGTGGGCGGAAAAGATCACCCATGTGCCGGCGCAAACCATTCGCCAGTTAGCGCGTGATTACGCGAATACCAAACCCGCCGCGTTGATTCAGGGGTGGGGACCACAGCGCCACAACTGCGGCGAGCGCACCGCGCGCGGCTCGACTCTACTGGCGACCATTACCGGTAATGTCGGCATCAAAGGCGGTTGGGCTGCGGGTTACGGCGGCTGCGCTAACCGTAAATTTGCCGCGGGTCCGGAGATGCCGGATAACCCGGTAAAAGCCAAAATTTCGGTGATGAACTGGGTACAGGCCGCAGACGACGCCAGCAAAGTGACGCCGGATATGGGGCTGAAAGATGCCGATAAGCTGGACAGTAACATCCGTATTCTGTTCTCGCTGGCCGGGAACTATCTGGCGAATCAGAACCCCGATCTGCACCAGGCGGTACGCGTACTGGAGGATGAATCAAAGATCCAGTTTATTGTCGCCAGCGATCTGTTTATGACGCCGAGCGCGAAATACGCTGATCTACTGCTGCCGGAAACCAGCTTTATGGAACGCTGGAACATCGGTGAAACCTGGGGCACGGCAAGCTACCTGATACTCTCTGAAAAACTGATCGAGCCTGAATTTGAGCGGCGCTCCGACTACGACTGGCTACGTGAGGTGGCGGCGAAATTAGGCATTGAGAATGAATTTAGCCAGGGGCGCGATGAGAAAGCGTGGATTGAACACATCTGGGAACAGACGCGCCTGGCGATGCCGGACGAAAATCTGCCGGATTTCGCCACGCTGCAAAAGACCCGTCAGCATCTGTTCAAAAGCGCGCCATTTATCGCCTTTGAAGACAATATTCGCGATCCGGAAAATCATCCGTTCCCGACGCCGTCAGGGAAAATAGAGATCTTCTCGAAGCGCCTGTACGACATGCAGCATCCGGAAATCCCGGCGTTATCGCACTACGTTCCTGCACATGAAGGCCCGGAGGATGCGCTGGCAAATGATTTTCCGCTCCAGTTAATTACGTGGAAAGGAAAAAACCGCGCCAACTCAACGCAATACGCTAACCCGTGGCTGATTGAAGTGCAGCAGCAGACATTGTGGATCAACCCGCAGGATGCGCAAAAGCGCGGCATTACGCATGGCGACATGGTGCGCATTCATAACTCACGCGGGATTTGCGAAATCCCGGCGGAAGTGACGCCGCGCATTATTCCTGGCGTTGTCGCGATGCAGGCCGGCGCCTGGTGGCAGCCGGATGAGAACGGTATTGATAAAGGCGGCTGTGCGAACGTCCTCAGCTCGGCCCGTATTACCGCGCTGGCGAAGGGAAATTCACATCAAACCATGCTGGTGGAGGTGGCTAAAGCATGAGTCAGTTTACACATTACCCGCCGGTGAGCGATAAACAACTGGGGTTTTTCATCGACTCCTCACGCTGCTCCGGTTGTAAAGCCTGCCAGGTGGCCTGCAAAGACAAAAACAATCTGGAAGTAGGCCGTCGTTTCCGCCGCGTCTATGAAGTCAAGGGCGGAAGTTTCATCCCGACCGGGCAGGGCGGGGTCAGCAATAACGTATTTGCTTATACGCTTTCCATTTCCTGCAACCACTGTGCGGACCCTGTCTGCACCAAAAATTGCCCGACTACCGCTATGCATAAACGCCCTGGCGACGGCATCGTGCGCGTTGATACCGACAAATGCGTCGGCTGTGGCTATTGCGCCTGGTCCTGCCCTTACGGCGCGCCGCAGCTTAACGAGCAGACCGGCCAAATGTCCAAGTGCGACATGTGCGTTGATTTACAGGCGAAAGGTGAACAGCCCGTCTGTGTCGCGACCTGTCCGCTGGAGGCCATCAAGTTTGGCCCGATTGATGAACTGCGCGCGAAGTACGGTAGCGTATGCGACGTTAACGGGCTGCCAGATTCATCCATAACCAAGCCTAATCTGGTTGTAAAAGCGCATCAGGGCGCAGAAAAAGAGGGTAAACGCCATGCATGAGTTACCGCTGCTGATTTTTACGCTCTGTTTGCAAGGGTCTGTGGGGGTGACTCTGTGGCTGGCGTTGGGCCGCCAGTACGCCGTAGAGGGACGCGTGCCTGCACGCGGCGCGCTTCCCGCGATGGCGGGGGCGTTTGTACTGGCCTGCGTGGGGCTGCTTGCTTCAGCGCTGCACATGGGCTATCCCCTGAATGCGCTAAATGCGTTACGTCATGTCGCCAGTTCGTGGCTGAGTCGCGAAATCGTCTTTGCCAGCCTTTATCTGGCGGCGCTGGGGCTAGGGGTTGTGCTGCTGTTTTTCCGAAAGCCAGGCTGGCAGCCGCTGCTGGCGCTGGCGGCAGCGTTCGGGCTGGTGGATGTATTCTGCATGGCGCAGGTTTATATCCATGCCTCGGTGGCGACCTGGCAGCATAGCAACACGCTGGCGCTGTTTTTTGGCACGTCAGGCATTATCGGTTCGGTAGTCATTGCGCTGGCTTATCTGCGCAACGCTGGCGCCGCAATGCGCTGCGCTGTGGTGGTGGTCGCACTGATGGTGCTGATTCGCCTGATCATGCAGCCGCTATGGCTGGCGGATATTAATGCGGTGGATACGACGGTCGTCACTTTCCCGCATCATCCGCTACAGGCGCTGGCGCAGTTGCGTGACGTCTATCTTCTCGGCTGGTGTGTCTCAGCGGCGGGAATGCTCTGCTTTGCCGCAGGCGGTCTGCGAAACGCCAGAGGGACGCTGGTGGCGGGCAGCGTATTGCTGCTTATCGGCGAGATTATGCTGCGCTACGTCTTCTTTAGTATTGGCTGATGGTTAACCTGACGATCGATCCGGCGGTAGACGTGACGCAGGCCTGCGTCCGTCGTCGCTTTCGTTTTTCTTCCTGCCGCGCTTGCGCCGATGTTTGTCCGGCGCAGGCGTTTTCGCTGGCGCAGGGGCAGGTCAGCATAGATACGACGCGCTGCATAGCCTGTGGCGACTGTCTGTTTGTCTGTCCTGTTGACGCCATTACCGGTATCAAACCGGTTAAACGCTTTGTGCAGGGGGATACGTTGGTGGGGCCGTTTTCGCTACAGGCGCCAACGGTCGATGAACTGCTTCTCTGGCACAGCCAGTACGGTATTCGCTTTATTGATATTGCGGTGGAGCGATCGGCGCAGTGGCTGATGGCGCTGGCGGGGCTAAATTTAGCGCTGCGCCGCTATGGCGAGCCGGGCTGGTCTTTCAAACACGTTGTCGGCGCGGAGATTAACGCCTCGCGGCGCACTCTGTTTCATGTTCCGCGCGACGCCATTACCCCGTGCGCCGTCGAGCCGGGGAAACGGCGTCTCAGACAGGCGTTTTCCGCGTTCAGCGAATGCGTACCCGAAATCAGTCCGCAAGAGTGCAGGATGTGCGGCGCCTGCTGGCGAAGCTGCCCGGAGAACGTTATCCAGTTTGACGACAATACCCTGACGATAGCGGCGGCGCGTTGTACGGGATGCGGCGGCTGTGCGGCGGTATGTCCGCATCAGGCGCTGCGGCTGCGGTTTGACGTGGAACCCGCCTCAACGCGGCATAGTGCGGCGTATACGCTCACCTGCGAAAGCTGCAAACGTACTTTCCATGCTCTCACGCCTGAACACACGCACTGCGTGCTGTGTCAGTCCCCTGAGTTTGCTGTGCGCCTTTAACTTTTGTTGCTAATGCTCATTTTATTTTAAAAAAATGTTACCTGCATCCATAGGCAATTGATGGGATGCTCTTTATAATCCGCGCCTGACATAACAACAGAACATATTTCAGAGGTAAACATGGCTATTGAACGGACTTTTTCCATCATTAAACCCAACGCGGTGGCAAAAAACGTTATTGGCAGCATCTTTGCGCGCTTTGAAGCTGCAGGGTTCAAAATTGTTGGCACTAAAATGCTGCACCTGACTGTTGAGCAGGCGCGCGGCTTCTATGCTGAGCACGACGGCAAGCCGTTCTTTGACGGTCTGGTGGAGTTCATGACCTCTGGCCCTATCGTGGTATCCGTGCTGGAAAGTGAAAATGCGGTACAGCGTCACCGCGATCTGCTTGGCGCCACCAATCCGGCGAACGCGTTGGCGGGTACGCTGCGCGCCGACTACGCTGATAGCTTAACTGAAAACGGCACCCATGGTTCGGATTCGCTGGAATCCGCGCAGCGCGAAATCGCCTTTTTCTTCGGTGAAGGCGAAGTGTGCCCGCGCACCCGTTAATCTTCTTCGTCTTTCACGCTGTAAATGCGTTGGCGATAAATTATCGGTTCAAATATTATTTTTGCTAATGCCGCGTGCAGACGTGGCATCCTTACGCCAGAATTTGTACAATGCAGCGCCCCTGGACGAGCAGTAAGCTTACCGGGGCGTTTCTTTTTTCAACCCTCCAGGGGCCATAACGTGTAATAACGAGGCCGGAATAGCATATGTCTGAACAAATTGTCACACCTGAAAGCAGTACCCCGGTAGTTCTTAACAACGAAACGAAAATCAACCTGCTGGATCTCAACCGTCAGCAGATGCGCGAGTTTTTTAAAAACTTAGGTGAAAAGCCTTTCCGCGCCGATCAGGTGATGAAATGGATGTATCACTATTGCTGCGATAATTTTGATGAGATGACCGACATCAACAAAGTGTTGCGCGGTAAATTAAAAGAGGTCGCGGAAATCCGCGCGCCGGAGGTCGTTGAAGAGCAGCGTTCCTCAGACGGCACCATTAAGTGGGCGATTGCTGTCGGCGATCAGCGCGTTGAAACGGTCTATATCCCGGAAGACGACCGCGCTACGCTGTGTGTCTCTTCACAGGTAGGATGCGCGCTGGAGTGCAAGTTTTGTTCAACTGCGCAGCAGGGCTTTAACCGCAACCTGCGTGTATCGGAAATTATCGGTCAGGTCTGGCGTGCGGCGAAAATCGTCGGCGCGGCCAAAGTCACCGGCCAGCGTCCGATCACCAACGTAGTCATGATGGGAATGGGCGAGCCATTGCTTAACCTGACCAATGTCGTACCGGCGATGGAAATTATGCTCGATGACTTTGGTTTCGGCCTGTCCAAACGTCGTGTCACGCTCTCAACGTCCGGCGTGGTGCCTGCGCTGGATAAGCTGGGCGATATGATAGATGTCGCGCTGGCTATCTCCTTACATGCGCCGAATGACACTATTCGCGACGAAATCGTCCCGATCAACAAAAAATACAATATCGAAACGTTCCTGGGCGCGGTTCGCCGCTATCTGGAGAAATCCAACGCCAATCAGGGGCGCGTGACGATTGAATACGTGATGCTTGACCACGTCAACGACGGCACTGAACACGCGCATCAACTGGCGGAGCTACTAAAAGAGACGCCTTGTAAGATTAATCTGATTCCGTGGAACCCGTTCCCTGGCGCGCCGTATGGCCGCAGCTCTAACAGCCGTATCGATCGCTTTTCTAAAGTTTTGATGAGTTATGGTTTCACGACCATCGTACGCAAGACGCGTGGCGATGACATTGATGCGGCATGCGGACAGTTGGCAGGCGATGTGATTGACCGTACTAAACGTACCCTGCGTAAGCGTATGCAGGGAGAGGTGATTGACATCAAGGCTATTTGATAGCAGTTGCGCCACGGTGCATTCATTATACCGTGGCGCAATGTCAGTTGAATAATGTCTGGCGTTGTACTTGTCTGGTCAATAATAACGGTGCGTTTTTGTCGACTTTAAGGCAGTATGTAACGGTGCAACAAGAGTTTAGCCTTGTGTCTTACGCGGTTTTGTCATCTGCGGCCTGACAGGCTTATACTGTCTGACTAAGGTTAACTAACCTGATGTTTCGCGGTGTGGGCGGGCATTACGGCTCGTCGGCGCCTGAATCCTAATTTACACGTACCTGTAGCTGTAGCGAATGAATACTGAAGCCACGCACGACCAAAATGAAGCACAAACCACCGGCGTTCGTCTGCGCAATGCCCGTGAACAACTCGGACTCAGCCAGCAGGCTGTCGCTGAGCGACTTTGCCTGAAGGTTTCTACGGTACGCGATATTGAAGAAGATAAGGCGCCGTCCGATCTTGCTTCAACCTTCCTGCGCGGATATATCCGCTCATATGCGCGTCTGGTGCATGTTCCAGAAGAGGAACTGCTGCCGGGGCTGGAAAAACAGGCCCCGCTGCGCGCCGCCAAAGTCGCTCCGATGCAGAGTTTCTCATTAGGAAAGCGTCGCAAAAAACGCGACGGCTGGTTAATGTCTTTTACCTGGCTGGTACTGTTTGTGGTCGTAGGGCTGACCGGCGCCTGGTGGTGGCAGAACCATAAGGCGCAGCAGGAAGAGATCACGACAATGGCCGATCAAAGCACGGCTGAACTGAACGCAGATAAAGACAGCGGCCAAAGCGTACCGCTGGACACCCGTGACGCGACAAGTCAGGATACGACGCCAGCGCAAACGGCTCCGGCTCCTGCGACGCCGGTTGATTCGACAGCGGCGACGCAAACGCCAGCGCCAACGGCAACGGCAACGCAAAATACGGTAGTCGCGCCTTCGCAGGCGAATGTCGATACGGCTGCGACATCTGCCGCGCCAGCGGCAACGGAAACGCCGTCCGCGCTGCCGACCAGTCAGGCTGGCGTAGCGGCGCCTGCTGCCGATCCGAACGCGCTGGTGATGAATTTTACCGCTGACTGCTGGCTCGAAGTCACTGACGCCACGGGTAAGAAGCTGTTTAGCGGTATGCAGCGTAAAGATGGTAATTTAAACCTAACAGGTCAGGCGCCTTATAAACTTAAAATTGGCGCGCCGGCCGCGGTGCAGATCCAGTATCAAGGAAAACCTGTCGATCTGAGCCGCTTTATCAGAACTAATCAGGTTGCGCGTCTGACCCTTAATGCCGAACCGACACCGGCGCAGTAACAGACGGGTAACGCGGGAGATTTTTCATGCATAACCAGGCTCCGATTCAACGTAGAAAATCGACACGTATTTACGTTGGGAATGTGCCGATTGGCGATGGCGCCCCCATCACCGTCCAGTCGATGACTAACACGCGTACCACTGACGTGGAAGCGACGGTTAATCAGATCAAAGCGCTGGAACGCGTTGGCGCAGATATTGTTCGTGTTTCTGTACCGACCATGGACGCCGCCGAAGCATTCAAGCTTATCAAACAGCAGGTTAACGTCCCGCTGGTTGCCGATATTCACTTCGACTACCGCATTGCGCTGAAAGTAGCGGAATACGGCGTTGACTGCTTGCGTATCAACCCCGGCAATATCGGTAACGAAGAGCGCATTCGTATGGTGGTGGACTGCGCGCGCGACAAAAACATCCCTATTCGTATCGGCGTAAATGCCGGATCGCTGGAAAAAGATCTGCAGGAAAAATACGGTGAGCCGACGCCGCAGGCGCTGCTGGAGTCAGCCATGCGCCATGTCGATCATCTCGATCGTCTCAACTTTGATCAGTTCAAAGTGAGCGTAAAAGCGTCCGATGTATTCCTTGCCGTTGAGTCTTATCGTTTGTTGGCTAAACAGATCGATCAGCCGCTGCATCTGGGGATCACCGAAGCGGGCGGCGCGCGTAGCGGGGCAGTCAAGTCGGCGATCGGTTTAGGTCTGCTGTTATCGGAAGGCATCGGCGACACGCTGCGCGTATCGTTGGCGGCCGACCCGGTGGAAGAGATCAAAGTCGGTTTCGATATTCTGAAGTCGCTGCGCATTCGCGCGCGCGGCATCAATTTCATCGCCTGCCCGACCTGTTCTCGCCAGGAGTTCGACGTTATCGGCACGGTGAACGCGCTGGAGCAGCGTCTGGAAGATATCATCACCCCGATGGACGTCTCGATCATCGGTTGCGTGGTGAACGGACCGGGCGAAGCGCTGGTATCGACGCTGGGCGTGACGGGCGGCAATAAGAAAAGCGGCCTGTATGAAGACGGCGTGCGTAAGGACAGACTCGATAACGACGATATGATCGCGCAGCTTGAATCCCGTATTCGCGCGAAAGCAAGTCAACTTGATGAAGCGCGTCGGATTGACGTGCTGCAGGTTGAAAAATAAGAACGTGATGGGAAGCGGCGCGCTTCCCGTGTATGATTGAACCCGCATGGCTCCCGGTTCGTTCGGGGAAGCGCTGAGGGTTCATTTTTATATTCAGAAAGAGAATAAACGTGGCAAAAAACATTCAAGCCATTCGCGGCATGAACGATTATCTGCCTGGCGAAACCGCCATCTGGCAGCGCATTGAAGGCACACTCAAAAACGTGCTCGGCAGCTACGGTTACAGTGAAATCCGCTTGCCGATTGTAGAGCAGACCCCGTTATTCAAACGTGCGATCGGTGAAGTTACTGACGTAGTTGAAAAAGAGATGTACACCTTTGAGGATCGCAACGGCGATAGCCTGACATTGCGCCCTGAAGGTACGGCGGGCTGTGTACGCGCCGGCATCGAACATGGTCTCCTGTACAATCAGGAACAGCGTTTGTGGTATATCGGTCCGATGTTCCGTCATGAGCGTCCGCAAAAAGGCCGCTACCGTCAGTTCCATCAGCTAGGCGCCGAAGTCTTCGGCTTACAAGGCCCGGATATTGACGCGGAGCTGATTATGCTGACCGCACGCTGGTGGCGCGCGCTGGGCATCGCTGACCACGTTAGCCTGGAGCTGAACTCTATTGGTTCATTAGAGGCGCGTGCGAACTATCGCGATGCGCTGGTCGCGTTCCTCGAACAGCATCAAGAGACGCTGGACGAAGACTGCAAACGCCGCATGTATACCAATCCGCTGCGCGTGCTGGATTCAAAAAATCCGGACGTGCAGGCGCTACTCAACGACGCGCCCGCTCTCGGCGACTATCTCGATGACGATTCACGCGAGCACTTTGCCGGCCTGTGTAAATTGCTGGACGCGGCGGGGATTGCCTACACCGTCAACCAGCGTCTGGTACGCGGTCTGGATTACTACAACCGCACCGTATTTGAATGGGTAACAAACAGTCTGGGGTCACAAGGCACCGTCTGTGCGGGTGGTCGTTATGACGGTCTGGTGGAACAACTGGGCGGTCG
The DNA here is from genome assembly GCF_046551535.1 of Salmonella sp. SAL04162. NCBI lineage: Bacteria > Pseudomonadati > Pseudomonadota > Gammaproteobacteria > Enterobacterales > Enterobacteriaceae > Salmonella > Salmonella sp. SAL04162. The sequence goes on from NZ_JBGDVX010000008.1 coordinate 92,676, forward strand.
CGCTACCCCGGCAGTGGGCTTTGCGATGGGCCTGGAACGACTTGTTTTGTTAGTTCAGGCAGTTAATCCGGAATTTATTGCCTCTCCTGTTGTCGATATATACCTGGTGGCTGCCGGCGCACAAACGCAGTCTGCGGCAATGACGCTGGCGGAGCGGCTGCGCGATGAAATGCCAGGCGTGAAGCTAATGACAAACCACGGCGGCGGCAACTTTAAGAAACAGTTTGCCCGCGCCGATAAGTGGGGCGCCCGTATTGCACTGGTTCTTGGCGAATCTGAAGTCGCCGATGGGACTGTTGTAGTGAAGGATTTGCGCTCCGGTGAGCAAACGGCAGTGGCGCAGGACAGCGTCGCCGCGCATTTGCGCACTTTATTGGGCTAAGGAGAAGGACAGCGTGGAAATTTACGAGAACGAACACGACCAGGTGGATGCGATTAAACGCTTCTTTGCCGAAAACGGCAAAGCGCTGGCTGTCGGAGTGATTTTAGGGGTTGGCGCGCTGGTTGGCTGGCGTTACTGGAGCAGCCATCAGACGGAGTCCGCGCGTGCTGCTTCTCTGGCGTATCAAAATGCGGTGACGGCGGTAAGCGCCGATAAGCCGGATAGCATTCCGGCCGCTGAAAAATTCGCGGCTGAGAATAAAAATACCTATGGTGCGCTGGCGTCTATGGAACTGGCGCAGCAGTTTGTGGATAAGAATGAACTTAAAAAAGCCGAAGCCCAGTTGCAGCAGGGGTTGGCGGCCACCAGCGATGAAAATCTCAAAGCGGTGATTAATCTGCGTCTCGCTCGCGTTCAGTTACAGCTTAAACAAGCTGACGCCGCGCTGAAAACTCTGGATGCCGTTAAAGGCGAAGGATGGACGGCCATTGTCGCGGATTTGCGCGGCGAAGCGTTGCTGAGTAAGGGTGATAAAAAAGGCGCGCGCAGCGCATGGGAAGCGGGCGTCAATAGCGATGCTTCTCCGGCGTTGAGCGAAATGATGCAGATGAAAATCAATAATTTGTCCATCTGAGAGGGACCCGATGCAATTGCGTAAATTACTTCTGCCAGGGTTGCTTTCCGTTACCCTGCTCAGCGGCTGTTCACTGTTTAGCGGCGAAGAAGATGTCGTCAAGATGTCTCCATTACCGCAGGTTGAAAACCAGTTTACCCCGACCACTGTCTGGAGTACCTCTGTCGGTAACGGAATTGGCGAATTTTATTCTAACCTTCATCCGGTAATGGCAGATAACGTGGTCTATGCAGCCGATCGCGCGGGCGTGGTAAAAGCGCTCAATGCGGATGATGGCAAAGAGATCTGGTCTGTGAATCTGGGCGAGAAAGACGGCTGGTTCTCTCGTTCGTCCGCGCTGTTGTCCGGCGGCGTCACGGTCGCGGGCGGTCACGTCTACATCGGCAGTGAAAAGGCCGAGGTTTATGCGCTGAATACCAGCGACGGTACCACAGCATGGCAGACGAAGGTCGCAGGCGAAGCGTTGTCTCGCCCGGTTGTCAGTGATGGAATCGTCCTTATCCATACCAGCAACGGTCAGTTGCAGGCGCTAAATCAGGCGGATGGCGCCATTAAATGGACGGTGAACCTGGATATGCCTTCGCTATCACTGCGCGGCGAATCTGCGCCGGCAACCGCGTTCGGCGCGGCTATCGTTGGTGGTGATAATGGCCGCGTCAGCGCCGTGTTGATGCAACAAGGGCAGATGATTTGGCAACAGCGTATCTCCCAGGCCACTGGCCCAACGGAAATTGACCGTCTGAGCGACGTTGATACCACGCCGGTTGTGGTAAACGGCGTCGTTTACGCGTTGGCGTATAATGGTAACTTAACGGCGCTGGATCTGCGCAGTGGTCAGATTATGTGGAAACGCGAGCTGGGTTCGGTCAATGACTTTATCGTCGACGGCGACCGTATCTACCTGGTCGATCAGAACGATCGCGTGCTGGCGCTGACCACTGACGGCGGCGTAACGCTGTGGACGCAAAGTGATCTGCTGCACCGTTTGCTGACCTCCCCGGTACTGTATAATGGTGATTTAGTCGTCGGCGATAGCGAAGGTTATCTGCACTGGATTGATGTTGATGACGGGCGTTTTGTGGCCCAACAAAAAGTAGACAGTTCCGGTTTTCTGACCGAACCGACGGTGGCGGATGGTAAACTGCTCATCCAGGCCAAAGACGGTACGGTCTACGCGATTACGCGTTAATCGTCACGGTTGTGCGTTTTAAAAAACGGCTCCTGGTGTAGGGGCCGTTTTCCTGTTTTTAACAATGGCGCAAAATGCGCGCGTTGTCTGATGATTTTTTTAATGAGGCTTTAAACATGGTACCTGTGGTCGCGCTTGTCGGGCGCCCTAACGTCGGAAAATCCACGCTATTTAACCGTCTGACCCGCACCCGAGATGCGCTGGTTGCGGATTTCCCGGGTCTGACTCGTGACCGTAAGTACGGTCGTGCGGAAGTTGAAGGCCGCGAGTTTATCTGTATCGACACCGGCGGTATTGACGGCACCGAAGACGGCGTCGAAACGCGGATGGCGGAACAGTCGCTGCTGGCGATTGAAGAAGCGGATGTGGTGTTATTCATGGTAGATGCGCGCGCTGGCCTGATGCCGGCGGATGAAGCGATTGCCAAACATCTGCGTTCCCGTGAAAAACCGACCTTCCTGGTGGCGAATAAAACGGATGGTCTCGATCCCGATCAGGCGGTTGTCGATTTTTACTCGCTGGGGTTAGGCGAAATTTACCCTATCGCCGCCTCACATGGTCGCGGCGTATTGAGCCTGCTGGAACATGTGCTTCTGCCGTGGATGGATGATGTCGCGCCGCAGGAAGAGGTGGATGAAGACGCGGAATACTGGGCGCAGTTCGAGGCGGAACAAAATGGCGAAGAAGCGCCGGAAGATGATTTTGACCCGCAAAGCCTGCCGATAAAGCTGGCGATTGTTGGTCGCCCGAACGTAGGTAAGTCCACACTCACTAACCGTATTCTCGGCGAAGAGCGCGTGGTGGTATACGACATGCCGGGCACCACTCGCGACAGCATTTATATCCCGATGGAACGCGACGAACGGGAATATGTGCTGATTGATACGGCGGGGGTGCGTAAGCGCGGAAAAATCACCGATGCGGTAGAAAAGTTCTCGGTGATTAAAACGTTGCAGGCGATTGAAGACGCTAACGTCGTACTGTTGGTTATCGATGCGCGCGAGGGGATCTCCGACCAGGATTTGTCTCTGCTGGGCTTTATCCTCAATAGTGGGCGCTCACTCGTTATCGTAGTCAACAAATGGGATGGCCTGAGCCAGGAAGTCAAAGAGCAGGTGAAAGAGACGCTGGATTTCCGTCTGGGCTTTATTGATTTTGCCCGCGTTCATTTTATCTCTGCGCTGCACGGCAGCGGCGTTGGCAACCTGTTTGAGTCCGTACGCGAGGCTTACGACAGTTCCACTCGCCGGGTGAGCACTGCGATGCTGACCCGTATCATGACGATGGCGGTGGAAGATCATCAGCCGCCGCTGGTGCGCGGTCGCCGTGTGAAACTGAAATATGCCCACGCTGGAGGCTATAACCCGCCGATTGTGGTTATTCACGGCAACCAGGTAAAAGATCTGCCAGACTCCTATAAGCGCTATCTGATGAACTACTTCCGCAAGTCGTTGGAAGTGATGGGGACGCCGATTCGCATTCAGTTTAAAGAAGGGGAGAACCCGTATGCGAACAAGCGTAACACACTGACGCCAACGCAAATGCGCAAACGTAAGCGTCTGATGAAACATATCAAGAAAAGCAAGTAATGCTTTTTCAGTAATATTCCAGGCCTGACAAGCGCTGCGCTATCAGGCCTTTCAAGTAAAAGTGAGTCACGCGCCTGAGGAGAATGTTATGGAAATAACCTGCCCCGTTTGCCATCACGCGCTGGAGCGCAATGGCGATACAGCGCATTGCGAAACATGCGCTAAAGATTTCTCGTTACAGGCAATGTGTCCTGATTGCCGCCAGCCATTACAGGTTTTGAAAGCCTGCGGCGCAGTGGACTATTTTTGCCAGAACGGTCATGGTTTAATTTCAAAAAAACGGGTTAACTTCGTCATTTCCGATCAATAAAATCGCTGTCGACGTTGCGCCGCAGAGCAGAGGCGCCGACGTCTTATCCGGCTAAGGACAAAAGCGTTATTCGATACTCCCGTAATATCAGCATCGTATCCTGCCCGGCAGCTATTTTATTCTTTTTATTGATTCAACTATTTATAGGGAATATTATTTCCTAAAATTAATATTAGAAATAAATAATAGCCTTCTTTTTTATTTATTATATCAATATTATAACTCTGTTTCATATTAAACTTTTCTTTTTAGGAATATATTTAGGTCTGTTAGTTATGATTCCATCTGAATCATCCATATAATATCTTTTCATAGCGGCGTGTTTATTTAACGACAGGGATATCATATGGTGCGAAGGATTCGCATTCTGGTTTTGCTATTAGTGTCTGGAGTATCAGTTGCGGCTTCCGGCGCAGATAACTCTGTATCTGCAAATGATGAAAGCCACTCCTCCCTGCCTGATTTAGCCAGCGAATCCGCGAAAAAAGAAGAACAGGAAAATAAAGGAAAGACCTTTAAAGAACAGGGCGCTGACTACTTTATTAATTCCGCCACCCAGGGCTTTGATAATCTCACCCCGGAAGCGCTGGAATCCCAGGCGCGCGGTTATATTCAAGGGCAAGTCACGTCTTCTGCGCAATCCTATCTCGAAGGTATGCTTTCGCCTTATGGTAAAGTGCGCACCAGTTTATCTATTGGCGAAGGCGGCGATCTGGACGGCAGTTCGCTGGATTATTTTATTCCCTGGTATGATAACCAGAGCACGCTTTTCTTTAGCCAGATTTCGGCTCAGCGTAAGGAAGACCGCACCATTGGTAACGTTGGGCTTGGCGTTCGCCAGAACGTCGGCAACTGGCTGCTTGGCGGCAACGCATTCTATGACTACGATTTTACGCGCGGTCACCGTCGATTAGGTTTGGGAACCGAAGCCTGGACGGATTACCTGAAATTCTCCGGCAACTATTACCATCCTCTTTCTGACTGGAAAGATTCCAAAGATTTCGACTTTTATGAAGAACGACCCGCGCGCGGCTGGGATATCCGCATGGAAAGCTGGCTGCCGTTTTATCCGCAGCTTGGCGCTAAATTAGTTTATGAACAGTACTACGGCGATGAAGTGGCGCTGTTTGGCACCGATAACCTGCAAAAAGATCCTCATGCCGTTACCGTCGGACTAAATTACACGCCGGTACCGCTGGTCACGGTTGGTACGGATTACAAAGCCGGTACTGGCGATAGTAACGATTTTAGCGTTAACGCGACCGTGAACTACCAGATAGGCACGCCGCTGGCGGCGCAGCTCGATCCGGAAAACGTTAAAATTCAGCACTCCTTAATGGGCAGCCGCACCGATTTTGTCGATCGTAACAATTTCATCGTTCTCGAATATCGCGAGAAAGATCCGCTGGACGTCACGTTGTGGCTGAAGGCCGACGCCACCAACGAACACCCGGAATGCGTGATTGAAGATACGCCTGAGGCCGCGGTGGGGCTGGAGAAATGTAAGTGGACGGTCAACGCGCTGATTAACCACCATTACAAAATTATTTCTGCTTCCTGGCAGGCGAAAAACAACGCCGCCCGTACGCTGGTGATGCCGGTGGTGAAAGCGGATGCGTTAACCGAAGGTAACAACAACCGCTGGAATCTGGTGCTTCCTGCTTGGGTTAACGCCGATACCGAAGAGCAGCGCACCGCGTTGAACACCTGGAAAGTACGCATGACGCTGGAAGATGAAAAGGGCAATAAGCAGAACTCCGGCGTGGTTGAAATCACCGTCCAGCAGGATCGCAAAATTGAACTGATCGTCGACAACATTGCCGATACCGATCGCAGCGATCACAGCCATGAAGCCAGCGCGCTGGCCGATGGCGAAGACGGCGTGGTGATGGATCTCCTGATCACCGATTCCTTTGGCGACGCCACGGATCGCAATGGTAACGAACTGGTGGACGATACCATGATGCCCGTGTTGTACGACAGCAATGATAAAAAAGTCACCCTGGCCCAGACGCCCTGCACTACGGAAACCCCCTGCGTGTTTATTGCCAGCCGTGATAAAGAAGCGGGGACGGTGACGCTTTCCAGCACCCTGCCGGGCACTTTCCGCTGGAAGGCGAAAGCAGACGCCTATGGCGACAGTAACTACGTTGATGTCACTTTTATCGGCGACAACCTGAGCGCGCTGAATGCGGTGATTTATCAGGTCAAAGCCGCCAACCCTGTCAACCTTATCGGCAAAGAAGATAAGCACCCTACGGTCAATAATACCTACCGTTTCCTGCTGTGGCGCGACAAGAATAAAGACAATGTTTTTCAGATGTCCGAGCAGCTCACGGAAGAAGAGATGGCGCTGTACGACTACCAGTGGGAGTTTACCGGGCAGAGTACAAACGGACATACCGGCGCGCTGGCCAACACCATGAATGAAGATCTTGTCCTGCCAGTAACCAATAAAGAGGCGGCGCAGAAGTTTGCCGCCAATGAGGAAGATGGCGTTCAGGGTTACGGTATACGCGTTACGTATAGCCAGAAATAGCGTCAGCGTTGTGGCTGACCAGCCAGCCGCTGAATTTTGAGAAAAAGGAGAGTCTGAATGCAAGCAACAGTAAAACGGCGGCTGACGAAGGTCGCTTTAGCATTAGTAGTTGCCGGGTATTGCGCCGCGCCAGCGGTGGCGGCAAACGGTAATCTGAAATCGGGGCAGTGGCAGATTGTCTCTGAACAGACGGGCACCATTCAGGGTTCGGTGCCGTGGATTACCCGTGCAGCGGATAAAACCGCGGATACCGACAAAGATCACGTGACGGTAACTATCGATCGCGGTGAACGTAAAATTGTGACCGAAGGCGATAAGCAGTTCCACGTTGGCGATAAGGTCACGGTGAACTGGGCGATTGGCGATACGGAAGGCGACCTGGATACCGACAACGCCGCCACGAAACTGACGGTACAGTGGATGAGATACAGCGACCAGAATGGTAGCAATCCCGAAGAGATTGGCACCAAAGGTAGCGATACCTATGAAATTCAGGCGGGTGACGCCGACCACTATATCGGTATCAAAATCACGCCAACCACCACCACCGGTGATCCTGCCGTGGCAGCTGAACTGCTGTTGAAAGACCTGTCGACCGATGCGGGCGGTGGTGCGGATGGTGACGATATTCCGGAAGGTCCGGTGGTGGATGAAAACGTCCATGTGGTTATCTACGAGTCTGGCTCAACCACCAACCTGCTGGGTACCTCTACTCCGCTCAAAACCAACACAACTTATAAAGTTCTGTTGTGGAAAGATAAAGAGGGTGGTACGGCAGGTAAATACGATACCGGTGAAGAGGTTACCAGCCAGTACGACTACCGTTGGAAATTCGTTGGCACCAGCGCAATTGCAGGTACTGGTACCGGCGGTATCGTTAACGAAAGCTGGAACGATAAAGACCTTGTCATCCCTGCCACCAACGCTGAAGCGAAAACGGCGTTCGAGGGAGCAGACGGCGGCGTTACCGTGGGTAGCGACGGTGTCCAGGGCTTTGGTTTGTCCATCGACTACAGACGCAAATAAGTTGTCCTCAACATACCACTCCCCGCGGGGAGTGGTATTTTCCGCGCACTTTGCTTAGCTGCACGCTAAGCAAAGTGGGTTGAATCACGACAGAGAATGAAAACGGGTGGCTATCGCTCATGAACAGGAATCGGCAAGTGAATAAAGTGGTACATTTCTTACTGACATTACTGATCATGTTTGCAGTGTCGATCGCGCCTGCGCAGGCGCTATTGAAGGGCGGAACTTGGCAAGAGCTGAACTCGACGACCGGCGCGGTTAACGGCACCGCGCCGCTGGCCGACGGTGCCACTATTCCCCTGTATCAGGGAAGTATGCTGCTTGACCCTACCAAGACCTATGATATTGAGTTTACCGCCATGCCGCGCGATTTTAGCGCTGATGCCTCCTCAACCTCGATGCGTGCGGTCAACTCCACCGATACGGAAGGCGATCTCTTTACCGATCCGCCCTCCATCGCCTGGGAAAATCAAGAACCGCCGACCATGAGTCTGGTATGGGCCGATGCCGCCACGCCGGATACGCCGCTCTCGCCGCAGCCGATTCTTAACCAGACCTTTTGCGCCCAAAATCTCGCCGGGCGGCAACTGGTTGCCTGGGCGCAGGTGGAAGATGAGAACAGCGTTCCCGCGCTGTGGCTTTATACTCGTACCGGGGTGCCGAACAGTGCGGTCATTCCGCTACTTAGCCCGAAAGTGACGCTGAATATCAAACCGGCGGTGAGCGATCCTGTTTCTGTGAGCGGCGATCATATTGACGCCAACTTTGCAGCCTCGAAAGTCAAAGCGGGGGAGAGCATTATCCTCACTGTCTCTACCAAAGCCTGTAATGGCGACGTGGCGCCGAATGCCGCCTTCGTGATCCGTCGCGAGGATGCAATCAATCGCCAGGGCGTGGTCAATAACGCTAACCCGGTGCGCGTTGGCGATACCGAGTTAACGACTACGCAAACAGAATATCACGGTGTAACGGACGAGCAGGGCAACGCCACGGTGGTGGTGACGCAAGAGCAAGGTCCGGGGGTAAAAACACGACTCATCGTCTCTTCGCAAAGCTATCCCACGCTGACCGACAATGTCGACGTCATTTTCACTACCATCACCAGTCCTGACAGTGATAAGGCCAACATGTACGGTCATATGCTTGAGAACGCCACGGCGACGCTGAACGGTACGACCTACACTTTCACCCGCCCGAAACTGGCGGCGGAAACCAGCGGAAATGGCGGCACCGTTGTGGACACCAACGAAACCTGGGCGCAGTTTACCTGGAGTGGCGCGGATAACCATTGCGACATTCTGCCGGATGCCGAACAACTGGTGGCGCTAAGGCATGAGCATAGTGCGTTGGCAACGTACACCGGCTGGCCGGTGACGGGCGATGCGGAATACTGGTCGTCAACCAAAGATCAGATAAACGACTACCACGCTGCCGTGCATATGAACAGCGCGTCGGTCGTCAGGGCCGCCAACAGCGACACGCTACTGGTCAGTTGTGTGGATAAGGCCCAGCCTGCGGCGCATCCGCAGATAACGCTCTCTCCAGAGGGGCCGTATAAAGCACAGGTGGGGGAATCGATTGATTTAGTGATGACCGTTGTGGATCGCGACACGCAAAAGCCGCTGCCTTATCGCTATATGGAGCTGTTCATTGACCCAGCGAAAAACCGCAAAGGAGAGCATCAGGACGCGTGGGATAACCAACGGGTTACAATCAACACCGAAGATATGCGCGCCTCGTCGCCGGAACACTATACCGGTGTGACCGACGCCAACGGCCAGGTACACCTGACGTTAAAACACGACAGCGGCCTGGGCGTAGAAACGCCCATCCGCATCGTGATGCCGGATGATGAAGGCGGCAGCATCGAGTTGCCCTTTAGCGTAATTTTCACCGTGATAACCAGCCCGGATGTGGACGGCGCCAATATGTGGGGCCACATGCAGGGCGTGGTGGACGCGGGCAACCTGTATAGACGCCCGCTGCTGGCGGTGGAAACCAGCCACAAAGACGGCCAGTTCAGCGAAAACAACGAAGAGTGGGCGACGTTTAATTCAGTGGAAAAAGCCACCGCGCAGTGCGGCATCGGCCAGGTGCCGGATCAGTCATCGCTGGCACATTTATACAGCGAACATGCTGGCGGCAAGATGGAAAGCGAACATGGCTGGCCAACCGAAGACTATTACATCGCCGCGGACAGCGACGCCTCGGGAACGGCGCACGTCAACCTTGAAAACGGCGATAGCGGTAAATTTACCAATCAACCGAACTACCTGACCTGCTCGGCCAACGAAATGGTGGCGGTGCTGGACGTCTACTTCAATGATGACCCGGCGACCAAAAACAGCGATGCGGTCGCCAAAGTGGGTGAGCAGATTAAGCTGAACATTCATTCGCGCAACGCCCTCAACGGCATGGCGATCGCCTATACCGACTTCACCGTCACCATGGCGAACGGCAAACGGCGCGACGGGCTGACGACCGGTTTTACCGACACCAGCAATGGCCAGATGCTGTTTGATGACGTGGGCTACCTTGCCGGGCAGGCTTATCATGGGATCACCGACGCCAACGGCGATGCGACCATTATCCTCACCCAGCCGAAGGGAGTAGGGCTGCTGACGCCGTTAAGCATTGCGCCCGTCGATTCATTAATCAGCACGCCCGTTTCCCGCAGCGTGAAGTTTACCGTCGCCACCAGCCCGGATACGCCAAAAGCCAAAATGTGGGGCCATATGGCTGATACCATCACCGTCGGCGATCTGACCTTTGAGCGGCCTAAGCTGGCGGATGAAGTGACGCCGGAACGTACTCAGGCTGAGGCTAACGAAACCTGGGCGCGCGTTCTGCACCCTGACGCGGCGGGCAACCCGGATAAGGGCGGCTGCGCGGCGAACCGCCTGCCGCGCATCGATCAGCTTGAGGCGTTGTACAACGCCAACAGCGACGGCGTGATGAAAAGCACCCAGGGTTGGCCGACGCTGCTTAACTACTGGTCTTCGACCTTCCAGAGCGCTACCACGTGGAAACTGATCTCGCTGTTTAGCGGCAGTGAATTCGCCAACGCCAACGTCTCCATTTACGCCAGCTGTCTGGCCAGCGATAACCCGGCGGCGGCCTCGATTACCATTGAACCGGTGGATGCGTCGCAGTGGTACGATGGCAGCGGCGTTCACGCGGTCAAAGCGAAAAAAGGCGACACGATGCAACTGAAGGTGACGGTGAAGGACGCCAGCGGCAACCCGATCCCGGAAGCGCCGTTTGTGCTCACCCGCGGCGACGGTTACGATCGCAGGGGCGAGAAGTACACCGCCAGTGAGGGCAACGATCAGCAAGGCATCGTCACGCCCGTGGTGATCGATGGCGAATCCCTGGCCTGGACCACCACCAAAATGGGGATGCTGACCGGCGCTGACGGCACCCGCATCATCAGCGTTACCCGCCCGGACACACACGGCACCCGAACGGCCATTATCGCCGCGCTGTATGAAAATGCCGCCGTGAGCGCCAGCATTGACACCATCTTTACCGTCATCACCAGCCCGGATGTCGACGTTGCCCGCATGTGGGGGCATATGTTGCCGTCGCTCACGGCGGCGGATGGCGCGGAGTATCAGCGTCCACAGCTCTATGCTGAATTAGCCAATCAGGCCAGTGCCGCGCAATATATCGAAGACAACGAAACCTGGGCGGGGCTTTATGGGCCAGACAGTTCAAAAACCGACCCCGCTGTTAACTGCGCTGCGGGCTATTTCCCTTCCGTCGAGGCGCTGGATTCGCTCTACAGCAAATACCCAAACCGCACGATAAAAACCGCCCAGGGCTGGCCGATCAACCGTTCTTACTGGAGCGGTTCCAGTTCCGGGTCGTTAACCGGCGGAAAGCCCCGATCCTATTACATTGTCGATCTGGATGATGATTCGCGCCGGGGCGTCGTTAATGACGGTGTGAACGACAGGCAATACCAAATTTGCGCAACGACGCCGAAGACGCAGGCTACGCAAATTACGCTCACCTCCACGCTGGCGACGGATGACACTATTCAGGCGGTGAAGGCTAAAAACAGTGAGTCGATCCCACTGCTCGTCACCACCACCGATGCGGCGGGTAATCCGGTGCCTTATACGACGTTTTCGCTTAAGCGCGACGCCGGGACGCCGCGTAAAGCTGACTACCCGTTTACCAACAGCTACACCATGACGATGACGCAGTCTGGTGGCGCGACGCAAGAGTTTGCCTACAGTTCATCGGTTCTTTATGGGGCGACCGGGGCGAACGGTACGTTGGCCCTTTCGCTTGACGAACCTGGCGGAGTCGGGGTGAAAAGCGTGGTGACTGCCAGCCTGTATGATACGCCGACAGTAACCTCGTCGCTGCCGGCAGTGTTTACCGTCATCACCAGCCCGAACAGCGACAAGGCCAATATGTACGGCCACATGCCGGAAACCTTCACCGCCAGCAACGGCGCGGAGTTTATGCGCCCGCTGCTGTATGGCGAACTCTCATCGCAGAATCATACGTCGAGTTACTTCGAAACCAATGAAACCTGGTTTACGGTGAATAATTTTAATACCGGGAATTATGGCGCGTGCCCGATAAATCAGATGGCCACGCAGGATGATCTCCAGTCGCTGTACCGCGATCACCCCAAAGGTAAGATCACGACCGACATTGGATTACCCATCAAGAAAAAATGGTGGGCAGGCGACAGCCTGGTAAAAAATCAATCCATTTACTGGCAATTTACCGATCTCAATACGGGTAATGGCGGCACCACGTTGGAAACTCCGGGGAATTTCTATTACCAGCTCTGTCTGACGGAACCGCGACAGATGAAGATTGCGTTATCTACGGACGTGTGGAACGCGGATAAATCGGCGGCGGTGGCGAAAACAGGCGAGGCGATACCGATGACGGTAACGGTGACTAACGGCGCCGGGCAGCCGCAGGCGGGGGCGACGGTTATGCTGACGCGTGATTACTCTTATTCGCGTGGCACGGTGGATAGCAAATACATTCAGGCCGGTGTGATTGGCGAGCCGGTTGCGTCCAAAGGCGCGTTATCAGACATGACCCTGACGCCGGTATCGCCTGCGGGTGCGGCAGTGGTGTTTAATAACCAGAGGGGAACCAGCACGAAATGGTATGGTGTCACCGGCGATGACGGTAAGTTGCGGTTCACGTTAAACCAGGATAAATCGCTGGGTTTGAGAACATCCATCACGGCGACGCTTTCGGAGCTGGCTGGCGAGACGGCGAGCGTCGATGCGATCTTTACGGTACCAACCAGCCCGGATACGCCGTATGCGTCATACTGGGGCCATATGCCGGATACCGTTGAGGTTAACGGCGTTACGCTGCGCCGCCCATTCCTGAAAACAGAGATGTCCAAAATGCCGCCAGGCACCTGGCCGCTTAATAATGAAACCTGGGCGGCGAACTATATTGATTATGGTGAAACATCCATTCATGCTACGACATCGCTGCCTTATCTTTGCGGCTCGCTGGAAAACGCCGCGACGCTGGACGATCTGAAGGCGCTGAAGAACATCATTGGCGACCTGCACTGGCCTACGGCTGCGCCGGCGTCGTCGTATACATATGACTATGCATCGCAAACGATGGTTGGCGGTAAGTATTGCTCATTTAACGAAACGACCAATACGGAAAACTGTACGCTTTCAAGTCAAGGTTTTGCTTATGCCTCGTGCCGGGTGCAGTAGGTTGGGTGAGGCGCGCCCAACCTGTGTATCCCTTGCGGCTGGCGTTGTGCCGGTCGCGATGCATTTTTAATTCCTTGTATTAATGGAATGAGCTGCAACGAAATGGACTTTTCTCAGGTACGTCAGTGAAATCGAAAAAGTGTGTCGGTTTTTTATCCTGGTTGCTGTTATGCGCCTTTATTTTAACGCCTTTCTTCGCGCAGGCCGTGCGAAGCAGCGGCGCATGGCAGGAGCTCACTGAGCAAACTGCGGCTATTAACGGTACTCCCCCTCAGGCCGATAGTGTGACGATCCCGGTCTATCAGGGCAGCGTTCAGTTGCGCTCTGATGCGGCTAATTCTGTTGATTACTCCGCGAAACCCAGCCAGTTCAGCACCAGCGATGCCGGCAGCGCGCTGACCTTAACCAATCCGCACGATACCGAAGGCGATATTTTCGCCAATCCGCCGCTGGTCTGGCAGAGCGACAGGATACCTTCCGTCACGCTGGTCTGGGCCGACGCCGCCACGCCGGATACGCCGCTGTCTCCGCAGCCATCGGCAAACCTGACGTTCTGTGAGCAAAATATGGCGGGCCGCCACCTGGTGGTCTGGCCGCAACTGGATACCTCAACCGCCGTACCGCCGCTGTGGCTGCTTACCCGCACCGGCGTGCCTTATGACAGCGCGGTAGAGATACTCAATCAAAAGATTGCGGTGGATATTGCCCCCGCCGTGGGCGACCCGGTTACTCTCGTCGCCGATCATCTGGACGAGTCGCTAAACGCCGCGAAGGTCAAAGCCGGTGAAAGCATCACGCTGACGGTGAATACCAAAGGCTGTAACGGCGAGCCTGCGGGCAATATCGCGTTCGTGATTACCCGCGGCGATGCGCTGAATCGCCAGGGCGTGGTGAACAATACCGCGCCGGTACGCGTCGGCAATACCGAACTGACCACCACCGCCACCGAATATCACGGCACCACCAATGCGGAAGGCGTGGCGACGGTGACCGTCACCCAGGCTAACGGTCCGGGGGTAAAAACCCCGCTGGTGGCGCACCCGTCAGGCGCGCCTGCGCTGAAAGCCGACGTGGACGTGATTTTTACCACCCTCACCAGCCCGGACAGCGGCAGCGCCAATATGTACGGCCATATGGCGGACAATTCCACCGCCACGGTGGATGGCGAAAGCTACACCTTTAGCCGCCCCAAACTGGCGGCGGAAACCGACGGCGAAGATCGCGCCGTCAGTATCAACAATGAAAGCTGGGCGCAGTTCAACTGGGCTAATGCGGATAAACACTGCGATATTCTGCCGGATGCGCGCCAACTGGAAGGGTTAAAAATTGAGCGCGGCGATTTATCCACCACCCTCGGCTGGCCGGTGGGGCTGACATCCGGAGATGAAGAGTACTGGTCCTCCTCCCAGGGGGCGATCGCCGCCGACCATATCAGCATTGATATGCGCAGCCGCAGCCTTACGCAAATGCCGGACGCCACGCAATCGCTGGTAAGCTGCGTGGATAAAGCCTCGCCGGAGGTTACGCCGAAGTTAGTGATTAGCGCCGATAGTTTTGATTCAACGGTCAATGCCGCGAAAGTCGAGGTTGGCGATGAGATCAATATGAAGATCAGCGTGACCGACAGCGCCACCAACAAACCGCTGCCCTATCGCTACTTTAATGTCTATCTGGGCGACGAACAGAATCGCCAGAATCAAAAGAACGCCGATATTGACGCGGCGCATCAGTGGTCGGATGAACCGGTCGTCATCACCAATCTGGAAGGCAGCGACGGTCACTATCACGGCGTCACCGACGCCAACGGCCAGTTCTCGCTGGCGCTGACCCAGGATCGGGGCGCGGGCGTGTTAACCCCGGTGCGCGTGGTGCTGTTCGACGGGACAGAAGCGACGCAGAACGTCATTTTTACCGTAGTCACCAGCCCGGACGTGGCGCAGGCGCGCATGTGGGGCCATATGCAGGGCGTGGTGGAGGCGGGCAATATCTACAAACGTCCGCTGCTGGCGGACGAAGCCGCGCAGGACACCGGCTCTGAATTTGAGAATAACGAATACTGGGCCACGTTTAACTCGGTAACGGCGGCGACAAACCAGTGCGGCGCGGGCCAGGTGCCGGGGCAACTGCTGCTGGATACGCTGTATGCGGCCCATTCCGGCAACGCGATGGAAACGACCTACGGCTGGCCGACGCAGAAACACAGCTATATCGCGGCGGATACCGATGGCTCCACCACCGCGCACGTCAACCTGGCGACCGGCGCGGACAGCATGTTCAGCGGCGCTGAACCGAACTATCTTTCCTGTTCCGGCAACGAACTGGTGACCATCCTGAACGTTTACTTCGATGGCAACGAGTCGTTACGCAATGTGGTCGCCAAAGTGGGCGAACAGGTAACGATGAACGTGCACTCCGTCAACGCGCTGAACGGACTGACTGTGCCTAACGCCGCGTTTACCGTGACCATGTCGCATGGCAAAAATCGCGACAACGCGACGACCGGTTTTACCGACTCCAGCGACGGAACGTTGGTCATGGGGGGAACCTCGTTTGGCTCCTCCCAGGCGTCGATGACGTATCAGGGCATCACCGATGCCGAGGGGAACGCCACGCTGGTGATTGAACAGCCGCAGGGCGTCGGCTTGCTGACGCCGCTGAGCGTCCTGCCGGTCAACTCACTGATTACCACGCCCGTCAACCGCAGCGTGAAATTTACCGTCCCCACCAGCCCCGATACGCCGGATGCGCAGATGTGGGGCCATATGGCGGACACGCTCACCGTGGGTGATATGGAATTCCAGCGGCCAAAGCTGGCGGCGGAAGCGACTGCCGCGACCAGGACCGAAGATCAGAATAACGAAACCTGGGCGCGCGTTACCCATGCCGATGCGCTGAACAACCCCGACGCCGGAGGCTGCGAGGTTAATCATCTGCCGCAAGATCACCAGCTTAGCGCACTCTATACCGCGAACGATGGCAATAAAATTCACACCGTATCCGGCTGGCCGACGTCGTATAACTACTGGTCTTCCACCTTCGCCAGCGCCAGTTCGTGGCAGACGGTATCGCTGGCCTCCGGCGACAAAACCGCTTCCGGCGACGCTTCCGATTTTGTGAGTTGCCTGGTTGGCGTCAATCCCACGGCCGCCTCAATTACCATCGAACCGGTAGATACGTCGCTGTGGTATGACGTCGGCGGCGAGCACGCGGTGAAAGTGAAAAAAGGCGACACCCTTCAGCTCAAGGTGACGGCGAAAGACGCCAGCGGCAATCCGGTCCCGGATGCGCCGTTTGTGCTCAGTCGCGGCGACGGCTATACCCGCCAGGGGGAAAAACACATCGCCGGTAGCGGCGACGGCATCGTTTCTGCGGTGGTTATCGACGGTGAATCGCTCAACGATACCGCCACCAAAATCGGCGAACTGACCGGCGAGGACGGCAGCAAAATTATCACCGTCACCCGCCCGGATACCCACGGTACGAAGGTCGCGATTACGGCGGCGCTGTACGATAACGCCAGCGCGACGGCCAGCATCGACACCATCTTTACCGTGGTCACCAGCCCCGACAGCGATAAGGCTAAAATGTGGGGCCATATGCCGGAAACGGTAGCGGCGGCCAACGGCGAGGTGTTTAAACGCCCGCAACTGTCGGCTGAAATCGCCAGCGGCATTACCCACGGCAGCAATACGGAAAACAACGAAACCTGGGGCAGCGTGAATTTTGAGGTGGCGAAAGATGCCTGCGGCGCGGGATTTGTGCCCTCGCTTGCCGATCTCCAGTCGCTGTACGACACCTGGCCAGGCGGCGCCATGAATACCCAGCAGGGCTGGCCGCTGGACGGTAAAAACTACCAGGACAACACTGCCGATTTGAGCAGGAGTACGGAAAACCGCTACGTTAAGTCGATTAATCTGCGCGACGGCGGCATCGGTTCGCTGCTGTGGGATGAAAAACTCTATTTTGTCTGCCTGCAAAACGCCCATCCGGTGGCGACGCAGATAACGCTGACTTCACCGCAGTATAACGACAGCGATGGTTTCGCTAAAGCGAAGGTCGGCGAGACGATTCCGGTCACCATCACCACGCTGGATGCCCAGGGTAAGCCGGTGGCGGACACGCCGGTTATCTTTACGCGCGGCGACAGCATTGGGCGGGCGAATCAGGAGGTTAACGGTTCGCAGGCGGCAGCCATACAGATTAACCACAGCGACGCGCGCAACAGCGGCGTTGAGTATTACACCGCTACCGGCGCGGACGGTACGCTGACGCTGGATATCAGCCAGGACGGGGGCGCTGGCTTTAAAACGCCGCTGATGGCGTCGATAGAGCACAGCAACGCCACAACGACCGCGCCATTGCCGGTTATTTTCACCGTGGTTACCAGCCCGGACACCCCGAAGGCCAGCTACTGGGGCCATATGGCGGAAACGTTAACCGACAGCAGCGGCGTGGCGTACAAACGTCCGCTGCTGGCGAGCGAGTTCAGCGCTACGCCCGGCAAAACGCTGACCATCGCCAACGGCTACTACGACAAGGGCGAAACCTGGGGCATGATAACCGTCGATAAAGCCTGGAACGGCGTCAGCGGCGGCTGCGGGCGCGATTATCTGCCCAGCGTCAGCAACCTCCAGACGCTATACAATACCTGGCCTGATAATGCCATGCGCAGCCGTAACGGCTGGCCGATGACCAGTTCGGGCAACAACAACGTCAGCCGCTACTGGTGGGCGGGGGATTACGTGATATCGTCAGACGGCGCGCAGTCGCTGTACGCAGCAGTCAACCTGTTTAACGACGGCAATGATGTCAAAACGACGACCAGCACCACGGCTTACTACATGCAGACCTGTCTTGTCTCGGCGCGCCGCGCCGCTGCCAGCCTGACGCTGACGCTGGCAGGCCAGGATGAAGCCACCGGAATCGCAAAGGCGAAGAAGGGCGAGCAGATTGCCGCCACCGTCACGGTGAAAGACGCCGCAGGCCAGCCGATGAAAAACGTGATGGTGAAAATCAGCCGGGGAACGTCGTACAATCGCGCCAATAGCGCCACATCGGCTTCAGGCGCCACAGACGATATTACGCTACGTAATGTGATGCCGTCCGGCCTTGCGACATCCCTGCTGGATACCTCCGCGAAATATCTGTATGTGGAAACTGATGAACTGGGTCAGGTGACATTTACCCTGGCTCAGGACAGTACCACAGGTTTAAAGACCACCATCAGCGCCGCCACGATGGACGGCAGCAACCTGACGGACAGTAAAGACGCTATCTTTACCGTTATCACCAGCCCGGATACCGACAAGGCCACATACTGGGGCCATATGCCGGAAACCTTTACCAACAGTAAAGGCGTAGAGTTTGCCCGGCCGCTGCTGCGCGCCGAGCTTTCTTCAACCACGGATACTTCTGGCTATCTGGTAAATGGCGAAAACTGGTATACCTGGAGCCGTTATCCAAACCTGTATCAGGATTCCGCCAGCCCGTGTGATCGCCTGGGGTTGCCGACGATGGATGAGTTAAAAACGCTGTATGCCGACTATCCGCAGGGCGGGCTAACGGCGGCCTTTGGGCTACCGGTGGCTGGGGGGAAATACTGGGGAGCGGGGGATTCGAAAGTCAACGATACGCACTCGACGAATAATTTCCAGTACATCAGGCTAAATACCGGCGATACGACGACGACAAGCGCTAATACTGCGACAGCGCAACTCTGCCTGGCGAAGCGCAGGGTGCTGTCGATAGCGCTGACTTCCAGCGCCATGAACGCCGAAAAATCCGCGGCGCTGGCGAAGAAAGGAGAAAAAATTCCGCTTACGGTGACCGTCACCGACGGTGGCGGTACGCCACAGCCTAACGTCCCCATTCGTCTGGGGCGAGGGAACTATTCGCAAAACCGGGCGGGCGGCAATGAAAACGGCAGCGACAGCGACATGCTGTTAACGCCGATTGCGCCGCCAGCGGATGCCAAAGCGTTTAACTATCATTATTCCGGCGAGCAACTCTGGTACTGGTACGGCACCACGGATGAGAGCGGCAGGGTGCAGTTTGAACTGACGCAGGATAACACCCCCGGCCTGAAAACGCGGCTGGAAGCGATGCTTCCCGACGATCCGCCGACGGTCAGCGATATGGACGCGATTTTCACCGTCATCACCAGCCCGGACAGCGTGAAAGCCAAATACTGGGGCCATATGCCGGAAACGGCGACCAACAGCGCGGGCGTGGAATTCCGCCGCCCGCTACTGGCGGCTGAGATGACGTCGAACAGTGGCACCTATTCTTACAATAACGAAACCTGGCCGCTGGTGACCATCGCGAACACCCAAAAAGCGGGCGCGACCGGCTGTGATGCGCAGTACCAGCCGTTATTAAACGACCTGCAAACGCTGTATGGCGACAATCCCAACAGCGCTATCGGTACGGCGTTCGGCTGGCCGGTTGGGGCGGGTAAATCCTGGCTGGCGGTAGACCAGGAAACAGGCACCGGGTATTACCAGTATCTGCGGCTGGATACTGGCGCCAAAGGCCGTTCCAGTTCCACGAGCGTGACCGGCGCTCAGGTGTGTCTGGTCGAGCCGCGTACTTCTACTCCTGCCAGTATTACGCTGACCTCGACGGCGATGGACGGCGCGAAAAACGCGGCGGTAGTGGAGAAGGGAAGCGCGATGCCGTTAACGGTGACGGTAAAAGATAGCAGCGGTAACCCGGTCGCCAACGTCGGTTTTACGTTGTCACGTGGCGATTCGAAAAATCGGGCAGGTACGGTGGTAACGGATGGCGACGTGGCAGCGGATGCCGGAGCAGACGATCTCATGCTTAAAGCGCTGACACCCGCAAGCGCCAGCCAAAGTATGACCACCACCGGGATTGTCTTTACCGGCACTACCGGCAGCGACGGTACGGCAACGTTTACGCTTAATCAGGATAAAAGCCTGGGGTTGAAAACGCCACTCACGGTGAAACTGACGGACAATACGACTCTTCACGCATCACTGGATGTGATTTTTATGGTACTTACCAGTCCGGATACGGATAAAGCGTTGTTCTGGGGAAATATGGCGGATACGACATCCGTTAACGGAAAAACGCTGCATCGTCCGTGGCTTCAGGCTGAGCTGCTGTCAGGCGTGACGCCAGTATTTACCAACGGAGTGCATACAAATAACGAGTACTGGGCGATGGCGCATACGGTGGACAACACTAAATGGGATATTGCCAAGCAGTGCGGTAGCCTTAGCAAAGCACCAGATAATAACGACCTGTTGACGCTGTATCATTCCATTAGCTCGTTAGGCTGGCCGACGCAGGGCTATCCCTATTTATCTAAATCAACCTCGAGCGGCGGCATGTATTGCGGCGTGGATGAGAATACCAGGAATCAAAACTGCGCCATTAAGCCGGCAAGTTCAGCAGGTTATGCGACGTGCGTGGATTAACGTATTAAGCGTCTGGCACGAAAAAAATCTGCTTTTCACGTTCCATTGAGCTTCATGAAAAAGTAATCGACGCATTCATTGAAAAGTATATGTTCTGCTAATTGGAGTCACCACCGTTTGCCGCGAGTGTGTAAAAGCGCCGTCTCGCTTCTGCAACCCGGCATCTGGCGCTACCCATATACTCTAAATAATTCGAGTTGCAGGAACGCAGCCGCAGCACATGCAACTTGAAGTATGACGAGTATATTTACAATAACACCAGGTGTCGCATGATAATCACACCTTTTTCCTCACGCATCTATTTATCTCAATATATGAAACCATTAAATATCATTCATAATATAAATATTTATAAAATGGATGGATGTATTTATATCAATTATAAATTAATCAAAGGTTGACCTGGCATTGAAATAGACCTTGAAATTAGTTAATAATCTGTCTTTGATAATATATTGTTACAGATGATTGCAATCATTCATGGAACTATATTTTTGTTATTTATTATTTATCTCATTTATATACACCATTTAAAAGCTATTTACAGCCAATCAAAATCAAGTTTGCTTCGTGAACGTTATTAAAAGGAAATTTAAAAATTGAACAGGACCTACAGTATCGTCTGGAGCGCCGTGCGAAATATGTATGTCGTGGCTTCAGAACTGGCGCGAGGCCACAGCAAAGTTAAAATACAGGCACACTCTAATGAAGTCTCCCCTTCTATTGAAAAGCCTGAGTCAGGATGGGCAATTAGTGCAAAACACAATGCGCTGGCCTTCGCAATTGTTGCCGCGCTTGGGTTCGTCAGTCCGCTGGCTATGGCCGATAATCCGGTGTCCTACATTGACGGAACCGACCACGACCTGAACGCAGAAACGTCGCCAATTTCTTATTCAGGTACCGGCCAGGGTACGGCACTGTATCTGGAAGGTTTGGCAACGGCTAAGCAACTATGTTAAACGTGATTTGTATCACAAAAGGAGCCTGTATTACAGGCTCACTGAATCTATCAGGGTTTAAAGGAGAGTTTACTATCTTTAATTTTCTGATATACAACCTCAGAAGGAGGCGGTGGAAATTTCTTAATACCATGCATAATATCTAAAACTTCATTACATAAATCAGGTGCGCCACCTTCAATATTAACACCAGATAGAGAACCATCACGAGAAAGATGTATCCTTAAAATACATTGCTTACCTTTATAATTATCAAATATACCTCCGGCATTATTTAATATAGCATGCTGAATAGTACGTACGTAATTAGATGTGTCGTTTTTGGAAACAGAAGAAAAATTATTACTCTTTAAATCAGAAAGTAAATCATCAACTCCTTCAGCATCTGCCGCTTTAGCCGCTGCTGCCCTTACTCTCTCAGCCTGTAGGTTATTAACTGAACCATTATCAGAAACTACCGCTAATACATTCCCCGCCAGTAGTAACAGGCAGAACGGAACCAGCCTGAAAGCCTTTAACCCGGTCATCGTCTTTACCCCCTGTAAGTAAACAGGAAACGACTACAGCATCAGCAGGGAGTAAAAATCAACCATCCGGGTTATGCGTGTTGTATACGGCTATTTACGCCAGAAGTTGGCGTACATATAGTAAATGACCCACAGCATACATAACACCATCATGAACGTTACCAGCTTCATCATGCACCCCTTACCCTTTAATCTTTCTGGCCTGTAACACGATGAGCAAATCCATTCCCGTTTTCTGGTTCGACTTCGTTGACCACGATTTGGGCAGGAATGACAGTCCGGTGCTTTGCTTACCGTCCTTGTCCTGAGTCAGGCCGGAAAGCACGATAATATCTCCATCCTTCATGTTAACCGTGGTCGTTATCTGGCGGTTGGTGAAGGTCGGGGAGTTGTTAACTCCCGTTGTCGTCTCCGAATAATCGCTCAGTTGCTCGTTAATGTTCATGCTGATTAAGTCCTGAGTGATAACGGGACTGACCTGTAGTGTCACCCCGGTGTTACGGTACGCTACTGACTGCACAGGCGTGCCGTTCTCATAGCTGACAGAGCCGAGCGTGGGAACACTCGCACCGCCCGCCAGCGTGGCAGAACTGCCGGAGACAACCTGAGAATGCGCCCCCGTCACCAGTGAGAAGCGGTTATCCGTGCGGAACAACTCATACAGCGCATCAAGAGAGCCGCTGGAGAACTGTATGAAACTGCCATAGCCCTGACGGGTACCCGTGCTGATACTGAAATGACCGTTCAGCAGTTTAGCCGCCAGCGCCAGCCCGGAGCCGTTGCGCTCATCGGTGTTCACCTCATACACATAGGCCGTCACGTCCACCTGCTCAGGCCGGGTGTCAATGGCAGGCATCAGGGCGCGAATCTGCGCGATTTCCGACGCCGTACCCCGGTAGAGGAACGTATCCCCGGACTGACTCATAAAATGACCGTCCGCTGCGGGCAGGGTGGCGGATGATGTCGCCTGACCATTCCCGCCCTGAAGAGACGCACCGCCCCCGGTGGAGAATCCGCCGCCCGTTGCTCCGCTACCCATGCCGCCGACACCGTCAGAGGAACCACTCAGCACCCCGGCGATATAGGACACAGAGCGATAGCGGGGCGTGTAGACGTAAGATTCAATGCGCGGCTGCGGCACTTTCGGTATGTAGGGGGCGATGTAGTCCACCCCTTTACGGCTGTATACGCGTATGTGCATGTTATCAAGGTATCGGGTGATGAACTGGCGCTCATCGTCAGCCGGAAAGATATGCAGCGTCACCAGCCGGGAATCAGCAGCCAGTTCCGGCGCCAGCATGAAGGGCGTATGCAGCACCTCGCCCCACAGTAAAGAGATGGCGTCAGACAGGGGCATCCGCTTTACGTCAAAATCCGTGCCCTTTGCACTGGCTGCGCGGGCGAACAGCAGCATCATAAGCGCCAGCAGCGCCAGCAGCGCATACAGCCAGAGCGTGACATGCCGGAACAAATCCGGCTCAGGGGGACAGACGTAACCATCATGGCGGTCTGTATGACAGCGGTCTGCATGATTACTTTGGCATTTGTGGGACATGGGTAACTCCTCCTCAATAACACGGGCAACGGTGCGTAAGTGCTTTCCTGTCAGAGCGGGTGAAATTGCGCCTCCTCGATGAGACAGACTCGCCAAAGCTTCGCAATGGCTCCCTAATCTCATTCTGCGGCGGGCGCTGCCTCCTCTCTCTCCGGGCTGCAGGCTCTTTGTGCGGGTAATGGCTTTACAGTTGCCTGTGAGTAAGTTTGTTTAGTTAGTTTGTTGGTTTATTTCTTTTGTCTGTCAGAGTGGCGGGCGTCCCGTTCAGGGTCAGTGCGCGGCATCACCCATCCCCAGCGCGGACAGTACCGGGGCGGCGGCAGTGGAAAGCGGGCTTCCCCCGCCGCCCTGACTGCCCGGCGCGCGGTCGGCTCCCGTCCAGAACGTCACCCGCTCGCCATCCACCAGTATTTCGCTGTACACGCCATCCCACGGTCTGGAGGAGGCGATGTAGCGCACGTTCCCGGCATTGTCGCGGATAACGTAGCGGGGTTTCCCGGTGCCTGATTTGAGATATCCGGTCAGCCGCCAGCCTGTCGAGAGCGGCGGGGGTAAGGGGGCGGCCTGCACGGCTGCACCCGGCGAACCTGATGCGGTGGCAGTGGCAGACGGTGACGAACTGGCGGGCTGTACCCGGACG
This sequence comes from Salmonella sp. SAL04162, assembly GCF_046551535.1. NCBI lineage: Bacteria > Pseudomonadati > Pseudomonadota > Gammaproteobacteria > Enterobacterales > Enterobacteriaceae > Salmonella > Salmonella sp. SAL04162. Next base: position 117,191 of record NZ_JBGDVX010000008.1, read on the forward strand.
ACAGCGGTGTCCGGCTGCTTATGCGCAACCAGAAAATACCAGCTCAGGAAGGTGCCGGAGCCAAAAAACAGGACAGTGAAGAGGCGGCGCTTGCTGATGACGGGCTTCCTGATTACCGGGTCGTTCGCGTGATACCATTGTGTAACAGTTCTTCCCGGCAGAAGGGAGTACATACAGCGCATATCACAGCGCCGGAGCTGGCCGTTAATGGTGAAGGACTCACAGCCATCTTCAAAAATATGATTGGTATCATGGATGCCGAAATACCAGTCAGCAAAGAACGAGAACTTATCAAACGGCTTGTCGCGGACGGATTTACGCTGGAAGTAAGTTTCAACAATCACCCGGTGACGGAATAACCCGGACTGTTTTTTCTGCGGTGCGCTGCCGTCGGTCGACGATTTCCCGGCAGTCAGTTTCTGAAACAGCTTACGGAAAACGCCCTGAGCACGGTCAGAGCGTTTACACACTACCAGCACTTCCCCCGTGGCAAGCGCTATCTGCTTGTCTATCATCTCCTCGTTCTGGACGATAATAAACACATCCCATCCCAGATGGCGGGAATGTATAAACCAGTCAATCAGGGCGAGGCGGTTTTTATCGCCATAGGTGCGGCTGTTAAGCCATGTTCCCGCCTCATCCAGAAAAACAGCGCCAAACTTTTCCTTCTCCTCATCAGGACAACCACGCCCCAGCGCCTGTAAATCCTGCGGGCGGGGATGCGCCGGAAGCACCGTTACCGGATTAACGGAGTCCGGGCCAAGCAGATGTGTATCCACCGGGTAATTGGTCACCACGCGGCGACCTTCCCGGTAATACTTTACCATTTCATAATCACAGTAGAGACCCTTACCCGCGCCGAGTTTTCCGGTCACCCATTTTACAGTCATTATTCTGCCCTCCGCTCTGACTTATTATTAACAGGATATAAAGAGATAAACATATTCAGATGTATTTAATTACATGTTCAGTGTCTGGTATTCAGTATTTAATATTTGGTATCTGGTATTTAAAATTAAAGGTTGTGGCGTGTTCAGTGTCAGAAAATAAAGCTGGTTTTCTGCTCAGCGGTATTAATTAATGTATTCATCAGTCATCGTTAATACAGTTACGCAGTAACGATAACTGTATTACTGCATAACAGGTAAACCCCGGCATCAGGGCTTCGGTAAACGTCCCTGACCGGGCGGAAGCTGCGCCTGAGTAAACTGCGACGTAATGAGGCGTGAAATAAAAATCTTGAAGCGGAACGTCAGATAGACCGTATAGGCCAGAAACACCGCCGACAGACACGACAGGATATTGGATGGCAGCATCGATAACCCCGTTATCCAGTAATCATTGGGCAGGGCCAGTTCCGCAATCAGACTGGTTGCCTTGTCATTGATGAAAGTCATCACGGCAAGGAAGGTTGAAATATAAAACGCCACTGACAGCCCCATAATCACATAGGAAGAGGTCGAGCGGTAAAGCAGCATTGAAATCATTTCCGGGGCAAGGTAGCGGATAGCCCAGGCACCCAGACGAACCAGCAGACCGAATAAAAAATCAAGAGCAACAGCAAGTAACGGCATAATGCGCCCTCCTCATTAATGACGCCCGTCCGTCAGGAACTCAGCCGAACGGATAAGCAGACGATGAATCACAAAGAAACTCAGTATCACCATGCAGAAATTCAGTACCGGGCGAATGTATTTGTCATACAGCAAACAAACCTGAGTTCCCACGGCATGAAAGTGATAATCAGGAATGCCAACCAGCTTAATATCAAAATCCAGCACGACCGGAATACAGCGCCCTGTAGAGGCGGCTTCGAAACCGGGCGGCAGGTCGAACGACGTTTTAATGTCCGGCAACATGGAATCAATACCAGAAAGACCTTCACCAAATGCCGCTTTTCCTGCATCCCATGCCGATTTCACGGAATCCGTGATACCACTCATGGCACCCCCGACCATGGAAGAAAATTCACCTTCCATCCCCGTATAGTCAGGGGCAGCAGGCTTTTTATTCAGGTCATCCATTAACTCCTGATGGTTTTTATTGTTATCCGCATGAAAAGCGTTAATAGCGGCGACCACATCACCATTATCATTGCTGTCAGTGCTGCCGGAACCAGAGCCACCGCCGCCACCCGGATTTAAATCCGTGGTACAGGAGCCCGCCAGCGTACCGGGCTCATGATGAGAGCCGGAAGGACAACTGTCAGGCGTGCCGCCACCGGAGGAATCAGGGTTTCCACCAGAGCCGGAGCCGGAAGAACTGATACAGGAATCAGAGGCAATGTCATAATTACCCGTAAGACAGTAAAATTTACTCCCCTGTCTGCAAAAATTGCCATCCTGTACCCAGCCGGAAGAACAGGAGGAATGAGTCACAGAGCCGGAACCGGTGTTGCCATGGCCGGAAGTATCAGGAACAACAGGAACCGGAGGTAAAGGAGGCGGGTCATCAGAATCATCAGAATCACCGGAAGAATGACATGATGCATCATCAGGATTACGCATGCAGCGGGTTATGCCATCCTTATAATCACTTTCACTCGCATAAAGCGGGTCATTAATAACCAGTGGTTTATGAAGAGGGGCGCAGTCAGTGGTCACCTGTCCGGTAGAACCATCCCCGTAAGGGCAGGAATTAACAGGTAAAACAATATCACCAAGATAACGATGTTCGCCCCCCACAAAATGAGAACTTTGCCACAAATAAATAACCGGGGAAGTATCAGTGGACAGACTATTATAATAATGCTGCCATTGTTCCATCATATTATAAACATGGTCAACTGCATAATAAGAAGGTGGAGTGACATTCGATAATTTAGATAAAAATGCCTGAGCTAATTTCTTATTCTCATCAGGTGTTAAATCAAAGTTATAAGTAAAATGATAGGCTTCATAAAGATAGTCAGGAGATGATGAATTAATACTGGAAAGTGCAGCAGAAAAACCAGAAGAGCCACCAGAAGAACCGGTATCAGGCACGGGCGGGATTACAGTTGTTCCGCCACCAGAGCCGGAACTGCCAGTATCGGGCTTATCGGGCTTGGTGTCTGGAGTCTCAGAATCGCCAGAAGAAGGATTAAACGCCTTTACAGGCTCCCAATCACCCAAACACATGTCACCAATAGCACAAAAACCAAGTTCCGAGACATTAAGATAAATACACCCCTGATAAGCCGCATAAAAATCTGAGCCTTTTTGAGCCCATTTAGACATAGAAAAATCTTTTAAAGTAGGTTTGGCCTGACATTGAGCATCTGTTAATTTCTCAGTATCAGCAGAAGAATTAAACGATAAAAGACCTCCCGTCAGAGAAATAATTAACAGTAAATATCTCATAGCTGAATCCCCGAAAGAAATAAAGCCCCCGGCGAAGGGGGCATAATTTAAAGTAAGTCATGACGCTTACAGGGCGCGGGAAATCATACCCTTGACGGCAGAGAATGCAGATTTACCCACAAGGGTAATCGTCAGCAGACCGAACGCAGACGCCACCGCCACCCCGAAGTTAGAGCCTAGCGCATTCACAATCGGCGCAATCATGGTGCTGGTCAGGGTAAACGGAGTGGGCTCACCCGCATCAACTGCAAATGCCGGAGCTGCCATAACAGCCAGACCGGCAACGGAACTGGCGGCCAGCATTGCCGGAGTGGTGTTCTCTTTCACAAATCCGGCTACTTTCGCAAATTTTTCTTTAAACATATTCAATCCTTAATCAGTCATCGACCGAACGATAAAACACATCAATTACAGAACGTAAAAAATGCGCGGATAACAGCCCCATTACCCAGGCTAAAAACCACAGTCCGAATAAAGAGCCGATTAATACATACGGAATATTCATTTACTTACTACCTCATTTAACCCTCCTTTAAAATCCGCCCTCACAGATAATCGAACGGGTAATTCATAAGCTACTCCATATATAAAAAGCCAGTAGCAAAACCAGTTACAAACGATATAAAAGTTATACCGCCAAGAAGAATGACTAAATAAAATTCAGATGAAGATATCCCGGCAGACTGTAACGACCCTGAATCCGCAGCATTCTGCTTACGCGCAGATTCAAAATCAAAATAAGGATAGCCTTTTGGTTCATGACCTTTCAGATTATCCGGTGTCTGTATAAAACAGGGATAACCACCGGACGCCGTATTATCAGCAATATGCTGGGCATGAACAGTAATCACATCCATTAAAGTCATTCCGGGCGGACATTCAGGCGGCATATCAATCATAATTACCCCGAACCTTTTGATACAGGACGCATCCCCTGTAACTGACGTCGTGCACGTAGAACCTGCTGCGTTGACAGTGGAAAAAGTGATTCCAGCTTAACGAGTTGTTCATCCGCCGTTTCAATCCATGACGAGAGGCGCAGCCGGTTAAGAATGCGAAAGCGACTGAATGGCGCAAAACGGCAGTCATCACGAAAAGATGACCAGTCAGTCATCAGCGCGTATAAAGCAGATTCATCAGGCTTGTATGCCTCCTTTAATCTGGTGCGCATGAAGCTGTCATTTTTAAAAAATGCCTCAGTTGACTTTATAAGAGAAAGCAACTGACCGCGCAGGGAATCCATACGAACATCTTCAACCAGTGACGAACGATGATACGAACGCCCCGGATTCATGTTAATCACTGGCATGCGAATTTCCTCATAAAGTCCTCACATTCTGAAACAGACTCTTTAATATCAGAAATAAGCGACGCAGTCTGAACATATAAATCTGAAACAGAATCAAGTGAAGCTAAAGAAGACTCACACTCTTTCAGAATAAAGCTGAAAGAGAGAAGCGCCTGATTAAGTCTTCCAGATTCATAAATTTCAGTTGCATGTTCATATGCAGAACGAAGGAGAATAAGTTTATTCTTCTGATAATTATAAAACAATAAATCATAATTACAACGAAAACGAAAAGGAAATTTGATTGTGTTTCCCATAATCAGCCACCTTTCTTATCAGTAATTAATTTACCGTCAAAGCGGCGGAGTGAATTCGATACGTATCTGTAATACACGCCGTGCTGAGTAGGAGAGTTACCCCAGGAGCCGGGGAAACAGACGAGATTAACCGCCTGAAACTTGAGCGACTCATAAACGGATTTCAGATATTTATAATCCTCCTCATTACAAGAGAATTTAACCGACTGTACTTCCCGACACTGAGTTTTACGGTTCTCAACGGGAGTTGCGCAGGAAAAAGCGTATTTGGGTTTATCCTCATGATTAGGATGGTCAGCAGGCAAATTCATGTTATCCGTGTTGGCAATAAACACGTTGATAAATATACCGGAGAACGACGTGCCGGGATGAAAACCATCAGGAATTTCATACGGGAATAAATCAACCATTCCTTCAGGTAACAGGGTCTTGGTGGTCATAATAATTTTCCTCTACTGGTCAGCGATAGTTATTGTCACAAGTCCAAGGCAGACGAATCAGCCGCACGTGCCGCGCTGACGCGCGTCCCGCACGTCTGCTTCATCTGCGTAAAAACACCGGGTGAAAATTGCGCATCATCTGAGCCGCAATCGTTCATACATTCAGTAAAATCAGGATTACCATTTTCAGATATACGGTTTAATAACCGGGCTATCTGTAAATACTCTGTATCAGATTTAGTCATTTTCCGGACCTCGCACGAAAAATATTTAGTCAGTATCACTTTTCCGTTAAAACTTATTCCATACACAACAGGGTTACACTCTTCACCATAACAATTTAAGCGGTTACCGGAGACCGTTTGCGGCTGGAAATAATGAGGCCGGACAAAACGCTCTGAATTAAAAAAGCCACCGTTCAGCATAATGTAAGTTTTGAAATCACCCGCATCACAGGCAAGGCGCAGCGCCTCCAGTTGTTCCACCTGCTCAGGCGTGAACTGGCGCAGCATGATATCGCCGGGGTGAAATTCAGTGCGGAACGTGCGCAACTGGCGGTAGGCCGTCACAGACGGCAGGCCGAAGAACTGGTAAAGCCGGATGCCGGACGAACGCGCCCAGACAGATACACGGCTTACCGCTTCATTGAAATCAACATTACTCAGGCGGTCATTGAGTCCGGCAGTCCCTTTGACATTCTCACAGCCGGACATCTTGATGATGTACTTCATTACGTAGCTGAAACCGTTGCCCTTGCGGTAGTCGATTTTCTCGATTTTAATACGGCGTTTCTGAGCGCCCGCTTCATCAGGGCAGTCTTTAAGCGCTTCCTCACGAAACACCTTAATGATTTTTTCGCCTTCCCCCGGATAGCAGTAAAAAAGAAAATTCCAGTGTACAGTACCGTCCTTGTGTGGCTCCACGGTACGCACACCGGGCGGGATGAGATTCATTTTATCCAGGCGCTTGCGGACACGTTCAAAAACGTCATTCAGCCATTTATGCCCCGCCTTAATGGACTCAAAACCGTTTTGCTCCCATTTGTGATTAGGAACGGTGAATTCCTTTTTGCCACGTTTTACCGTGGTGACGGAATGAAAGCGGGACGGCGTGGTAAGCACGATAAACCAGCCTTCACAACCCAGTTCCTGCGCCGCCTCACAAAGCCCCTTAGAACGAACCAGCAGTTCAGCGATGCGATTGGGCTTGTGAGATACCGAGCTTTTATAAGCATCATCCAGCGTACATATCAGCTCGCCGTTGATGTCAAAGATGCCCATTGCCTCAAGAAACATTTTAGTCTTGCGGTCACGCTCAGAATACAGGCGCATCAGCCAGTCAGTGGTATAGGGCTTGTTATCCGACAGCATACCCATAATGCGGGATGTTTCCTGAACGCGCTCAGAACGAATGGCATTGAGCAGACGGCGGACGTAAGTTTCATTACCGAAGCGGGCAAGAAAGCCGGGTATATCGTAACGGTCTAAATACTGTTTAAGCGCAGGCTCAAAGTTGTAACCGAACTGACAGTTGAACCAGTAGAGCACGTTGGCAAGGTATTGCTCTTCGTCATCAGAAATCAGCAACGGTTTATCCAGTCCGGCAACGGAAACAGTTGTCACATCACGGACAAAATCAGCCGCGAGTTCTTTCAACTGGTCATCAGTACAAAACAGGTTAAATCCGGCCCCGTCGCCGTCTGGTGTCTGAAACGCATAGCTGAAAGCCTGCTCAAGACGTTCAAGGGCGCGACGGGAGCCGGAGAACTTCACCAGACGACAGAACGCGTTAGCCACGGGTACGGAGAACGTGCCGAAGCTGGAAGCCAGCAGTGCAGCGCGTGAGCGCTCCTGATACGTGAACTTCTTACGCTCAGGCTCAAAGGTGTAAATAATACGGTCAACGGTTGAGAAAAAACGGGGCAGGTCGCGAGGGACTTCACGCACAACCTCAGCGGCGGATTGTTCGCAGTCAGCACAATCAGCCTCAGACTTTTTACGCGCGATTTCCCTTTCATCCTCAACAAAATAACGGGAGGTCTGAAACTGGAAATTTGAAACCGCAGCGCGTAAATATTTATCCGCTTTTTCCATTTCCGGCACAGTTGACGCACGGGCAAGCGCCGCTGATGCGTCGTTAAATACTGAATAGCCGGAAGCAACTGTATCGTACATATTATTACATCCTGTTAATGGGTTGACGGAACAGCAAGGTGTAAAATTGTAGTAATGTAGTAATGTAGTAATGTAGTAATGTAGTAATGTAGTAATGTAGTAATGTAGTAATGTAGTAATAATGTAGGATTACAAATTGTAGTAGTGTAATATTACAATACTACGCTACAGCACCGGACGACGGCGCAATAATATTTCCCGTTACCGTCTTACCGCGTACAGGTAAAGAGGAACCGGGCGCATTTCCGGCCGCAGCATTCTTTTTAGTTGCCGCTTTATTCTTTGCCTTACTGACTGACTGAGATGTTGCTTTAGTTTCAGATGATTCAGATTTTGATTCATTTTTATTTGCCGTTTCAGAATTAACAGAAGAACCAGCAGATGCCGGAACGTCTTTATTTTCGTTATTGTCAGCAGCAGAAGCAGGGACAGCAGCCGGAACGGTATCATTCAGCGATTTAAGAAATCTGGTTAACTCGCCTAATACAGACTCGTTATTAGCAATGATTTTATTCTGTGCCTCAATTTCAGCACGGAGGGAAATGTTTTCACGCTCAAAGTTATCTGCCTTTTCTTTCAGTTCTGCATGTTTTGCATTCAGGCAGGAGAAATCAAATTTCAGGTCATCCAGTTCAGCAGATACACGGTCAGCCGCAAACATCACATCAGAGCGCTCGTTTTCCAGTTCGGTTTTATAATCATTCAGCAACTGGCGTTCTGCGTCCATCTTCTGAGAAGCAGCAGCCATGGCAGCAGCCCACAGCGTGTTAAGCAGCTCCGTGAGCTTTTCAGGAACGTCAGTACGGGCAACACTGGATTCAAGAGAAGCATTCACGCCGGATTGTTCCGCTTTCCATTCTTTAACCATCGGGGAGATAGTGGAAAATGAGCCGCCAGTAACAGTGCGTACAGCGTCGAGAGTAACGTTTTTACCCTGAGCGTAAAGCTCATTACATGCATTAACAACGTCAGCCTTTGAAACAGCCATAATATTCACCTTATTAAGCGAAGTTAATATTCAGATTCAGATTCAATAATCAGTTTTTCAGTTCAGAAATTTAATATCAGATAACAGTGTGTAATTCAGGATTAAAACTGGTGCCGTCGCGTACCATTGCATTAATTATTCTCAGCAGCTTATGTACACAGGCGATATAGGCCAGCTTTTTAGATTTACCTTTTGCAATAAGACGGTCAAAAAATGCTTTAATAACGGGATTATAACGAGTGGCAGACATTATCCCCATATAAAGCACGTTGCGCACGTTCTGGCGACCACCGGAAATACAGCGTTTGCCGCGTCGCTTACCGGAATCATGATTGAACGGAGCCACGCCAATCACGGCACTGAGCTGGCGATTGCCAATATTCCCCAGCTCAGGAACATCACCAATCAGAAGCCCTACAGAAAGCTCACCAATTCCCGGTACTTTTGAGAGCATTTTCGAAAGGTCGGCGTAGTTTTTTTTTACGTAAACAGAGATATCCTCATTAATCTCTTTAAGCTGTGACTCAATAGATATAATCATTTTATCAATGCTTTGCTTCGCATAATCATCAGCATGAGATAACCGCTGTTTCTCCGTTGACAGCAAATCCACAACCTGACGACGACGGGCTACCATCTGAGAGAGGAATTTACGCTCTTCATCAGTTGGAGGCTTGATAAAGCGGGCACGGTCAGGACGGGTATCAATAACAGCAGCGAAATCAGCCAGGATTGCAGCATCAAGACGGTCAGTCTTGGCAAGCTGACCCATTGCGATAGCAAAATTACGGGCATGGCGGGGATTGATTACAGCAACATCATAGCCCAGCGACTGGAAACAGCAGGCGGAAGCATCTTCATAGCCCCCGGTAGATTCCATCAGAATCAGAGACACATCATAATCAGCTAACATTACTGCTATCTGGTCAAAACCTTCATCAGTGTTAGGCACCTGAAACGCCTTACCATCAACGCGGATATGTACATCAAGTACGGCCTTGCATACATCAAACGCTACCGTAGTTTTTGCCTTTTCTGTCAGTGATTTGTGCTGCCTCATCTTTCCCTTCCTTATATGCGAGCTTTGAACTCTGTCAACAATGCGGGCTTGTGGATAAGGCGACTCCTGATGCGCGGTTTGCTTAGTCACGGGCTTTTAATCCCAGGGGGGTTACAGGCTACACCAGAAGCTGCCAAATCAACTACAGGAAGAGTATAAACACATTTGGAACATATAAGGGGGGATGGCAGCCAACCTCAGGCACAGGCACGGGCGTTGTGATTGAAACGGACGGCGGCGGCGCTCTCCTCCCGGACGGTAGCAGCCATGCAGCCGCCACGGCGGTTAAGCTTACTAACGGCGCGATGCTTAATCTTACCGACGCGGTAATCACGACGTCGGGAGAATATGCTATGGGTATCGAGCTATCAGGACAGAGCAGCATAATGCTAACGGGAGGGACTCTCCTGGCCGGAGGCAATTATGGCATCATGACGCTCAGCGGCGAGTCGCAAGCGACATTGAGCGACATCAAGGTAACAGCAACAGCGGAAACCGGCAGCGATGTAGTTTCGCAAGAAGGCAGCACGCTGAACATCACGGACGGGAGTGAAATCACGCTCACGAGGGGACAACTGCGCGTGGTTGGCAGCACAACAGGCAACGCTTTCCTGAATGTGAGCGATAGTACAGTGAGTTCCACGGGTACAGACAGTACTGTTATCGCGTCCAACAAGGGCGTTCTTGATATTACGAACTCTACCGTCATGCACGATAATGCCAAAGGCGCAGCCATTGAGGCTGGTAATGCCTCAACGGTGACTATTTCCGGCGATAATAAAAGTTCGATGGTCATCAACTCCAAAGATATAGGCATTAAAAGCGCCAAATCTTCCGTCAACATTGACGGCGCCACCATCATCGCCAAAGGCGATGGCATTTTGATGACCACGGGGGGCAGCAGTTTTTACAGCAATAACTCCGGGCTGACGGTCAACAATGCGGACGTGACCTCAGACGACGCCGCCGCGCTGCACGTTGATAAAAACACGGTGATAGAAAAGCCCATTACATTAACCGACAGCACATTGACTGGCCCAACGGCTATTAAACTGGATAATGCGGCAACCGTAGAGGCCAACAACACAACGCTGAATGGCAACATTGACGCGGGGAGCACAGTATCGTCCTTGTCGCTGGCCGAAAAATCCTCACTGCAAGGGAGCGTCAACGGCCTGAACAGTTCATTGACGCTTGACGAAACCAGCCAGTGGAACATGACCGACCCGTCAACCGTCGGCAACCTGACCAACGACGGCGGCATTACGCTGGGCAACGCGAGCGGTTCGACAGGTACGCTGCTGACGGTGGACAATACCCTGACCTTGCAGAACGGCAGCCAGATAAACGCGACGCTGGATACCGCCAACAGCTCGCCAATTATCAAAGCCGCCAACGTCACGTTGGACGGGATGCTGAACCTTAGCTCAACGGCCACCTTTGTCGCGCCCGAAACCGACGAACACTTAGGATCGTTCACGCTGATTGATTCGCAAACTGCGATCACTACCGATTTTGACAGCGTAACGCTGGATGCCGACATCTCTGCTATGCCGGATTACCTTACGATCAACGCGGGCGTTGATGCGAATGATAATACCAACTACGAGTTGTCTACGGGCTTGAGTTGGTACGCGGGCGCAAATTCTACGCGCGCTGCGCATGGCACTTTTACCGTTGATGCAGGCAGTACCTTTACCGTCACCAGCGAACTGGACGAAACCACGGCGACCTCCAACTGGGATGGCAGCAAGCTAACCAAACAGGGCGACGGCACGCTGATCCTCAGCAACACTGGCAACGACTACGGCGACACTGAAATTGACGGCGGCATTCTGACCGCCAAAGACGCCGCCTCGCTCGGCACTGGCGATGTGACGATTGCAGAAAGCGCAACGCTTGCGCTGAGCCAGGGCACGCTGGATAACAACGTGACCGGCGGGGGCCAAATTGTCAAAACCGGTAACGATGAGCTGATCGTGACCGGCGATAACACTTACAGCGGCGGCACCACCATAACCGGCGGTACGCTGACGGCTGACCATGCGGATTCACTGGGCACTGGCGTTATTGCCAACAGCGGCGTGCTTCAGGTCGGCGAAGGCGAGCTGGAAAATACGCTTTCTGGCAGCGGCTCGCTGGTGAAAACCGGTACGGGCGAGCTGATGTTAAGCGGCGACAACACTTACTCCGGCGGCACCACTATTGACGATGGTGTGCTGATTGCCGCCAACGTTAACGCGCTGGGCGGCGGTGATGTCGATAACGCGGGTACGCTGAAGCTGGACGCGGAGGGCGAATTCAACCTTGCGAATGTCACAACCCAGTCTGGAGCAACGACTGAGCTGGCCAAAGGTACGACGCTCAACGTCGACTCGCTGACTCAGCAAGCCGATAGTACGCTGAATATTGACCTCAGTAAGGCCAACGGTGAAAGCGCCATTACCGCCGACAGCGTCACGCTGGGCGGCACGCTGAACGTCACCGGCATCGGCAGCGTTACAGACAGCTGGACGCCTGAGGCATACACCTACACGCTGATTGACAGCGACAGCGCCATTACCAGCGATTTCGACAATCTGACCGTCGCGGGAATGAATAGAGAAGATGTTGACTTCCTGACTATCGACGGAAAAGTCGACGAAGCAGACAACACCCACTATGATCTGACGGCCTCCCTCTCCTGGTATGCGGACAGAGACAACGCTTCTACCGACGCTCACGGTACCTTTACCCTTAGCGACCCTGACGGCAGCTTTAACGTTGCGGCTAATCTGACAGACGTTGACGACACGCTTGATCCGAATAGCACATGGGACGGTAAATCGCTGACCAAAGAAGACGCAGGCACGCTGATCCTCTCCGGCGACAACGACTACAGCGGCGGCACCACCATCAATAAAGGTACGTTGGTCGCCGCCAGTACGACGGCGCTGGGCACCGGCCTGGTCGACAATAACGCCACGCTGGTGCTGGACGCAGATGGTGAAGTCAGCGCGGTGGGCGGCATCACCACTCATAGCGGCGCGACGACCCAACTGGCGCTCGGCACCTCGTTGGATCTCGGCGACAGCGCGTTAATTCAGCAAGATGGCAGTACGCTGAACGTTGAGCTGAATAGTGACTCGGTGCAACCGCTGATTACCGGCGGCAGCGCCACGCTTGGCGGCGATCTGGTCGTCAGCGACGCCAGCCTGCAAGCGCGCGCCTCCGACGCGGAGTTCCAGTCCTTTAAACTGATGGATATGGACAGCGATATCAGCGGCGACTTTACCAGCCTGACGATGAACCTTACTGACAAGCCGGACTATCTGACCGTAACCGGGGCAATCAATCCTGAAGATGCGTCAGAATATCTGCTTACCGAAGGGCTGAGCTGGAATGCGACCGCCACGTCAGCGACGCCAGCACACGGCACGTTTACCCTGGGCGCAGGCGACAGTTTTGAAGTCACCAGCGTACTGGGCGATAAAACCGGCAACGGCGACTGGGACGGTAAATCGCTGACCAAACTGGGCGCGGGTAAACTGACGCTGAGCGGCGCGAATACCTATAGCGGCGATACCAACGTACAGGAAGGCACACTGTGGCTGTCCGGGGACGGTACGATTGGCGAAATGGGCAGCCAGCAGGCGGTGAACGTCGCCTCCGGGGCGACCTTCGGCGGCAGCAACGGTACGACCGTTAACGGTAAGGTGACCAACGAAGGGACGCTGGTCTTCGGCGACAGCGAGGAAACTGGCGCCATCCTCACCCTCAATGGCGCTCTGATCAACATGGGGACGCTCGCCAGCGGCAGCTCCTCCAGCACGCCTGGCAATACGCTTTATGTCGATGGCGATTACACCGGCAACGGCGGCTCGCTTTACCTGAATACCGTCCTGGGCGATGATGATTCGGCGACCGATAAGTTGGTCATTACCGGCGATGCCTCCGGCACCACCGATCTGTACATCAACGGCATCGGCAATGGGGCGCAGACCACTAACGGTATCGAAGTGGTGGATGTTGGCGGCACATCGACAAGCGATGCGTTTGTGTTAAAAAATGAAGTTAACGCCAGTCTGTATACCTACCGTCTGTACTGGAATGAAAGTGACAACGACTGGTATCTGGCGTCAAAAGCACAGTCTGATGATGACAGCGGCGGTGATGTCACTCCTCCAGATGATGACAGTGATGTCACGCCTTCGGACGACGGCGACAATGGCGGTAATGTCACGCCTCCGGACGATGGCGGCGATGTCGCACCGCAGTACCGTGCGGATATCGGCGCGTACATGGGCAACCAGTGGATGGCGCGCAACCTGCAAATGCAGACCCTCTATGACCGCGAGGGTAGCCAGTATCGTAACGCCGATGGTAGCGTATGGGCGCGCTTCAAAGCGGGTAAAGCGGAATCCGAGGCTGTCAGCGGCAATATCGATATGGACAGCAACTACTCCCAGTTCCAGTTAGGCGGCGACATTCTGGCCTGGGGCAACGGCCAGCAGAGCGTTACCGTTGGCGTCATGGCGAGCTACATCAACGCCGATACCGACAGCACCGGTAACCGTGGCGCGGACGGTAGCCAGTTCACCAGCAGCAGCAACGTAGACGGCTACAACCTTGGCGTCTATGCCACCTGGTTTGCCGATGCCCAAACGCATAGCGGCGCGTATGTCGACAGCTGGTACCAATATGGTTTCTACAACAACAGCGTAGAGAGCGGTGATGCGGGTTCTGAATCTTACGATTCAACCGCTAACGCTGTCTCGCTGGAAACCGGTTATCGCTACGATATTGCGCTGAGTAACGGCAATACTGTCAGTCTGACGCCGCAGGCGCAGGTTGTCTGGCAGAATTACTCAGCGGATAGCGTGAAGGATAACTACGGCACCCGGATCGACGGTCAGGATAGTGACAGTTGGACAACGCGCCTGGGTCTGCGAGTTGACGGCAAGCTGTACAAGGGCAGTCGTACGGTTATCCAGCCGTTTGCTGAAGCTAACTGGCTGCACACCAGCGATGATGTGTCGGTATCGTTTGATGATGCTACGGTGAAACAGGATCTTCCGGCTAACCGTGCGGAGCTGAAAGTAGGTCTGCAGGCAGATATCGATAAGCAGTGGAGCGTTCGCGCTCAGGTTGCCGGGCAGACTGGCAGCAATGATTTTGGCGATCTGAACGGTAGCCTCAATCTGCGCTATAACTGGTAAGTTAGTGACAAAACCGGGCAGGTATTCTCTGCCCGGTTTTGAGGCGAATGACAAACCGGTTGATCGTCAGATTATGGCTACACCTTATCCAATGTGGCGCGTAGGTTGGCTGAGGCGAAGTCGAAACCCAACATCGCGCTGCAAAGGGTGGGGGAGTGTTGGATTACGTGCCCGGCGTGACGGATTTGACTTCACTTTCAAGCCAGCCGTCCTCCAGTCTCGTGGTCATGATATCGCCTGCTTTGACCTGTTTGATCTTTTTCAGCACCTTGCCGTCCGTTGTCGTCGAAACCGTATAGCCGCGCGCCAGCGTGGCTAACGGGCTGACCGCCTCCAGATGCGTGACCGCGTTGCCAAAGCGTTCGCGCTGTTCGCTTAACCGTGAGCGGATATTCTCCGTCAGACGATACTCCAGCTGTTGGATGCGCGACTGCGCGCGGTGAATTCGCGGCTGCGGATTTTGCTGGCTCAGGCGTTGACTTACGCGCTGTTGGCGCTGAGTGGCCTGCTTAATCCTGGCCTCAAGCGCAAATCCCATCCGTTGGCGTAGACGTTCCAGGGCGGTTTGCTGACGGGCCAGACGCAGTTGCGGATGTTGCTGTTGCAGACGGTGAAAAATCTGCGTGAAACGGCGGCTACGGTTAGCGAGGTAGTAGTCCATCGCCATGCCCAGACGCTGCTGGGCGGACTGGATCTGACGCAACAACTCCTGCTGGTTACGGCTGACAATTTCTGCCGCTGCTGATGGCGTCGGCGCGCGCAGGTCGGCGACAAAATCAGCTATCGTGACGTCCGTTTCGTGACCGACGGCGCTGACTACCGGAATGCGGCTGGCAAAAATCGCCCGCGCCACGCGTTCGTCGTTAAAACTCCACAAATCTTCCAGCGAACCGCCGCCGCGTCCGACGATCAGTACATCACACTCGCCCCGCGTGTTCGCCAGTTCGATAGCACGAACAATCTGCCCCGGCGCGTCGTCGCCCTGGACCGCAGTCGGGTAGATAATAACGGGCAGGGATGGGTCACGACGCTTTAGCACGTGGAGAATATCGTGCAGTGCCGCGCCGGTTTTCGAGGTGATCACCCCCACGCAGTGGGCCGGGGAGGGCAACGGTTGTTTATGCTGCTGATCGAACAACCCTTCGGCCTGCAGTTTGGCTTTTAGCTGCTCATATTTCTGCTGCAACAAGCCTTCGCCCGCGGGCTGCATACTTTCGGCGATGATTTGATAATCGCCGCGCGGCTCGTACAGCGTAATATTGGCGCGTACCAGCACCTGCTGCCCGTGCTGCGGGCGGAACGTCACCCGGCGGTTGCTGTTACGGAACATCGCACAGCGCACCTGAGCGGTATCGTCTTTGAGCGTAAAGTACCAGTGGCCCGACGCAGGCTGTGTGAAATTAGAAATCTCGCCGCTGATCCATACCTGTCCCATCTCCTGTTCTAACAGCAGACGAACCGTCTGGTTAAGGCGGCTTACGGTAAAAATTGAGGAAGTTTGAGAGGATAACATGTGAGCGGGATCAAATTCTAAATCAGCAGGTTATTCAATCGATAGTAACCTGCTCACGGGGGATCGCAAGCACTATTTGCAAAAAAATGTAGATGCAACCGATTACGTTCTGTATAATGCCGCGGCAATATTTATTAACCTCCCAGGTGAGATATTGCCCATGCTACGTATCGCTAAAGAAGCCCTGACGTTTGACGACGTCCTCCTTGTTCCCGCTCACTCCACCGTTTTGCCGAATACTGCCGATCTCAGCACGCAGTTGACGAAAACTATTCGTCTGAATATTCCTATGCTTTCTGCGGCGATGGACACCGTGACGGAAGCGCGCCTGGCAATTGCCCTGGCTCAGGAAGGCGGCATTGGTTTTATCCACAAAAACATGTCCATCGAGCGCCAGGCGGAAGAAGTTCGCCGCGTGAAGAAACACGAGTCCGGCGTAGTGACCGACCCGCAGACCGTCCTGCCAACCACCACGTTGCATGAAGTGAAAGCTCTGACCGAGCGTAATGGCTTCGCGGGCTATCCGGTGGTGACTGAAGATAACGAGCTGGTGGGTATCATCACCGGTCGTGACGTGCGTTTTGTGACTGACCTGAACCAGCCGGTGAGTGTCTACATGACACCGAAAGAGCGTCTGGTGACCGTTCGTGAAGGCGAAGCCCGTGAAGTCGTGCTGGCAAAAATGCACGAAAAACGCGTAGAAAAAGCGCTGGTCGTTGATGATAACTTCCATCTGCTTGGCATGATTACCGTAAAAGATTTCCAGAAAGCGGAACGTAAACCAAACTCCTGTAAAGATGAGCAGGGCCGTTTACGTGTCGGCGCGGCGGTCGGCGCAGGCGCGGGCAACGAAGAGCGCGTTGACGCGCTGGTGGCGGCAGGCGTTGACGTACTGCTGATCGACTCCTCTCACGGTCACTCTGAAGGCGTGTTGCAACGTATCCGTGAGACGCGAGCTAAATATCCTGACCTGCAAATCATCGGCGGCAACGTCGCGACGGGCGCAGGCGCTCGCGCACTGGCGGAAGCCGGTTGCAGCGCGGTGAAAGTGGGTATCGGCCCGGGTTCCATCTGTACCACTCGTATCGTGACTGGCGTGGGCGTTCCGCAAATCACCGCTGTTTCTGACGCGGTGGAAGCGCTGGAAGGCACCGGGATTCCGGTTATCGCTGACGGCGGTATCCGTTTCTCCGGCGATATCGCCAAAGCCATCGCCGCAGGCGCGAGCGCTGTCATGGTGGGCTCTATGCTGGCCGGTACCGAAGAATCCCCGGGCGAAATCGAACTCTACCAGGGCCGTTCGTACAAATCATACCGTGGGATGGGCTCGCTGGGCGCGATGTCCAAAGGCTCTTCTGATCGTTACTTCCAGAGCGATAACGCTGCCGACAAACTGGTGCCGGAAGGTATCGAAGGCCGCGTAGCCTATAAAGGTCGCCTGAAAGAGATCATTCACCAGCAGATGGGCGGCCTGCGCTCCTGTATGGGACTGACCGGTTGTGCTACCATCGACGAACTGCGTACTAAAGCGGAGTTTGTGCGTATCAGCGGTGCGGGTATCCAGGAAAGCCACGTTCACGACGTGACCATCACCAAAGAGTCCCCGAACTACCGTCTGGGCTCCTGATTCTCTTCGCCCGACTTCATGTCGGGCGATTTATTTAATCTGTTTCACTTGCCTCGGAATAAGCGTCAATGACGGAAAACATTCATAAGCATCGCATCCTCATTCTGGACTTCGGTTCTCAGTACACTCAACTGGTTGCGCGCCGCGTGCGTGAGCTGGGCGTTTACTGCGAACTGTGGGCGTGGGATGTGACAGAAGCGCAAATTCGTGACTTCAACCCAAGCGGCATTATTCTTTCCGGCGGCCCGGAAAGCACCACCGAAGAAAACAGCCCGCGCGCGCCGCAGTATGTCTTTGAAGCAGGCGTGCCGGTATTTGGCGTCTGCTACGGGATGCAGACTATGGCGATGCAGCTTGGTGGTCATGTAGAAGGTTCTAATGAGCGTGAATTTGGTTACGCGCAGGTCGAAGTATTGACCGACAGCGCGCTGGTTCGCGGTATTGAAGATTCCCTGACCGCCGACGGCAAACCGCTGCTGGACGTGTGGATGAGCCACGGCGATAAAGTGACGGCGATTCCGTCCGACTTCGTGACCGTCGCCAGCACCGAAAGCTGCCCGTTCGCCATTATGGCCAACGAAGAAAAACGCTTCTACGGCGTACAGTTCCACCCGGAAGTGACCCATACCCGCCAGGGTAT
Source organism: Salmonella sp. SAL04162 (assembly GCF_046551535.1). Classification (NCBI taxonomy): domain Bacteria; kingdom Pseudomonadati; phylum Pseudomonadota; class Gammaproteobacteria; order Enterobacterales; family Enterobacteriaceae; genus Salmonella; species Salmonella sp. SAL04162. The sequence continues at coordinate 135,777 of NZ_JBGDVX010000008.1, forward strand.
GCGTATGCTGGAGCGTTTTGTACGCGATATCTGCCAGTGTGAAGCCCTGTGGACGCCGGCGAAGATCATCGACGACGCTGTAGCCCGCATCCGCGAGCAGGTGGGCGACGACAAAGTAATCCTCGGTCTCTCCGGCGGCGTGGATTCCTCCGTCACCGCAATGCTGCTGCACCGCGCGATCGGTAAAAATCTGACCTGTGTATTCGTCGATAACGGCCTGCTGCGCCTCAACGAAGCCGAGCAGGTGATGGACATGTTTGGCGACCATTTTGGCCTGAATATCGTTCACGTACCGGCAGAAGAGCGTTTCCTGTCCGCGTTGGCTGGTGAGAACGATCCGGAAGCCAAGCGTAAGATCATCGGTCGCGTTTTTGTGGAAGTGTTCGATGAAGAAGCGCTGAAACTGGAAGACGTGAAATGGCTGGCGCAGGGCACCATCTACCCTGACGTTATCGAATCTGCGGCGTCTGCAACCGGTAAAGCGCACGTCATCAAATCTCACCACAATGTCGGCGGCCTGCCGAAAGAGATGAAGATGGGGCTGGTTGAACCGCTGAAAGAGCTGTTCAAAGACGAAGTGCGTAAGATTGGTCTGGAGCTGGGCCTGCCGTATGACATGCTGTATCGCCATCCGTTCCCGGGGCCGGGCCTCGGCGTGCGCGTACTGGGTGAAGTGAAGAAAGAGTACTGCGACCTGCTGCGCCGTGCGGACGCTATCTTCATTGAAGAACTGCGCAAAGCGGATCTGTACGACAAAGTTAGTCAGGCGTTCACCGTCTTCCTGCCGGTCCGTTCCGTAGGCGTCATGGGCGATGGTCGTAAGTACGATTGGGTGGTCTCTCTGCGTGCCGTCGAAACCATCGACTTTATGACCGCGCACTGGGCACATCTGCCGTATGACTTCCTCGGTCGTGTTTCCAACCGTATCATCAATGAAGTCAACGGGATTTCCCGTGTGGTGTATGACATCAGCGGTAAACCACCGGCTACCATTGAGTGGGAATAAGCCGATAACCCTTCCTGTGTTTTCATGAACAGGTGAAAGTGAATTTAACCCTCTGTTTTTGCAGAGGGTTTTTGTTTATGTGCATAGATGAGTTTTCTGTGTAGTGCACAGCTCCTGACGGTAAAGCACTACATCGACACAATAGCGGGTTTTACTGGCAGCACACAATCAAATCTGACAGTCGGCTTCGAGCGAAATATAGTCATTCGGAGTACATAGTTTATCTCCTGAGAGCCCATGAAACTGTCCGCTCCTTTCAGAGTGACATTATCAATATGGGTAGAAAATAACGGCAGGCGTTAAGCCCACCATAACTCACCGGAAAAAGTCATCTACCGAATCGCTCCACTCATGGCCGGACACAGACCATACCTTGTTTATTGGGGGAGGAAATCCGCTTCTGCAGTACCCATTTTTCCCCACGAAATCGAAGGCTCCATGCGGATATCCGTTGATAAGGAGCACGCACTTCTGACTGTCTTCTGACCAGCCGATTTTAACGTCAGAAGGAATGTGACCGTCTGAAATATCCTCGACATTGTAGATATGCACTGCATCCTGAATCGGGTTTCCTTCAACGGATTCATCGAGCGCGTAGAAATACCCGGTCTGGCCGTCATCTTCAAATACGGCGGCCAGCATCCCCTCAGGAGCCTGGCTTTTTATTATCTGCGCTTCTCCAGTAATGAGCTGAGCCTGCACCGTCACTAAAATCGTCATACCGATTACTCTCCTTTCCCTGGTTGTTTGGTTAGGCTGCTTTCTAACTGACAAACAATCTATCATAATATCCCTGTGATGAACTAATTCGCTGATCTTCAACCACTTTGTTGACACAGAATTGCTTTAGAAAGGTCGGCTTCTGCACAGAGCTGCTGTTGCAGCCCTGACGACCCTATACTTCAATTGATTCAGGGATTTCTAACGCATCATCGGCTTCAATGCCCAAATAACGGACAGCGCTTTCCCGTTTCTTATGGCCCACAGTAGTTGGATCACCCAGAGACTCTTGGTTTTCTTGTAGATCAGGTGAGGTTTTGTTCTTCTCATGGAATGTGTGCTGTAAAGCGAAGCTTCGAGACCAGGCTTTTCTACCCATCCATGAAAAATTCGGTTGTATTGCCGGGTTGATATGTGCTGATTAGTTCCGGCTCGAGACCGAAACAAGAAGTCTTTGCTATGAAAATTGCCAGGCATCTATCAAAGCAGCAACAGCTTCTCTTGTCCCTTTGGTTATTTCAAATTGCACAGGGCTACCGGTTTTTGAAACAGAGCCACCATATGCAACATCAGATACTTTGAGTTTGACCAGATCACAGCCTGGTAGTTTACTGTCCAGGGCCATATTGAACAGAGCTAAATCACGCGTTTTACCTTCCTGTTCAAGCCGGATTCGGATCCCCCAGATATGAGATATCTGAAGTGACCTTTTTTGGCCGATGATACGGTCTTTGTTCCACGGTGACGTGTTCATACTCAACTCTCCTGCAATGTGGGAGATTAATGTGGGAGATTTAAGTATGGTTGTTCCTTATGTGCGCTAAACGGAAGGAGGAAAAAAGCCCCCTGTCATAAACAGAGGGCTATAGGCGGCTTATTTAACCGTTTCAATTTTTGGCGGCTGCCAGGTACCATCCAGAATTGGTTGTTCCCCCCAATATGCTCGGATATAGAGTGACAGGTTGCCGTCAGGTGCCGGCAGCCAGTTATTCACTTTATCCTCAGAAGGGCGCTTTTTGCTCACGTAGAGGGTCAGTGAACCGTCTTCGTTATACTTCAGGTTTTTATTTTTCGTCCCCAGCGAATAACGGTTCAGTTCATTTGGGCTGAACAGATGCTTGCTGTTGTAGAGCGTAAGTGACCAGAAGCCCTTCACCGGCGGAAGCCCGCCTTTCGGGAAGGTTACCGTGTAGTCATGCTCACCTGAAAGCTGCTTACCTGTGGCATCATTGTCGGTGTAGAAATACTGCGTTTCGTCCGGCTTGTTGTCGAACATATTGGATTTGGACGTACCGGTACGGTTGTAGTAATCCACACCAAACTCGGCGTTATTTTTTGAACGGTTCCAGCCGTTGCCTGCAGGCACACCGTTGTTCTTCCATTTAAAGAAATCCGCGATGACGGTTTTGTCCGTCTCGACAGCGGCGGCATCCATCCATTTACGGATTTCCGGGTTTTTCTTGCCAGCGTCTACCAGATGGCGGAACTGCGCATACAGGGCCTCTTCACCCGGAAGTGGCGGTACTTTTTCCAGCACGTTAGCGAACTGGTCAAAGAATTTTTCCGGAACGACCCAAGGCGTTTCTCCGGCGCTGGCATCCGGTTTATCACCGATCGCCGGGATTTTGGAGTACTCATAGGATTTCATCTTGCCATCAAATTGACTCAACGGATAAGTCATCACTTCTTTGATGGGCGCCTGAATCGCCTTGCGATCTTCCGGCGTATCATCCATCTGAATACGGGGAATGACGTTCGCCATTTCTGTCGAAGACTGAATTACGCCGTTAAAGCCTTTTGGCGTTTCACCTTTCCAGTTGGGACCCACGAGCAAATAGAAACCTGGCTTCGTTCCATAGGGTTTACCCACATTACCAATCTGATCGGTACGGGCATCATAGATGGCATAAACCCAGAATCGGTCGCCAAAATCCGGCACCTGGATAACGACAGGCTCTTTATCCAGCTCAAAGAAGCCAAGTCCGTAGGCTACGTCCTGGTTCGGGCAGGTAACGAAGGTCTCTTCCGGTTTGATGTAGTCGGTGAGCATGCTGAGCTGGCCCATCGGCGCGACCGGAACCATCCCACCGTTAAGCGCCGGGTATGGCGCTTTGGTGATGGTTTCACGGCGGTTGAACTGGTTCACCATCGGCCAGCCCCAGAGGTAGGCCTGCTGTGCAATGGCCTTCACATAGCTCTCCGGCATCGTGACATCCGGTGACGGTTGCTTCAGCTCATCAAACTTGGTCGGATGCGGGATCGTCAGCGGTGCGTTCTGGGCAAAGGCTCCGGCGCTGAGCGTCAGAGCAGTCAACATCGCCAGGTGTTTCATTTTCATCTTATGTCTCACTGTTATTTATTGGTCTGAACCAGATCGTCCGGCACCCAGGTCTGGTCATAGAAACCGTCTTCGGTACCATAAAGTCGTAATGCCACGAGGAAATTACGGCCAGAAACGGTTTTAATAAACGCGCTGTCGGCGACGCCTTCTGGTTTATTCGGCCCAAACCACAGGTCGATAGAACCATCTTTGTTCTTGGGTATGTTGTAATAGCCATTGGTCGACGGCAGTAACTGGTCAGTTTCCGGCATGGTACCGTCGGTGATGTTATAAGCGGTGACCGCCCAGAACAGCGCCGCTGGCGGGTTTGGCGGCAGATGGAGTTTGTAGGTATTGCCACCATCCAGGAATTTGCCGGTATTATCCTTGACCGCATATGGATACTTAGACCCCGCCCCCGTGGTGTGCATCACCATTGCCGCGGCGCTGGAATAGGCAATCTGGAAAAATGCCGCGCGCTGATTGGCATCAAGCGTGCCGTACTGCATCCACTCCGCTGTTGCTCCCGCCCATGAGTTTTCCCACTGGCGGTCCTTGTAATACAACTGGCGTTGATCGTCCCGGCCCACCTGGCGACGCGCAAGGATCATGCGTGGTGCGGTCTCGACGGCTTTTTTCAGCATCTCTTGCTGCTTCGCCGTTGGGGTGAACGGTTTGCCTTTCACCATCCCAATGCTCAGTAACGCGCTGCGTGTTTCTTCCGGGATTGCCGTCAACGGCTCATAGTCCACGAAGGTTTTCAGTTTCTGCCAGTAGCTGGCGTCGGTCGGGTACATCATATTGACACGCTTACCGCTGGCGTCCGGGAACTGCATCGGTTTGACTTCTTTTTCAACATCCCACAGCGGATAGACGCGCGTTGTTTCCGCGCTTTTCACCGCCGGAACCGGATCAGGCTTCCCGTCACCTTTGCCCATAATGGTTCTGAAGAACAGGAACACATTGTAGGTCGAGGATTTAAACGCGTAGTACCCCTGAGGCACCGGCCCGTCGTAGTCCGGGGGCAACAACAGGTACAGCCCGCCACGGGCACGATCCGGACCAATAGCGCCCACATCGGTAATGGTTTTCTGGAAGAAGTCGGTAAACATGCCAATCACGTTCGGTGGCGCTTTGATGACCAGCGGACCGGTTTCTTTCAGATCCAGGTAGCTCATTGAATAGATAACGTCACCGTTCGGCGTTGGCACCACGGCGCGGCTGTCCATCCGCTCTTTCCAGATAGGCAGGACATTATAGCCTTTGCCAAATGCCGCCTCTGAACCATCGCGCAGGCCAATAGTGTTCAACAGCGGCAACGTCTGAATATAGGCCTGGATCGCGTCCTGATAGTAAAGTTCATCGCTGAGCGACTGTGCTTCTTCCTGAGGAAGCCAGTTGCCATTATTGAGTTGTTTCATTAGCGGCGATTGTGGGGCGTCGACTGCAGTTGCGGGCTGAGACACCATAAGTGCCAGCAAAACCGCGCTGGTGATGACTTTAACTTTCATAAACCTTTCCTGAGTGAGTAGGACGAATAATCAGAGGTAAAAATGGCTTCCAGAGTAGTAATTGTGGGGGTGATCTGACATCAAAAAGGGAACCCATTTAAGAATAGTCAAATCTGCAAAAATGTAATCTTTATAATTGGTTATTTATAAGTTACTGAAATTATTGCGTATGCATCATTTGGTTATATCATGCGTTTTTTTCGGCGCGGCGTTGGATGGCGTCAATACGGGCTTTGAGCAATGACGGTTTCGTAGATTGCAAGATATTGCAGATGTGAACTACTGGTCTATGCTCAGAAAATACAAGATCTGCCGCTCGGCTGGTTGCTTGAATAATAATGATAATTTCACATTACTCGGTGGTGGGTATGAATAAGCTTGTGCTCGCAATTATCTCGACGATGTTATCGATTATCTCGTTTTATTCTCTTGCCGCAGAACCCCGTCAGGAACCCACCGACGCAGAGCGAGCCCGTACGGTTTATATCTTCCATCAACCGATTGTGATGCTGCAGGCGAAATTTGGCCTCACTACGCCGGAAGAACGGGTGTTACGTATTCGAAATACCTTACGCAACTTCACAAAGGCGGATGTGAATGAGCCGCTAAAAATCGTTCCTGTGACCCGCTATAACCAGCAGGGACGGCTTATCGTGATGAATGGCAAACCGGTCATGTTGCTGGCACAGACCTGCCTGTCAGATTAGGTTTAGGTCTGTGCCATAGTTGTGTCAGGTCAAATCTGAGCTAATACACAAATGATTAGCAAAATCAGTTAAACCAGCCGCTTGCCTTTTCCTCACGGGCTTTACCTTCGCTTTGCAGCAGATCGCGACCGCCTTCAGATAGATTTCTGTTTGCATCAGCATGAGATTGAATAACATCTGTCTGGGCAGCTTTACTTTTCAGCTCTTGATCGATGAATTCATTTTCTCTTTTTACCCGGGCCTCTTCCTTGGCCAGCGCCAGTTTTTGTTTCTGAATTTCTAAACGACGAAGCTCATCTTCGTAGCTTTGATCGCGCGCTTTATCTTGCGCGGCTTCCGCTGCCAATTTTGCTTGCCGTGCTTTCCGTTCAGCTTCTGCCGCTTTTGCTCGCTGCTTAGCAACCGCGGCCGCATTGGCTTGCCTTTGTCTTTCCTGTTGAGCCTCTTGATCTCGTTTGGCTTGCAGAGCATCACGTTGTCTGTTTTCTTCATTTTTTCCTTGCTGTTCAGCCTGGGCTACCGCCGCAAGCTGATCCTGCAAAGAAGAAGATAAAACCGAGCCGCTTAGGGTGAATAAAACAGTGGCTAAAATAACTTTCTTCATAAAATCTCCCGATAGTTAGCTTTTCTCAGGACATTTCGTATTGGGTTGAATTCGCGTTTCGTTATCTTTGGTCGATATCACCATCGCCAGACCGGTGGTAAATTGGCACGTTTTTCCAACCTGGGTGGAGGTATAAACCTTCGTTCCTTCTTTGTAAGTCAAAGATACAGCTTCAACTAACGTTTTATCTTTAACTAATGAACCCGCCGCTGCGCCAACGGCTCCGCCGCCAACCGCGCCGGCAGTAGTACCCAAACCGCTACCTGAACCCACGTTATGACCAGTAACGCCGCCCGCTACAGCCCCAAGAATTGCGCCGAAGGTCTGAGCGGTTTTTTTATTGGCGGTGTTATCTACGGCAACTTTCGCTGGCAAAACAGAGATAATATTGACGGTCTTTGTTTCTTGCTTCGCGTTTAACTGCCCGGTTTGGTAAACATCTGCGGCATAGTCATCCGCATTGGACTGGCATCCGGCAAGAGAAAAAGAGGCAAACAAAACCAGAGGCAAAGCATTTTTTTTAAAATTCATCACAATTCCTTGTTTAGGTAATAACGCAAAAAGGAATGTATTTAAGACTAATCTTAAAAAAAGTAAACTATCGTTTCTTGTAGTTGATTGTTTTTTTAGACTAAAAAACAAAGCATTAGATAGTACGATGCTTTGTTTTTATCGGTTCATGCTAAGCCAGGGAAGGGAAAACAGAGTTCTGGATAACACAGTAAGCCTGTGACGATAATATCGCCAACGGATAACAGCTTAACGTTGTCCCGGCGTGGTGACAGAAAGCGATGACTGTTGCGCTTCTTTTTTATCCTGATGGTGCTGCCAGGCGCCGATAGAAGAGTAGACGAAACGTCCAAAGAAGAAGAGAAAACTGATAAGCAGTACGATACGGGTCATGCGAGTGTTAAATCGATGTCGTTTTCGCATACTGTTGGCCTGACTCACAAAGGGTTCCTTAACGTTGGCCCAGCGATATGGGCGGGATCAGGCTGGGTTCTTCAAGGGTATTATCAAGGCGAAGAACGTAACAAGCCTGCGTTCACTCTACATTAAGGCATACTGCGAACCGATGGTCAATTCCTCTTAATGTAAAATTGCGTCAGTTGATTTATCTTATATTGTTATGGAAGATAATTTTAGTATTTACATTAATAATAAATTAATGATAACAAAGAATAAAAAGGTGAATAAAGGTTGCAGGAGAAGGGTAATAATTGACTTAAATCAAATGTTACTTTTGTTTAATAATTACAATCGATGACTATCGTGTGATGTATATCGCATCATCAATTTAAAGTCAGGTGGGATGCCTGTCTGTTAACGCCCCTTTGGGATTGGGGGGTTCTGCTGAGCATCTATGAAACTAAATAAAACTTATATAAATATCAGAGATAAATGGTGGGGACTACCGCTCATTCTCCCTTCGATTTTACTACCTGTTTTAAGTAGCGCAAATACTTATGCGCTTACCAGCACTGGAAATGTGGTTCTTTTTTACCTGCCGTTAGCTTTTATGCTTAGTCTGATGCTCTTTTTCGGCTGGGCAGCACTGCCGGGTATTGTGCTTGCTATCTTCTGGCGCAGATACCCGCAGACAGGGCTGTATGAAACCCTTTCTGTGACGATGCACTTTATCATTACTATCGTGCTAAGTTGGGGCGGTTATCGTGTCTTTTCCCCCCGGCGAAATAATGTTTCCCACGGCGACGCCCACCTGTTGTTTCAACGAATGTTCTGGCAGGTATTTTGTTCAGCAACATTATTTCTGGTCATCTACCAGTTTGCCGCTTTTGTTGGCATGTACGAAAGTAAAGCCAGCCTGATGGGGGTAATGCCCTTTAATATCAACACGCTGATTAATTACCAGGCGTTACTGGTCGGTAACCTTATCGGCGTGCCATTGTGCTATTTTATTATTCGTACTCTCCGCAATCCGCTGCACCTGCGCGGGTATTATCAGCAATTAAAGCTACAGATTGATAGCAAGGTCACTAAAAAAGAGATCGTTATTTGGCTGGCCGTATTGACTACACTAATGTTTATACTGTGTATGCCATTGACTGATAATAGTTCAATATTTAGTACCAACTATACGCTTTCGTTATTATTGCCGGTCATGCTGTGGGGCGCGATGCGCTATGGCTATAAGTTTATTTCAATTATCTGGGCCGTCGTGCTAATTACGTCAATTCATTATTATCAGCGTTATATGCCCTGGTATTCAGGTTATGATACGCAATTAGCGATTACCTCTTCGAGCTATCTGGTTTTTTCTTTTATTGTTAATTATATGTCTGTGCTGGCCACGCGCCAGCGCGTAGTGAGTAGTCGCGCACGGCGGCTGGCCTATCTTGACCCGGTGGTACATCTTCCCAATTTACGTGCGTTAAACCGCGCGCTCCAAAATGCGCCCTGGTCTACGATCTGTTTTTTACACGTGCCGGGCCTGGAGCTATTGGGTAAAAATTATGGCGTCATGCTACGCATCCAGTATAAGCAAAAGCTCTCTCACTGGATTACGCCGATGCTGGCCTCAAATGAGTGTGTCTACCAGATGTCAGGGCACGACCTGGTGCTGCGTCTTAATACAGAGGCGCATCAGCAGCGTATTGAAGCGCTGGATAAACATATTAAGCAGTTTCGGTTTATCTGGGATGGACTGCCGCTACAGCCGCCTGTCGGCGTGAGCTACTGCTGCGTGCGTTCTCCGGTTAGCCACCTTTATCTGCTGTTGGGCGAATTAAGCACCAGTTCCGATCTTTCGTTGACGACTAACGCGCCGGAGGATTTACAGCGGCGCGGCGCAATGCACCTGCAGCGCGATTTGAAGGGCAGAATTGCGATGATGAATCGCCTGCAACAGGCGTTGGAGCACGATCATTTTTTCCTGATGGCGCAGCCTATTTTCGGTGTTCGCGGGGACGTTTACCATGAAATTTTACTGCGACTCAGGGATGACAACGGCGACGTTATCAACCCGGACAATTTTTTACCCGTGGCGCATGAGTTTGGTTTGTCTTCCGCTATCGATCTCTGGGTGATTGAAAACACGCTGCGGTTTATGGCGGCCAGCCGGGAATATATGCCCGCGCATCGTTTTGCCATTAATCTGTCGCCAACATCGGTATGCCGCGCCCGTTTTCCTGCAGAAGTTAAGCAGTTGCTTACGCAATATCAGGTTGAACCCTGGCAACTGGTTTTTGAGGTAACGGAAAGCAACTCTCTCACCAATGCTGAGCAGGCGCAGTTGACGCTGGGACAGCTACAGCAGTTTGGCTGTCAGATAGCGATTGATGATTTCGGTACAGGCTACGCCAGCTATGCGCGGCTGAAAAACGTTAACGCCGATATTCTTAAAATTGACGGCAGTTTTATTCGCAATATAGTGTCAAACAGTCTCGATTATCAGATCGTGGCTTCTATTTGTCATTTAGCGCGAATGAAAAAAATGCAGGTCGTCGCGGAGTATGTCGAGAGCGAAGAAATACGAAGCGTCGTGCTGTCGTTGGGGATCGACTATCTTCAGGGATATTTAATTGGCGAGCCGCAGCTATTATCTGAGATTCAGTAAAGGCAGACGCCGCGGCGCGGCGTCTGATCCACAATTTACGCGGCGATCTCCGGCGAGCTTTCTTCCTCAATATTGAGACGCCAGCCAGTTACCGCTTCCCAGTACTGCTGTTCTTTTTCCAGATCAAGCAGTACCAGCGCATTCTGGCTGAACCAGTCATGCGGAAAACATAACGTCCAGTGGCTGTCATCGGTCGTTAGCCGCAGCGTCGGCGGCGTGGTGGTCGCCTGCCGCTGGTTGTTCAGTAATACGCCCAGCCGAAGTAGCTGAATTAACGGCAGATACTGTTTTTTCTTAAACAGCGTAAAGCGGGGCATATCATCCAGTTTTATGGCTTTACGATGATAACGCACCAGCGTCGCCATCATCATTTGCTGCTCCTGATTAAAGCCGGGCAAATCGCTGTGTTGCAGAATATAAGCCGAATGGCGATGTAAACCGCTGTGATTAATATTCAGTCCAACCTCATGCAGCATTGCCGCCCAGCGGAGCAACGCTTCAAGCTGCGGATGCGCCAGTTTTGGCTGCTGGGCTTGCCACTGCTCGTACATTTGCATGGTGGTTTCCAGCACGCGTCTGGCCTGTTCTCTGTCAATGTTGTATTGATTGGCCAGACTTTTTGCGGTACGGCTGCGAACATCCTGATGGCGGAAGCGGCCTTCCATTTCATACAGCACGCCTTCGCGCAACGCGCCGTCGGAAAGGCGAAGCTCGCGGATAGCCAGAGCATCAAAAACGCCGCACAGAATCGCCAGGCCCGGCACAAAGACCGCTTTTCGTTCTTCAGACAGACCCGGCAGGCTGAGCGCATTAAAGGAGCGGTGCTTCAACACTTCTGACTTCAGTTTATCGAGGCGCTCCGGCGTAATGAAGCCATCTTTCTCACCCAGCGCCAGGAGAACTTCATGAGCGGCCTTAATCGTACCGGAAGCGCCCATCGCCACGTTCCAACCCTGAATACGATACTGCCAGGTTAAGGTTTCCAGTTTTTGCGCCGCCGCCATTCGGGCGCGCTGGAAGTTTTCTTTATTGATAACGCCGCCGGGAAAGTAGAGCTGCGCGAAGCTCACGCAGCCCATACGACGGCTTTCAACCAGCTTGGGTTCGAAGTTTTCGCCAATGACCAGCTCTGTTGACCCGCCGCCGATATCGATCACCAGCTTGCGGCCTTTTTCCGGCTGCGTATGTTCTACGCCCATAAAAATCAGGCGCGCTTCTTCGTTACCGGAAATAATCTCTATCGGGTAGGGAATAACCTTTTCCGCGCGTTTGAGAAAATCAGCGGCATTTTGCGCCTGACGTAACGTATGGGTGCCTACGATACAGACGCTGGAAGGGGAGAAACCTTGTAAGCGTTCAGCAAACAGCGACAGACAGCTAAGCCCCCGTTCCATGGCTTCTTCGCTGAGTTTGTTATCCGCGCCCAGCCCGTCCGCCAGATGGACGCGCTGTTTTAAGCGCCCGATAATCTGCATTGCGCCGTCAACCACGCGGGCAATGACCATATGAAAGCTGTTTGAGCCGAGATCGACCGCAGCGAACTCCTGCGGGCGAGGGGATTTATCGTAAATTGGCATAGCGTTAGTCTGGTTGCTCGAGTGATTTGATGTAGTCATAAATTGCCAGCTGCGCCTGAACTTTACGGCGATTGCCGCGCGGCACGTAGCGGTTGCTGAGTTCTTTATCGATAAAACGCGCTTTTACCGTGTCGCTAAACAGAATGTCAATGATATCCAGGACGCGTTGTTTAAGCCGCGGGTCGAGGATAGGCGTAGCGACTTCGATACGGTAGTCAATATTACGCGTCATCCAGTCAGCTGAAGAGAGCCAAACTTGCTTATCACCGCCGTTTTCGAAAATATAAACCCGATCGTGTTCCAGATAGCGATCCACGATGCTAATCGCGCGAATATTATCGCTAATGCCTTCCAGCTGCGGAATAAGAGAACACATACCGCGCACCAGCAGATTGACCTGGACGCCCGAACCCGACGCGGCGTATAGCCTGTCGACCAACCCTTTATCGACCAGGTTGTTAAGCTTTAACGTAATCCCTGACGGTAAGCCTTGCTGGGCATTGGCGATTTCACGATCGATCATCTCATACAGCAGACGCCGTGAGTTTTGTGGAGAAACCATCAAATAATCGAAAGTGACCGGGCGATAGGGGTTTTCAATAAAATTAAAGACCCGACGCACTTCATTGGTAATGCGCGCATCGGCGGTCAGCAGCGAATAATCGGTATACAGCCGCGCTGTTTTTTCGTTGAAGTTACCGGTGCCGATATGCGCATAACGCACCACGTCATCGCCCTCTTTTCGTGAGATGAGGAAGAGTTTGGCGTGAATTTTCAGCCCGGGCGCAGAGAAAATAACATGGACGCCCGCTTCGGTTAACCGCTTGGCCCAGTGAATATTCGCCTCTTCATCGAAGCGCGCCTGCAACTCCACCACCACGGTGACTTTTTTGCCGTTATGGGCGGCATGGATCATCGAGTCAATAATGCGCGAGTCTTTCGCTACGCGATAAATATTGATTTTGATCGCCAGCACGCTTGGGTCAAACGACGCCTGGCGTAGCAGTTCCAGTACATGTTCAAAGGTGTGATAAGGATAATAGAGCAGCACATCACGTTCACGAATCGCGTCAAAACCGTTACGAAACTTCTCTTTATCAAACCAAAGATGGCGTAACCGCGGTAACGGTTTATTGACCAGGTTGGCTTTACCGACATTCGGAAAATTAATAAAGTCTTTAAAATTGTGGTAGCGCCCGCCGGGTACGATTGAGTCATACCGGGAGATCGTCAGTTTTTCCCGCAGCACGTCGACCAGCGCGGCGGGCATATCGCGTTGATAGACAAAGCGCACAGGTTCAGCGGTCAGGCGCTGCTTCAGGCTGGAAGACATCAGCTCCATCAGACTGGATTCCATCTCATGCACCAGGTCATATTCGGCATCGCGGGTCATTTTCATCGAATAGGCATTAAGCGCGTCATAGTCGAAGAACCCTTTAAAAATGTCATCCAGGCAGTAGCGCAGAATATTATCCAGAAGGATCATCGGCTTGCGTCTGCGCGGTGTCTCCGGCGGCAGATTAACGAAGCGTGGGACTTTGTCGGACGGTATCTCCAGCAGCGCATAGTTGATGGTATCGCCGCGGATAATCTCCACCGCCAGATAGGTGTAATCATCTTTTAAAAACTGAACAAGATCCGTCTCCCGGTTAATGAGAATCGGGGTAATATGCTGGCGCAAATAGTGCTTAAAATAGTGGCGCAACCAGCTTTGTTGGTTCACCGAGAGCTGACGCTCGTTGATCAGAAAGATTTGATTACGCGCCATTTCCAGCAGTAATTCGTTGTACAGGCCGTCGAACTCCTGGTCTGCTTTCAACACGCGGGACTGAATTTTGCCTAACAAATGGCGTGAATGAGAATTTGAACCCTGTTCTTCGCTGATAATAATGCGTCGTTTCAATTCAGCGAAACGCACTTTGTAGAACTCGTCGAGGTTATTAGAATAGATTCCCAGGAACCGCATCCGCTCAATCAACGGGTTGGATTTATCCGCTGCTTCCTGTAACACGCGTTCGTTAAATGCTAACCAGCTCAGTTCTTTCTCGATATATAGCTTTTCCTGACCCATTACTACCTATACTCCGTTTTATTCACGGGACACTGCCTGATGATTATGGCGAGCATTACGCGTTAATGTCCAACTGCGCCAGAAAAATATGACAATAAACTGATAGCATAAAGGAAGGGAAAAGAGTAGGCCGGATAGGCATTTATGCCGCCATCCGGCAAGCAGACGCAGTCCTGTCCGATGACGTATTATTCGTCAGACGCATAACCTTGCGGCGGCAGACGACGCCCGTCCAGCCAGGCGGCGTTATCGCGCATCTTTAGACGCCCCTGCGCAAACCAGCCAATCACCAGCGGATAAATCGCATGTTCCTGAGTTTGTACGCGTGCGGTGATATCATCTTCGCTGTCGTCGGCAAAAACCGGCACCTTCGCCTGGAGAATGACCGGGCCGCCGTCGAGTTCGTCTGTCACGAAATGCACCGAGGTACCGTGCTCCTCATCGCCGTTTTCCAGCGCCTGGCGATGGGTATGCAACCCCGGATATTTTGGCAGCAGGGAAGGGTGAATGTTCAGCAGACGCCCGTAGTAATGCGCGACAAACATCGGACTCAGAATACGCATAAAACCGGCCAGCACGACCACATCGGGCGCATACGCGTCTATCTTGCGAATCAACTCGCGATCGAAGGCGTCGCGGCTGTCAAACCGATCGGCAGTCAGCGCTTGCGCCGGAATGCCGGCTTCTCTGGCGCGTTCAAGGCCGAACGCGTCGGCCTTATTGCTGAATACTGCCCTGAGGGTGCCTTTAATTTTCTTCGCTTCGCAGGCATCGATAATCGCCTGTAAATTGCTTCCATTGCCGGAAATCAGCACCACAATATTCATTATTCAATAACCACACGCTGTTCGGAATCAGAGGCTTTGATGATACCGATTTTCCATGCGTTTTCACCTTTCTCGTTTAGCAGAGCAAGCGCTTTGTCCGCTTCCGGAGCGGAGAGCGCAATCACCATGCCGACGCCGCAGTTAAAGGTACGGTACATTTCATGTCGGCTGACATTACCGGCGGTTTGCAGCCAGGTAAAGATGGCGGGCCACTGCCATGACGACTCATTAATTACCGCCTGGGTATTCTCCGGCAGAACGCGCGGAATATTTTCCCAAAAGCCGCCGCCGGTGAGGTGGGCGATAGCGTGTACATCGACGTTTTCAATCAGTTCCAGAACCGATTTTACGTAGATACGGGTCGGTTCAAGCAGATGATCGGCCAGCGGCTTCCCTTCCAGCAGAGTGGTTTGTGGGTCGCAGCCGCTAACGTCAATAATTTTCCGCACCAGCGAATATCCATTCGAGTGCGGGCCGCTGGAGCCGAGCGCAATCAGCACGTCGCCTTCGGCAACCCGGGAGCCGTCGATGATTTCTGATTTTTCGACTACGCCGACGCAGAAACCCGCCACATCGTAATCTTCGCCGTGATACATGCCCGGCATTTCCGCCGTCTCGCCGCCAACCAGCGCGCA
The DNA here is from genome assembly GCF_046551535.1 of Salmonella sp. SAL04162. Lineage (NCBI taxonomy): Bacteria > Pseudomonadati > Pseudomonadota > Gammaproteobacteria > Enterobacterales > Enterobacteriaceae > Salmonella > Salmonella sp. SAL04162. The sequence goes on from NZ_JBGDVX010000008.1 coordinate 151,332, forward strand.
GCCGGATTGCAGGCAGCCTTCGGCAATACCGTTGATCACGCTGGCGGCGGTATCGACATCCAGTTTACCCGTGGCATAGTAATCGAGGAAAAACAGCGGTTCCGCGCCCTGAACGACCAGATCGTTTACGCACATCGCCACCAGATCAATACCGATAGCGTCGTGACGCTTTAAGTCCATCGCCAGGCGAAGTTTGGTGCCTACGCCGTCAGTGCCGGAAACCAGTACCGGTTCACGATATTTTTGCGGCAACGCGCACAGCGCACCGAAACCGCCCAGACCGCCCATAACCTCCGGGCGGCGAGTTTTCTTCACTACGCCTTTGATTCGATCAACCAGAGCGTTACCCGCATCAATATCGACGCCGGCATCTTTATAGCTAAGAGAGGTCTTATCGGTCACTGCCTGGTTCCCCACGTTTTTTCTTGCGGTAAAAGTTAAATTCGGCGCAATTCTAACAGGGAAAGCAAACGTTTGCGAGCGTGGTCTGCGCCCTGGATATCCGGGCGATTTTTTTGGCATGGTTTCGGTCGCTGCTTGAAAATTTCTCTGTTGGTAAAAAAGAAAAGGATATCCAGCACTTGGTTTACGACAGGTGGTCTGGACAGGCCATTCATCCTTAAAATTGCTAAGATTCAAACGGTTGTTAGCCTTTATCGCCTGTTTCAACGTGAGTGATTTATACTCACTTTTCCGCTATCAGCGCTTTTGGTTGATCCAGGTCAAGCATACATTGTGTTGCGCCAGAGAGGAAAAGCGGTATAATCCGGCGATTTTTTTTGTGGTTGCCAGTCATCTGAGGATAGGAGAAGAGTATGAAGATCGTGGAAGTCAAACACCCACTCGTCAAACACAAGCTGGGTCTGATGCGTGAAAACGACATTAGCACTAAACGCTTTCGTGAACTCGCCTCAGAAGTAGGCAGCCTGCTGACGTATGAAGCGACAGCCGACCTGGAAACGGAAAAAGTCACCATCGAAGGCTGGAATGGCCCGGTGGAAATCGACCAGATCAAAGGTAAAAAAATTACCGTTGTGCCGATTCTGCGCGCGGGCCTGGGCATGATGGAAGGCGTTCTGGAAAATGTACCGAGCGCGCGTATCAGCGTAGTCGGGATGTACCGTAACGAAGAGACGCTTGAGCCAGTACCTTATTTCCAGAAACTGGTATCGAACATTGATGAGCGCATGGCGCTGATCGTCGACCCGATGCTGGCGACTGGCGGTTCTGTCATCGCGACCATCGACCTGCTGAAAAAAGCAGGCTGTAGCAGCATTAAGGTGCTGGTGCTGGTCGCCGCGCCGGAAGGCATTGCGGCGCTGGAAAAAGCGCACCCGGACGTTGAACTGTACACCGCCTCTATCGATCAGGGGCTTAACGAGCACGGATACATTATTCCGGGGCTTGGCGATGCCGGCGATAAGATTTTTGGTACCAAGTAAGTGAATAAATAATTAAAAGCCGACTTTAAGAGTCGGCTTTTTTTTGAATAAAACAACTCATAACAAACACACTTAGAGGAAAACACTATGACGCGCCGTGCTATCGGGGTGAGTGAAAGACCGCCGCTTTTACAGACAATCCCGCTTAGTTTACAGCACCTTTTCGCCATGTTTGGCGCGACCGTGCTGGTGCCAGTTCTGTTTCATATCAACCCCGCGACGGTGCTGCTGTTTAACGGTATCGGAACGCTGCTGTATCTCTTTATCTGCAAAGGTAAAATTCCGGCCTACCTCGGATCGAGCTTTGCCTTTATTTCCCCGGTACTACTGCTGTTGCCGCTGGGTTATGAAGTGGCGCTGGGCGGTTTTATTATGTGCGGCGTGTTGTTCTGTCTGGTTTCTTTCATCGTTAAAAAAGCGGGCACCGGCTGGCTGGATGTGATGTTCCCGCCTGCGGCAATGGGCGCAATCGTTGCCGTCATCGGTCTGGAGCTGGCTGGCGTCGCGGCGGGGATGGCCGGATTGCTGCCTGCGCAAGGGCAGTCGCCGGACACGAAAACAATTATCATCTCCATGGTCACGCTGGCGGTGACGGTGTTCGGCTCCGTACTGTTTCGCGGTTTCCTGGCGATCATTCCGATTTTGATCGGCGTGCTGGCAGGCTATGCGCTGTCATTCGCGCTGGGAGTGGTCGATACCACGCCCATTGCCCAGGCACACTGGTTTGCGCTGCCGACCTTCTATACGCCGCGTTTTGAATGGTTCGCGATCCTGACGATTCTGCCCGCGGCGTTGGTCGTGATCGCCGAGCATGTCGGTCATCTGGTGGTGACGGCGAATATCGTCAAAAAAGATCTGGTGCGCGATCCCGGTTTGCACCGCTCGATGTTCGCTAACGGACTGTCGACGATCGTCTCCGGTTTCTTCGGCTCCACGCCGAATACCACCTATGGGGAAAATATTGGCGTCATGGCGATCACCCGCGTTTACAGTACCTGGGTTATCGGCGGCGCGGCGATTTTCGCCATTCTGCTTTCCTGCGTCGGCAAACTGGCGGCGGCGATTCAGATTATCCCGTTACCCGTGATGGGCGGCGTCTCACTGCTGTTGTACGGCGTTATCGGCGCGTCGGGGATTCGCGTCTTGATCGAATCGAAAGTCGATTACAACAAAGCGCAAAACCTGATCCTCACCTCGGTGATTTTGATCATCGGCGTGAGCGGCGCGAAAGTGCATATCGGCGCGGCAGAATTGAAAGGGATGGCGCTGGCGACCATCGTCGGGATTTGCCTGAGCCTGATTTTTAAACTGATTAGCCTGTTGCGTCCGGAAGAAGTGGTACTGGAGGCAAATGATGCGGAGTCTCCGCATCAGTAACGGGTTGCCGGGCAGCGATGCTGCCCGGTTCTATCTCAAGGGAATTATGTGGTAAACTCAGCGCGATTTTATGTCATCCTGGGTTGAGGTATCTCTGAACACACCGGCACAGCTCTCTTTGCCACTTTATCTTCCTGACGACGAAACTTTCGCAAGTTTCTGGCCGGGGGATAACGCCTCTCTACTGGCCGCGTTACAAAACGTGTTGCGCCAGGAACATAGTGGATATATCTACCTTTGGGCGCGTGAAGGCGCGGGCCGCAGCCATTTGCTGCACGCCGCCTGCGCTGAACTGTCGCAGCGTGGAGATGCGGTAGGCTACGTCCCGCTCGATAAACGCACCTGGTTCGTGCCGGAAGTGCTCGACGGTATGGAACACCTCTCGCTGGTGTGTATTGATAACATTGAGTGTGTTGCTGGCGATGAACTGTGGGAGATGGCGATCTTTGATCTTTATAACCGCATTCTGGAGTCCGGTAAGACGCGGTTATTGATCACCGGCGATCGTCCGCCAAGACAGTTAAATCTGGGCTTGCCCGATCTCGCTTCCCGTCTGGACTGGGGGCAAATCTATAAACTCCAGCCTCTTTCCGATGAAGACAAACTTCAGGCGCTACAGTTGCGCGCCCGGTTACGGGGGTTTGAACTGCCGGAAGATGTCGGGCGGTTTTTACTCAAACGTCTTGATCGCGAAATGCGCACGCTGTTTATGACGCTGGATCAGCTCGATCATGCGTCGATCACTGCCCAGCGAAAACTGACGATCCCGTTTGTCAAAGAGATCCTGAAACTGTAATACGCCGCGACGGCGGCGTTCAACGGTTAACCGAGGATGTCCAGCACCTGCTCAGGCGGTCGGCCAATGCGCGCCTGACCATTTGCCACCACAATGGGGCGCTCCATCAGTTTAGGGTGTTCAACCAGCGCCTGGATTAACGCCTCTTCACTCAGCTGGCTATCCGCCAGATGAAGCGTTTTATAGAGATCTTCTTTCTGGCGCATCAGTTCGCGCGCGCTGGACATGCCCAACATACGCAGCAGTTCTCGCACGGTGGCGGCGTCAGCGGGCGTATCCAGATAAAGCACCACTTCCGGTTCCACGCCGTTAGATTTCAGCAGGTTCAGCGTGTCGCGGCTCTTCGAACAGCGCGGGTTATGGTAGATTTTAATCGTGTCGGTCATGAGTTCTCCTTGTGACGCCATCCGGCTAATAAACGGCGATTACATTTTCGTGTATGGCTTGAAGCGTTCCTGTAACTGGCGCAACTGGTCGATACGCGCATCGTAACGCGCCTGTTGCTGGCTACCCAGTTTTGCCTGGGCGCTGGCGCTACTGAGCAGTGAAATTGCCTGATCCAGTCGTCCCGCCAGCGCATAACTTTCAGCGCGCGCCGCCAGCTCCTGATCGCGGTTGTTCAGCGCGGCTTCGGCCTGAGCAAGCAGATCCCAGCCGTTACCGTCATCTTTATGGCTAAAGGTGTAGCGATTCAGAATGGTTTCCGCCGCTTTCGGCTGGCCTCCCTGGAGGTACGCATTGGCGAGGTTTAACTGCAGCACAGGATTAACGCGCAGATCGCGGGCATTTTTCAGGCGATTAATCGCGTCGTTGGCTCTTTTCTGCCCCAGGTCAATATCGGTGGCGAGGTCAAGATACCAGGCATTGTTCGGCTCCGCGCTTAATAGCGGCTGCAACGTTTTGCGCGCTTCATCGTACTTGCTCGCTTCCATCGCCTGCAACGCCCGGCCATATTGCGCCGCATGTTGCTGACGCACGTTGCCTTTAGACCACTGATCCAGCAGGTCGCTGGTGAGCTGGTTACGTCCGGAATTGTACATTCCCAGGGCGCGCGCTTTGGCGAGATAAAAGTCGGCGGAAGATTGCACCACGACCGGGCGCATCTGGTTGGCACGGTTGCGGGCATCCGCAAGGCGGCTTTCCGGTAAGGGGTGAGTGAGCAAAATTTCAGGCGGACGCGTGGAGTAACGCGCCTGGTCGAGCAGTTTTTCGAGGAAAGAGGGCATCGCCTGTGGGTCAAATCCGGCGCGTTGCAGTACCTGAATACCAATACGGTCGGCTTCTTGCTCATTTTGCTGGGTGAAACTTATCATTCCCTGGCGCGTTCCCGCCAGAGTACCGGTTAGCGCCGCCATACCGGCCTGTGGGCTGGCCATGGCCAGCAAAATGGAACCCAGCGCGCCCACCCAGGTAAGCGGCGCGCTGCGCTTTTGATCTTCCATCGCGCGCGCCAGATGGCGCTGCGTCACGTGGGAGATTTCATGCGCCATGACTGAAGCTAGCTGGCTTTCGTTATCCGCGTAGCGAAAAAGCGCCGAGTGCAGCACCACATTGCCGCCAAAGAACGCGAACGCGTTGATTTCGTCATTATTGATCAAGAAAAAATGGAAGGGCGTTTTGACGGAGTCGGCGTGCGAGACCAGACGCATACCCAGCGTGTTAATGTATTGCACCAGCAGCGGATCGTTGATTAACGGCGCGCTGCCGCGTAGCTGGCGCACATAAAAGTCGCCCATTTGCATCTCTTGTCCGATAGAAAGCGTGCTTCCTGCCGAGGTTCCCATATCGGGCAGCGTGTCGGCAGGGTCGGCAAATGCGGGCGCGACCTGACCGAGAGCCAATGCTGCAATGAGGGTTGCCACCAGGTTTTTTTTCAACTGCCTGAACATAACCTCTATCCTGTTGTTTTGAGATAGCCCTTTGACCAACGTCGTGAAATATCGTTCCACGCTCCGACACTTCATAAGTGTAACTGTGATGAGCACAGACTCACTGTTTTAGTTTCCTGAATCAACGATAAAAAGCGAAGTCTTTTTTGTGACATTTCGATACAATTCGGCATCACAATCCCGCAGTTGAGTTCTGGGAAGGGTTTTATGCTCGAAATGTTAATGCAATGGTATCGCCGTCGCTTCAGCGACCCGGAGGCGATTGCCTTGCTGGTCATTCTGGTGGCTGGTTTTAGCATCCTCTTTTTCTTTAGCGGCCTGTTAGCGCCGCTGCTGGTCGCTATCGTACTGGCCTACCTGCTGGAGTGGCCGACGGCGCGCCTGCAGGCGATTGGCTGTTCCCGGCGCTGGGCAGCCTCCATTGTCCTTATCCTCTTTGTCGGCATTTTGTTATTAATGGCGTTTGTGGTGATGCCGATTGCCTGGCAGCAGGGTATTTACCTGATTCGTGATATGCCCGGTATGCTGAATAAACTGTCCGATTTTGCCGCGACCTTGCCGCGACGCTATCCGGCGCTGATGGATGCGGGCATTATTGATGCGATGGCGGAAAACATGCGTACCCGGATGCTTAACATGGGCGATTCGGTGGTGAAGTATTCGCTGGCTTCGTTAGTCGGGCTACTGACGCTGGCTGTATATCTGGTGCTGGTGCCGCTGATGGTCTTTTTCCTGGTAAAAGATAAAGAGCAGATGCTGAATGCCGTGCGCCGCGTGCTGCCGCGTAATCGCGGGCTGGCGGGGCAGGTGTGGAATGAGATGAATCAGCAGATCACCAACTATATCCGCGGAAAAGTGCTGGAGATGGTGGTGGTGGGCGTAGCGACCTGGCTGGGCTTTTTGCTGTTTGGCCTCAACTATTCGCTACTGTTGGCGGTACTGGTGGGCTTTTCGGTTCTGATCCCCTATATCGGCGCCTTTGTGGTGACAATTCCGGTGGTGGGCGTCGCGCTGTTTCAGTTTGGCCTGGGGACGGAATTCTGGAGCTGTTTTGCCGTTTATCTGATTATTCAGGCGCTGGATGGCAATCTGCTGGTACCGGTACTTTTCTCCGAAGCGGTGAATTTGCATCCGCTGGTGATTATTCTGTCAGTGGTGATTTTCGGCGGTCTGTGGGGTTTCTGGGGAGTGTTTTTCGCCATTCCATTGGCGACGCTGATTAAAGCCGTTGTCCATGCCTGGCCGGATGGTCAGGTGACGGATGCCTCATCCTGAGCGGTCTGTACGAAAGTCGTAAAGCGTGAACGACATCATAGTGCCCTGCCGCCATTTTGCGCACGCCTGATGAGGGACAAGCGCTTAGAAAGCCGCTCTTTTTTTAATGCCGCGCCGTGTTGCGGCATTTTTATTGTCGGAACCTACAAAATTCTCGCTGCTGAAGGAAAACTGTATTGTAGAAATTGATTCCGCTACCGCTACCGCCAATCAGCTTAAAGGCGTGCGATGTCAACAATCCGTTGTGTGGTCCCCAGGGCGCATCGGCCATCTTTGGCCCACAAAAAGGGGCGACAGCGGAAATGGTGAACACCCTGGACGAGGCGCTGGAAAACTGGGGCCGGCATATTTATCAGGCTACGGGACGTGAGGTGATTAACGCTCCCGGCGCGGGCGCGGCAGGTGGAATGGGCGGCGCGCTTTTAGGATTGCTCAATGCGGAGTTACGCGCCGACGTAGAGATTGTCGTGGAAACGCTACAGCTTGAGCAGGCGGTTAAAGATGCCGATCTGGTGATTACCGGAGAAGGGCGTCTGGCGCGGCAAGCCTGACGGCACATTCCCTTTCCAGGCCGCACATCAGCGCGGCCTGAGGCTTTTACGCGTTTTCTTTCAGCCAGTTCAGCACCACATCATGGTGATTGCTGGTTTTAAAATCATTAAAGACGTGTTCAATCTTACCATCAGCGTCAATCAAAAAGCTGATGCGGTGAATGCCGTCATACGTTTTGCCCATAAACGACTTTTCGCCCCAGACGCCGAACTGTTCACACACCTGATGGTTTTCATCGGACAAAAGGGTAAAGTTCAGCAGCTCTTTTTCAGCGAAACGGGAGAGTTTTTCAGGTTTATCGGTGCTGATGCCCAGCACGTCCACGCCTGCTTTTTTGAGCTCGTCCATGTTATCGCGTAAGCCGCAGGCCTGCACGGTACAGCCGGGTGTCATGGCTTTTGGGTAGAAATAAACCAGAACGCGCTGTCCCTGGAAGTCGGTCAAATTTACTTGTTCCCCGTCTTGATCCGGCAAGCTAAATTTCGGTGCGATATCACCGGCTTTCAGTGGATTCATTACTTAACTCCATCCTGTTCATCATGTTGTGAGTAATTGACGACGTTTATACTGCCTTGCGCATTGAGTTCTGTACATAGTGCTTTAAAGGCTTGCTCAATATTTGCGGAATTTTGCGACGCCGGGCTATGTGCGGTGATTTGAATAAATAATTGCGCAGCTTTATCACCTTCAGCCGGCTGTGTGCGGGAGACCAGCTCCGCAATATTCATTTCATGACTATTAAACAGCGCGGTGAATCGCTCAATTAAATGCGGGGAGTCGGCGACCTCAACCTGAACCCATACCGTCGCGGGCATTGCCGGGCGGGGGCGGTCGGACGTCCGTTTCATCACAATCAGCAGATCCAGCTCCGCGCCTTTTAACGGCAATGTCGATTCAATCAAGGTAATCGCGTTCCACGTGCCGGACAACAACATAATAAACGTGAATTCATCGCCCAGCATCGCCAGTCGGCTGTCTTCGATATTACAGCCGCAACTGCTGACATGGCGAGTAATGGTATTCACAATACCGGGCCTGTCGGCGCCCAGCGCAGTGATAACCAAATAGTGTTGTGATGACGGTGTCAAACCAGTTATTCCTTTGAGCGGTGAGGTAATCTTAAGGAAACCATAAAAAAAACCTGCATACAACAATCAGAACGGCTTTGGTCGCTTGCTTTTATTGCCATACCAAACGTACCATTGAGAGACTTGTTTGCACAGAGGATGGCCCATGTTCACGGGAAGTATTGTCGCGCTTGTTACGCCGATGGATGAGAAAGGTAACGTCAGTAGGTCTTGCCTGAAAAAACTCATTGATTATCATGTCGCCAACGGTACCTCGGCGATTGTTTCGGTTGGCACTACCGGCGAGTCTGCCACGCTAAGCCATGATGAACATGGCGATGTCGTGATGATGACGCTGGAACTGGCTGACGGACGTATTCCGGTTATCGCCGGCACGGGCGCAAACGCGACCGCGGAAGCGATTAGCCTGACGCAGCGTTTTAACGATAGCGGCATTGTTGGCTGCCTGACGGTAACGCCGTACTACAATCGCCCCACGCAGGAAGGTTTGTTCCAGCATTTCAAAGCCATCGCGGAACACACTGACTTGCCGCAAATTCTGTATAATGTGCCGTCCCGTACCGGTTGCGACATGTTGCCGGAAACCGTGGGTCGTCTGGCGGAAATAAAAAATATTATCGCTATCAAAGAGGCGACAGGGAACTTAACCCGCGTTCACCAGATCAAAGAGCTGGTTTCAGACGATTTTATTCTGCTTAGCGGCGATGACGCGTCTGCGCTGGACTTTATGCAACTGGGTGGTCATGGCGTGATTTCCGTTACGGCTAACGTAGCGGCGCGCGAGATGGCTGACATGTGCAAACTGGCGGCGGAAGGGCAATTTGCCGAGGCGCGCGCTATCAACCAGCGTCTGATGCCGTTACACAACAAACTATTTGTCGAACCCAATCCTATCCCGGTGAAATGGGCATGTAAGGCATTGGGTCTTGTGGCGACCGACACGCTGCGCCTGCCAATGACGCCTATCACAGACCATGGTCGTGACATCGTCAAAGCAGCGCTTCAGCATGCTGGCCTGCTGTAAAGTTTAGGGAGATTTGATGGCTTACTCAGTACAAAAGTCGCGCCTGGCGAAGGTTGCGGGTGTTTCGCTTGTTTTGCTGCTCGCTGCCTGTAGTTCCGATTCGCGCTACAAGCGCCAGGTAAGCGGCGATGAATCCTATCTGGATGCCGCGCCGCTTGCTGAACTTCACGCCCCGGCAGGAATGATCCTGCCGATAACGACCGGCGACTACGTTATTCCGGTCACGAAGGGGAGCGGCGCGGTTGGTAAGGCGTTGGATATCCGTCCGCCGGCGCAGCCGTTAGCGTTAGTGAGCGGCGCGCGTACCCAGTTCTCTGGCGATACCGCTACGTTATTGGTGGAGAATGGCCGGAGCAGCACGCTGTGGCCGCAAGTCGTCAGCGTGATTCAGGCGAAAAATTATCCGATTGAAAAACGTGACGATGCCAGCCAGACCCTGACGACCGATTGGGTGAACTGGAACCGCCTGGATGAAGACGAACAGTATCGCGGACGTTATCAAATCTCGGTGAAGCCGCAGGGCTATCAGCAGGCGGTAACGGTAAAACTGGTTAATCTGGAACAGGCTGGCAAGCCGGTCGCTGACGCGGCGTCGCTGCAGCGCTATAGCACTGAAATGATGAACGTCATTTCCGCCGGTCTGGATAAGACCGCTACGGATGCGGCAAATGCCGCGCAGAACCGTTCCGCCGCAACGATGGATGTGCAGAGCGCCGCTGATGATACCGGTTTACCTATGCTGGTCGTTCGCGGTCCGTTCAACCTCGTGTGGCAACGCCTCCCGGCCGCGCTGGAAAAAGTGGGCATGAAAGTCACCGACAGCACTCGCTCTCAGGGCAGCATGGCGGTAACGTACAAACCGTTGTCTGACAGCGACTGGCGGGATCTGGGCGCTAGCGACCCGGGCCTGGCATCCGGAGACTATAAATTGCAGGTCGGCGATTTAGATAACCGCAGCAGCTTGCAGTTTATCGATCCTAAGGGGCATACTCTGACGCAAAGCCAGAACGACGCGCTGGTTGCCGTCTTCCAGGCAGCGTTCAACAAGTAATTTAACAGGGCTGGAGTAATCCGGCCCTTTTTTCTGATAAGATACGCAAACGTGTGCGTCGGTACAAAAACGCGATTTAACCGCTATTTCGCACCACAATTACAGGCCGACGTCTCCGGCAGGCGTAGCAGGAAATGAATACTTATCGTTAATTCACACCCAGGAGTGTTAAAGATGCAAAAGCAAGCTGAGTTGTATCGTGGTAAAGCGAAAACCGTATACAGCACGGAAAACCCGGACCTGTTGGTGCTCGAATTCCGCAATGATACGTCAGCAGGGGATGGCGCGCGCATTGAACAGTTTGATCGCAAGGGCATGGTAAATAACAAATTCAACCATTTCATTATGACCAAACTGGCCGAGGCGGGCATCCCGACCCAGATGGAACGTTTGCTGTCTGATACCGAGTGTCTGGTGAAGAAGCTGGAGATGGTGCCGGTTGAATGTGTGGTGCGCAACCGTGCGGCTGGGTCGCTGGTCAAGCGTTTGGGCGTGGAAGAAGGCATGGAGCTTAACCCGCCGATATTCGATCTGTTCCTGAAAAACGACGTGCTGCACGACCCGATGGTGAATAGTTCCTACTGTGAAACGTTCGGTTGGGTAAGTCAGGAAAATCTGGCGCGTATGAAAGAGTTAACCTACAAAGCCAACGACGTACTGAAAAAACTGTTTGATGACGCGGGTCTTATCCTGGTGGATTTCAAACTGGAGTTTGGCCTGTATAAAGGCGAAGTGGTGCTGGGCGATGAGTTTTCACCGGACGGTAGCCGCCTGTGGGATAAAGAGACGCTGGACAAAATGGACAAAGACCGCTTCCGCCAGAGTCTGGGCGGTCTGATTGAAGCCTATGAAGCCGTCGCGCATCGCCTGGGCGTGAAATTAGATTAATTCCGCTTCTGACCGGGGGGCAACCGCTCTCCGGTATCATCCTTTCCTCATTCTGATAGCGTTTACCTGTGGTAATCCTGCGCCTGACCGCCTACGATCATCTGTATAACAAAGAGAGAATGAGGTGATTATGCGCTGGCAAGGGCGTCGTGAAAGCAACAATGTAGAGGACAGACGTAATCGGCCAGGCGGCCCCTCTCTGGGTGGCCCTGGCTTTCGTCTTCCGCGCGGAAAAGGCGGCATCATTCTGTTGGTGGTGGTGTTGGTCGCGGGGTACTATGGGGTGGATTTAACCGGTCTGTTGACCGGTCAGCCGATTTCGCAGCAGCAGTCGACGCGTTCGATAAGCCCCAATGATGATGAAGCGGCAAAATTTACCTCGGTGATTCTGGCGACGACCGAAGATACCTGGGGGCAACTCTTTCAAAAAATGGGGCGCGGCTATCAGCAGCCAAAACTGGTGATGTACCGTGGTATGACGCGCACCGGCTGTGGTGCGGGTCAGTCCGTGATGGGGCCGTTTTACTGCCCGGCGGACGGCACCGTCTATATCGATCTCTCATTTTACGATGATATGAAAAATAAGCTGGGCGCGGACGGTGATTTTGCCCAGGGTTATGTCATCGCCCACGAAGTCGGCCACCACGTACAAAAACTGTTAGGTATTGAGCCGAAAGTACGCCAGTTACAGCAAAACGCGTCGCAAACGGAGGTGAATCGCCTTTCGGTGCGCATGGAGCTACAGGCGGATTGCTTTGCCGGCGTGTGGGGACACAGTATGCAGCAGCAAGGCGTACTGGAGGCGGGCGATCTGGAAGAGGCGCTCAATGCCGCACAGGCTATCGGCGACGATCGCTTACAGCAGCAGGGGCAGGGGCGCGTCGTGCCGGATAGTTTTACCCACGGCACCTCAGAACAGCGCTACAGCTGGTTTAAGCGTGGATTTGACAGCGGTGACCCGGCGCAATGTAATACGTTTGGCAAAAACTTTTGATAAACCGGGGCAGGGATGTCTGATATCGATGCGCTACAGGCGTTAACGTCGCAAATGACACAGGAAGGCATTCGCCGTTTACTGGTCATCAGCGGCGATGCGGCGTGGTGCCGGGAGCGGGCCGAGGCGATACGCGCTGCGCTGCCCGGTGACTGGCTGTGGGTTGCGCCTGACGCGCCCGCGCAGCCGCGCTGTACGCCACAGGCGTTACAAACGCTGCTGGGCCGTGAATTCCGTCATGCGATATTTGATGCCTGGCAGGGCTTTGACGCCGCAGCGTTTGCCGCCCTGAGCGGGACCTTGCAGGCCGGAAGCTGGCTGCTTCTGCTGATGCCGCCGTATGAGACGTGGGAAAGCAGGCCTGATATCGATTCACTGCGCTGGAGCGACTGCGCGCAGCCTATCCCCACACCGCAGTTTGCACAGCATCTTAAACGGACTCTTTCCCGCGATCCGCAAACGCTGCTTTGGCGACAGCGCCAGCCGTTTTGCTGGCCATCTTATCCTTCCCGTGAACGCTGGCGACCCGCCACCGGCGAGCCGCAGCCGGAGCAGGCGGCTATCTTATCGCGTTTACGTGAAATGCCGCCCGGCGTGGCGACGGTGATTGCCCCCCGTGGGCGCGGCAAATCGGCGCTGGCCGGGCAATTCATCTCCCGGATGGCGGGCACGGCTATCGTGACCGCACCGGCGAAAACGGCAACGGATATCCTTGCAGCGTTTGCCGGTGAGCGGTTCTGCTTTATGGCGCCGGATGCGCTGCTGGCGAGCGGGGCAAGAGCCGACTGGCTGGTGGTTGACGAGGCGGCGGCAATCTCCACGCCGCTGCTGCTGCAACTGGTTTCGCGCTTTCCCCGCATACTACTCACCACCACCGTTCAGGGCTACGAAGGCACCGGACGAGGTTTTTTACTTAAGTTTTGCGCCCGTTTTCCGCAGCTTCACCGCTTCACGCTTCGTCAGCCTGTCCGCTGGGCGCCAGAATGCCCGCTGGAAAATATCGTCAGCGAGGCGCTGATATTCGACGATGAAGCGTTTGCGCAGGCGCCACATGGCGCGATAGCAATCTCGGCGTTTTACCAACAGGCCTGGGGGGAGACGCCCGCGTTGCCGAGGGCTGTGTATCAGTTACTGTCGGGGGCGCACTATCGTACTTCGCCGCTGGATCTGCGCCGAATGATGGATGCGCCAGGACAGCATTTCTTGCAGGCCACGGCGAATAACCGTGTGGCGGGTGCCCTCTGGCTGGTCGAAGAGGGCGGGTTATCCGCAGAACTCAGTCAGGCTGTATGGGCCGGTTTCCGGCGTCCGCGTGGAAATCTGGTGGCGCAGTCGCTGGCGGCGCACGGTAGCGACCCTTTAGCCGCGACGCTGGTCGGGCGTCGCGTAAGCCGTATCGCAGTGCACCCCGCTCGCCAGCGTGAAGGCATCGGTCAGCAGTTGATTGCCTGCGCGTGCATGCAGGCGGCGCAGTGTGATTATCTTTCCGTCAGCTTCGGCTATACGCCGGAGCTGTGGCGTTTCTGGCAACGTTGCGGCTTTGTGCTGGTACGGATGGGCAACCATCGGGAGGCGAGCAGCGGTTGCTATACGGCGATGGCGTTATTGCCGCTGAGCGACGCGGGAAAACGGCTGGCGCAACAGGAACACCGGCGTTTACGCCGCGATGCGGATATCCTGACGCAGTGGAACGGCGAGGCGATACCGCTGGCGGCGTTACGCGAACAGGCGCTTAATGATGAAGACTGGCGTGAGCTGGTCGGTTTTGCGTTCGCGCACCGCCCGCTACTGACATCGCTAGGTTGCCTGCATCGTTTACTGCAATGCAGCGCATTGCCGTTACCGGCGCTGAGAGGACGGCTGGAGGAAAAAGCCAGCGATGCCGAACTGTGCGCCCGGCTACGCATTTCAGGCCGTAAAGCTCTGCTGGCGTTGCAGCGTGCGCAGGCGGCGCAGGCGCTGATTGTGCTGGATGCCGGACGAACGCAGCGTTTACGCGACGTAATGCCCGGCGGTGGGGACCATGCCGGATAGCGATACCTGTCCGGCATGTTATCCGGTTACTTTTTCGGCTGATCTTTCTTCGGCCAGTCTTCTTCATCGTCCCACTTATCGTTAAAATCGCGATGCGGGGGCAGCTCAGGTTTATTGGCAAGGAATTTCTTATGGTCGATGCGTTTGAGATCTTTGATCACATTCAGCAGTACGCCTACCAGAAACACCAATACCAGAATCCACCAATATTTTGCCAGCCAGTCCATGCTTATTTCCTCTTACAGGAACGCTCATCAGGCGACGAGCTGTTCCATAATACGTTGATACATACGAGCCAGTAGCTGGAGATCGGCGGCATTCACACATTCATTAATTTTATGAATGGTGGCGTTCACCGGCCCCAGTTCTACCACCTGCGCTCCCATACGGGCGATAAAACGTCCGTCGGACGTACCGCCCGTCGTCAGTAATTGCGGTTTAATTTCATTATAGTGCTCAATGGCGTTTACCACCGCGTCCACCAGCTTGCCGCGTGCGGTCAGGAACGGCTGGCCGGAAAGCCACCAGTCTACGGTATAACGCAGCTGATGCTTCTCAAGCAGCGCATGTACCCGCTCTTTGATCATCTCATCGGTCAGTTCCGTGCTGAAACGGAAGTTAAACTGCACGAACAGTTCGCCCGGAATGACATTATTGCTGCCGGTGCCTGCCTGGATATTGGCTACCTGCATACTGGTGGCCGGGAAAAAGTCATTGCCCCGATCCCACTCGATAGCGACCAGTTCATTAAGAAAAGGCGCGGCGCGATGAACAGGGTTATCCGCCAGATGCGGATAGGCGACGTGCCCCTGAACGCCATGAATAGTGAGGTTACAGGTGAGGGAACCGCGACGCCCGTTTTTGACGACATCGCCCACAATTTCAGTACTGGAAGGTTCGCCGACCAGACAGTAATCCAGCCGCTCGTTACGGGCCATCAGCGCTTCAACCACCTTTACGGTGCCATTTTTTGCGCTGGCTTCCTCATCAGAGGTAATCAAAAACGCGAGGCGGCCCCGGTGATGAGGATGCTGCGCAACAAAACGTTCAGCAGCCACCACCATGGCCGCCAGTGAACCTTTCATATCCGCCGCGCCGCGACCGAACAACATTCCGTCGCGAATCGTAGGTTCAAACGGCGGATTGATCCAGCGATCGACATCGCCAGCCGGTACGACGTCAGTATGCCCGGCGAACGCCAGCGTTTCGCCACGCCCACGCCATGCCCAAAAATTTTGCGTGTCGCCAAAATCCATATGCTCAATGGTAAAACCGATTTTACGCAGGCGTTCAATCATTAATGCCTGACAGCCTGCGTCATCCGGACTCAGGGAGGGGCGACGAATAAGTTGCTGTGTCAGCTCAATAACCGGGCACGACATAGACTACACCTCATCAAAAAACTGCTGATAACGGGATTCACTGAAACCAAGCAGCATAGGCTTCCCGGGCGCGCAGAGCAATGGGCGTTTGATGATTGCCGGCTGTTCAACCATGAGAGCAGCGGCGGAGTCGGCATCGGTAATCCCGCTGCGGTCGCCTTCATCCAGTTTGCGCCATGTTGTGCCGCGCGTATTCAGTAAAGGCTGCCAGCCGAGTTCGGCAATAAAGGTATTAAGAAGAGGGAGGTCTATGCCATCCACACGGTAATCGTGAAAACGATAATCAATGCCATGCTCCTCCAGCCAACGGCGCGCTTTTTTGATCGTGTCGCAATTCTTAATGCCATAGAGGGTAATCATATTGAATCCTTTAACGCGAAATTCGAATAAATAATCAATAGTATCGTCTGCGGGATAATAAGTGTGGCTGTTAATGGTTATTTATCCAGCGCTGATCGGCAATCAATATAACATTGTTGAGTGAATGTGAATAATGATTCCAAAACGTTCCAAATGTGGCTTGTTTATAATTCGCGGGACAAATCCTATTTTGTGCACATGCAATTGATTGTTTTTTAACCCGATTTGATAAAGTAGTAGAAAAGGTATTAATGTTGCTAAATATTGCAGTAAGTCACATAAAATTTACGGCTACAGCGCCATAGTAATATCATAGACAGCGTAACCAGAGGATATCGCAACAATCGGTTAAATGAACTTCTCTCTATACCGCTAACTACGTAGAATACCCATAATAATAAGAGAGGCTATTATGATTGAACGTGAACTGGGGAACTGGAAAGATTTTATCGAAGTCATGCTTCGTAAATAAATGACTGGAAGGCACCGCGCTCCCATAGGGGATAAGAAAAGGCGACTCAACGAAAGTCGCCTTTTTTGTGCCCGACACCTCGTATCAGGCTGGCCAGGAGCTTATTCCGGGCGCGGCTTCAGCGGGAAGCGGCGACGTATCAGCACGAAAAACAGGGGGACAAAGAAGATAGCCAGAATGGTTGCTGAGATCATTCCCCCCATCACGCCGGTTCCGACAGCATGTTGGCTACCCGAGCCTGCCCCGGTGCTGGTGGCCATCGGCAATACGCCAAAGATAAACGCCAGCGAAGTCATCAGTATCGGTCGCAGGCGCTGGCGGCTGGCGTACAGCGTGGCGTCTAACAGCGCGTGTCCCTTCTGATTCATTTCGTTGGCGAATTCCACAATCAGAATCGCGTTTTTCGCCGAGAGGCCGATAACGGTCAACAGCCCCACCTGGAAGTAAACATCGTTTTCCAGCCCGCGCATCCAGGTGGCGAGTAACGCGCCGATGACCCCGAGCGGCACAACCAGCATCACCGAGAAGGGCACCGACCAGCTTTCATACAATGCCGCCAGACACAGGAAGACGACTAATAGCGAAATAGCGTACAGCGCAGGCGCCTGCGCGCCGGAGAGCCGTTCCTGGTAAGACATGGCTGTCCATTCCAGGCCAAAACCGCCCGGTAGCTGATGTACCAACGACTCCATGACATCCATCGCCGTCCCGGTACTGACCCCCGGCGCGGCCTCTCCGACAATTTCTACCGCCGAATAGCCGTTATAGCGTTCCAGACGCGGCGATCCGGTTTCCCAGCGCGAGGTGGCGAAGGCGGAGAAGGGGACCATGCCGCCGTCTTTGTTACGGACATACCAAAGATTAATATCATCCGGCAACATACGATATTTCGCTGCGGCCTGAACATAGACCTTCTTCACGCGGCCCCGGTCCATAAAGTCGTTGACGTAGCTCGATCCCCAGGCTGTTTGCAGGGTGTCGTTGATATCGTCAATTGATACGCCCAGCGCCTGCGCTTTTCGTTGGTCAATATCAATTTGCAGTTGCGGGCTGTCGTCCAGGCCGTTGTGACGCACGCGGGTCAAGGAACTGTTTTTCCCGGCCAGCTCAATGAGTTGATCTCGTGCGGCCATCAGCGCGTCATGGCCTGCTCCGGCGTGATCCTGTAATTCCATATCAAAACCGGCGGAGCTGCCCAGACCGCTAATTGCCGGCGGGCTGCTGGCGAAGACGCGAGCTTCTTTAATCTGGTTAAACGCTTTTGTCGCCCGCTCAATAATGGCGAACGAGGAGCCGGTGGTGGGATCGCGCGCGTCCCAGTCTTTCAAGCGAACAAACATGCGCGCGACGTTTTGCCCATTCCCGCCAGGGCCGGAACCTACCGTCGAGAAGACCGACATAATGTTGTCTTTCTCATGGGTGAAGTAATAGTTTTCAACCTTTTCAACGACTTTCAGGGTCTGCTGTTGCGTAGAACCGCTCGGTAGCTGGATAGACGTAGTGAACATGCCCCGATCTTCTTGCGGTAGAAAGGAGGTGGGGAGACGCAAAAACAGGAACACCATGCCGCCAAGCAACAGAACATAAATCAGAATCCAGCGCAGGCTGCGATGCAAAATTTTCGCTACGCCTTTCTCATAACGTTCGGCATTACGATTGAAGGTACGGTTAAACCAGCCGAAAAATCCGCGTTGCCCGTGTTGTTCGCCTTTGTTCAACGGTTTTAATAACGTTGCGCACAGCGCCGGCGTCAGGATCATGGCGACCAGCACCGACAGCACCATTGCCGAGACAATGGTAATAGAAAACTGACGATAAATCGCCCCGGTGGTACCGCCAAAGAACGCCATCGGCACGAATACCGCAGACAGCACCATCGCAATACCGACCAGCGCCCCCTGGATCTGCCCCATGGATTTGCGCGTCGCTTCACGCGGCGTGAGCCCTTCTTCGCTCATGATACGTTCGACGTTTTCCACCACCACGATGGCATCGTCGACCAGGAGCCCGATCGCCAGCACCATCGCGAACATGGTTAATGTGTTAATACTGTAGCCAAACGCGTAAAGCACGGAGAAGGTGCCCATTAATACCACCGGCACGGCGATCGTCGGAATCAGCGTGGCGCGAAAGTTTTGCAGGAACAGGTACATCACCAGGAAAACCAGCGCGATAGCCTCCAGCAACGTTTTGACCACATCGATAATCGAGGCTTTAACAAAGGAGGTGGTTTCATACGCGATCTTGTATTCCAGGCCGTGAGGGAAGTACTGCGCCAGCTCGTTGAGGCGATCCAGCACCAGCTTCGCGGTCGCCATTTCATTCGCGCCGGAAGCCAGCTTAACCCCAAGACCGGAAGCCGGATTGCCGTTAAAACGGCTGAGGTAGTCATACTTTTCCGCCCCCAGCTCCACGGTGGCGACATCGCCCAGTTTGACCTCGGAACCGTCCTGATTAACGCGCAGGGTGATATCGCGAAATTGTTGCGGCGTTTGCAGCAGTGACTGCGCATTAATGGTGGCGTTCAGCGCCTGCTTGTCGACCGAAGGCGTACCGCCAAGCTGCCCGACGGCGATTTGCGCATTCTGCGACTCAATTGCATCGGTCACGTCTTTCGTGGTCATCTGAAAACTATTCAATTTGGCCGGATCGAGCCAGATACGCATAGAGTACTGTGAACCATAAGCGTCAATATCGCCCACGCCGTTGACGCGGCTGAGCGGGTCCTGAATATTACTGGCGACGTAGTCGGCGATATCCTGCTTGTCCATAGAGCCGTCGGTAGAGACGAAAGCGATGGTCAAAATATTAGTATCGCCCGTTTTGCGTACCGTGACGCCTTGATCCTGTACTGCCTGCGGCAGTTTACGCATCGCGGACTGTAACTGGTTTTGCACCTGCTGAACCGCCTCATCAGGATCGGTTCCCGCAATAAAGCTCAGGGTGATGGTCGCCTGCCCGGTTCCGCTGCTTTGTGATGACATGTACATCAGATTATCGAGGCCCGTCATATTCTGCTCAATAACCTGGGTTACGGTATTTTCCAGCGTTTGCGCCGACGCTCCCGGATAATTCGCGGTAATACGTACGTTGGGCGGCGCCAGATCGGGATATTGTTCAACAGGTAAAGAAAAAATGGCTAACGCCCCTGTCAGACACAACAGGATAGCCAGCACCCAGGCAAAAATGGGGCGATCGATAAAAAAATTCGCCATTAAAGGGGAACCTCGTGTTTCTACATATCGTTATAGATTTGAACTGCTTCACTGTAGCGGCAAGCTACGAGCCAAACGTGGAGAAATAAAGGAGATAATGTAAATTATCATGCGCTTTTACAGCATACTTTTTGTGCCAACGCCGGAAAGCCTGACATCTGGCCTTCCGGCGATTTGCCGTTCTTTACGTTAACTGACTCTCTTCCTTGCTGGAGGAGCGAAAACTGATACTGACCAGTGTGCCGCCGCCGGAGGGTTGCGAAAAATTCAGCGTGCCGCCAAGGCGCTCCGCGCGCTCACGCATTATATTCAGACCATAGTGTCCGGCAGGCTCATGCGGTTCGCCGATACCAATGCCATTATCGCGAATATAAACAGTATGATCGCCGTCAGGCGCGGTGACGCAGCTCACGGCGATTTCGCTCGCGTTGGCGTGTTTAATGGCGTTCAGGACCGCTTCACGCACAATTTGCAACAAATGCACCTGCATTTGCGCATCCAGTGCCAGCGTGGGTAAACGGCAATCCAACGTGAGTTTGGCTGGGGTCTGACTCTGTAAATCTTCCAGCATCTCATGCAATGCGGAGGGTAAATCGGCCTGCTGTAACGTCAGACGGAACGTGGTGAGTAGCTCGCGAAGCTGACGGTAGGCGTCGTTCAGCGCTCTGGAAAAATCCGCCATGATGCTTTGCGCGCCGGCGTTATCTTCTGGAATGGCGCGCTTCAAAAGCGTTAACTGAATACGTAAATAAGAAAGTACCTGCGCCAGCGAATCGTGTAGCTCACGGGCAATTGTCGCGCGCTCTTCCATTAACAAAAGTTGCTGAAAGTGTTTTTGCGCCTGATTAAAGTACAAACCACGCCCCAGCATCGTGGAGACGCTGTTCAGCAGCGGCGTAGAGGCATTAACGTTGGGGCTTTGCCAGTGGAGTTCGCCATAGACCGTGTCCTGCATCGTCACTGGCAGCATTTGCATCGGCAGGTCGGGGCTTTGCGTGCCTTCGCTAATCCGCCAGTTATCGCCCACGGTTAACTCCAGATACCAGGCGGCGTCATGTTCACGGACAATTTGCAAAATATGGCGAAAACAGTGGACATCGATTTGGCTGGTATTCAGCGCCTGGGAGCACTGGTATAACACCTCCAGGCGGCGATGCGCTTCGTGCAGATCGTGCGTTTTTTCTTCCACCGAGGCTTCCAGCGAACGGTAAAGTTTATGCAGCTCGCTCGACATCTGACTAAACGTTTTCGCCAATAATCCCAGCTCATTGGGTAAGCTGGTATCCAGCGGCAGCGGGGCGAACTGACCATGTTCAATACGCTGACTGGCGGTGACCAGTTGATTCAGCGGGCGAACGACCTGCTGGCGAATACGCCGTAGGGTAAAAAAGACCAGCGTAAATATGCCGATACCGCCCGCCAGCGATATGGCGACGACCAGCATGACTTTACGCTCGGCGTAATGCTGTAACGCCAGAACGAAGAGATCAATTTGATCGACGTAATTGTTGATATTGATCTGATACCAGGCAATGTCGCCGTCCTGTAGGCGGCTATTCATCTCCAGCCAGTTGGCGTGCAGGCGCGCGTAGCGAGTTTTCACCGCCTGCGGCACATACCAGGCGTTGAGATTTTGCAGTACCGGCGAGTTGAGCGCGTGCTGGAAAAGTTGACGATGCGCATTAATCTGCGGGCTACGGCTTTGCAGATCGTAACCCAGCCGATAGCTCTGCATTCGTAGCGAACCGGCGATATTGATCGCTTCGGCATCCCGTAAACTGCTGGTCAGCGTCAGTAATGCGCTGCCGGTGGACAGAATAGACAACAGCACAATATAGAAAAAAGCCTTAGCCAGACTGGCTGAGACCGGGCGTTTAACCGTCACGCTGGCACTCCCCGCATTTAGCTGAATCGCAATTGCATTTGCTTTGAAATAAATTGATCTGCCACAGGTTCTGGACAGATAGTTGTGCTTCCTGGGCAGATGAACATTGCCGACCCCGCCTTCGTCAGTTAATAACAATGCTCATATAAAGAATAAGGTTTTTACAACCAAAACAGAAGGATGCCATGAATCGTTTTATTATGGCCAATAGCCAGCAGTGTCTGGGCTGCCATGCCTGCGAGGTCGCCTGCGTAATGGCTCACAATGATGAGCGACATGTCCTGACGTCACAGCGCTATCAGCCCCGAATTACTGTCATCAAACATCAGCACCAGCGCAGCGCGGTCACATGTCACCATTGCGAAGATGCGCCCTGCGCCCGTAGCTGTCCGAACGGCGCGATCGCGCATATTAACAACAGCGTGCAGGTCAATGCGCAGAAGTGCATCGGCTGTAAATCCTGCGTCGTCGCCTGCCCATTCGGCACCATGCAGATGGTATTGACGCCCGTCGCGCCAAACCAGTTCAAAGCCAGCGCGCATAAATGCGATCTGTGTCAGGGACGTGAACAGGGTCCGGCCTGCGTGGAAAATTGCCCGGCGGATGCGCTGCAATTGGTCACCGAAGACTCGTTGACCCGTCTGGCTAAAACGCGACGGCTGCGTACCGCCCGGCAGGAGATTCGCCCCTGGCATACCGTGGATACACAACACAGTGGGACAGCAAGCAGCAAAGTCGAGCGTATGCAGGCGACGCCGCCGCGCGGCGAACCGGATAAACTGGCGATTGAAGCGCGTAAAACCACCTTTGAGGAAATTTATCTGCCGTTTCGCGCCGCGCAGGCCGAGCGTGAAGCGTCCCGCTGCCTCACATGCGGGGAACACAGTATCTGCGAATGGACCTGTCCTCTGCATAACCATATTCCCCAGTGGATCGAACTGGTGAAAGCCGGCGATATTGATGCGGCGGTAGAGCTTTCCCACCAGACCAACTGCCTGCCGGAAATTACCGGGCGCGTCTGTCCGCAGGACCGGCTATGCGAAGGCGCGTGTACACTCCGCGATGAGTATGGCGCGGTTACCATCGGCAACATTGAGCGCTATATCTCCGATCGCGCTCTGAGCAAAGGCTGGCGTCCCGACCTGTCGGACGTACAGAAGAGCGATAAGCGCGTGGCGATTATCGGCGCGGGGCCGGCAGGTCTTGCCTGCGCTGACGTGCTGGCGCGCCATGGCGTAAGCGCCACCGTCTACGATCGCCATCCGGAAATCGGCGGTTTACTCACCTTTGGTATTCCGGCTTTCAAACTGGATAAATCTCTGCTGGCGCGCCGTCGGGAGATCTTCAGCGCGATGGGGATTCGTTTCGAGCTTAACTGCGAAGTAGGGAAAGATATTTCTCTGGAGACGCTGCTGGAGAGTTATGACGCCGTCTTTGTCGGGGTAGGAACCTATCGTTCCATGAAGGCTGATTTACCGAATGAAGACGCGCCGGGGGTATATGATGCGTTGCCATTCCTCATCGCCAATACCAAACAGGTGATGGGGCTTCCGGCGTTGCCTGACGAGCCGTTTATTGATACTGCGGGTCTTAACGTGGTTGTGCTGGGCGGCGGTGACACCGCAATGGACTGCGTACGTACGGCGCTGCGTCATGGCGCAGCCAACGTCACCTGCGCTTATCGCCGCGATGAGGCCAATATGCCGGGGTCGAAAAAAGAGGTGAAAAACGCGCGTGAAGAGGGCGCGAACTTTGAATTTAACGTTCAGCCGGTTGAGTTGGTGCTGGATACGCACGGGCGCGCCAGCGGTATTCGCTTTTTGCGTACGCGGCTTGGCGAACCGGATGGTCAGGGGCGACGCCGCCCGGTACCTGTACCGGACAGCGAGTTCGTGATGCCGGCGGATGCGGTCATTATGGCGTTTGGTTTTCATCCGCATGGTATGTCGTGGCTGGAATCGCATGGCGTGAAGGTGGATAACTGGGGACGTATTGCCGCCAGCGTCGAGAGCGAGTTTCGTTACCAGACGTCCAACCCGAAAATTTTCGCCGGCGGCGATGCGGTGCGCGGCGCCGATCTGGTGGTGACGGCGATGGCAGAAGGCCGACATGCCGCGCAGGGGATACTCGACTGGTTAGCTAAATAAGCGTATTTGTAGGCCGGTTAAGGCCTGGAACGGTTAAATGATTGAGTGATAAAAAATCTTAAACTTATTGGCTAACCTTACTCCGTTTGCAGAAATGTTGACGCTCGCAGGGCTGGACGCCCTGCGATAAACATTTTCCCGTCGGGTCGACGTTTAACAGGCCTGATGAGGCCAATCTTAGTATTGAAAATAGAGTGTAAATTGAAGGAAGGGACGCTATCAGAATCCCTTCTTAGAGCCTATCCCATTACGGCTATTTTACTTGCCATTTTGGTCCTGGGCAGTGCTCGCCAAAACGCGTTAGCGTTTTGAACGCCGCTAGCGGCGGCCCGAAGGGCGAGCGTAGCGAGTCAAACCTCACGTACTACGTGTACGCTCCGGTTTTTGCGCGTTGTCTGTGTTCAAACTGGCTGCGTCAATAACGCCTGGTGGGATAGGCTCTTAATTTTTATTTTAAGGAACCATATATCCGGTCAACAATCCAGCCATACGTCGCCGCAGGTAATAATCCACTGACAAAAACATTCGGATTTACTTTAGGATTTGCTACCGGCGAGTGCGGCCTGTTACCTAAAATCACAATCGCCATATGATTAACCGGATCGATAGACGTCAGCGTTCCGGTCCATCCGGTATGTCCATACGTTTGCGGACTGGCTAATACCCCGAACGTGGGGGTCATTGAGGCGTTGCCGTTAACGCGCCACCCCAGACCAAAGGTAGCGTCTTCTGGCGAGCGGCGAGTAAACTGCGCAACCGTTTTGTCGTCGAATAGCTTCACGTTACCGTAGCCGCCCCCATTGAGCATGACTTGCATTAACACAGCCATATCATGGGTGTCAGAAAACAGTCCGGCGTGTCCTGAAACGCCGCCCATTGAGTACCAGGCTTTTTCATCATGCACCTGGCCCCATAGTGTATTGGTGCGAATATTGGGGAAATGAATCACGCCGTCACGCGTATTGCCGTGTAGTTCCGTTGCGGCGATTTGCGGCGGCGTGAAGCCTTTCATCAGCGGGTTAAAGACGGTATGTTTTAATCCGAGCGGTTTATAAATGGTGGTTTCGACGTAGCGATCTAATGGCATTGCCGTTATCGATTCAACGATAAAACCAAGAATCATATAATCTACGTCGCTGTAGATATGCTTTGACCCAGGTTGATATTCCAGCGGCGTCTTTTTAATCATCTCCAGAGTAGTGCTTTTACTCTGTGAAAATAATTTACCGGCGACGTTTTTATTGGGATATTGTGGGTCGGCAGGAAAGCCCGCGACGTGATGAAGAATATCAATAATGCGGAGTTTATCTTTGCCTTTTATTTTATCCCCAGGCATATCCTTAAAGCCGGGGATGTATTTTGATACCAAATCATTGACATCTATTTTCCCTTCATACACCAGTTTTTGCAATGCAAAGTTAGTGGCATACATTTTTGTGTTTGAAGCCAGGTCATACATCGTGTTAGTGGTCGCCCGAATGGGATGGGCTAACAGCGTGGAACCGTCATATTTTTTGGCATAGCCCCAGGCTTTTTGTAGAACAATATGATTATCTTTTATCACCAGAAGATTAATACTGGGATATCCGGCATCAATTTGATTTTGAATCCAGCCATCAAGTCGGTGAAGTTTTTGGCTATCAAATCCCACCTGATCAGGGCTCGCGGTGGTCAATACCGGATACTCAACGGCAAAAGCTGAAAGGGAAAACGTCAGTAGAACCGTCGCAACGAGAGTAAATTTCATGATGATTCCCTCAGTCTCACTCCGGCCGTCAAATCATATCGCGAGCATGGACTCTGCGGCCCGGAGAAGCAGAATATGGTCATGGCAGTGACAGAAAAATATGGCTGTACGTCCGTTCAGTTGGCATTAAGGATTAACCCTTCAGCAGACAAAACCGGCCTCACGGCGTAATATTAATGCTCTTTTTACACCCTGGAGCCAGCATGTCGCAAACCATTACGCTTATTAAGGATAAAATTCTTTCTGATAATTATTTCACTCTGCGCAACATTACCTATGACCTGACCCGTCGTAATGGCGAGGTTATCCGTCACAAGCGTGAAGTTTACGATCGCGGGAATGGCGCAACCATTCTGCTTTACAACTCAACTAAAAAAACCGTGCTTCTGGTTCGTCAGTTTCGCGTGGCGACATGGGTCAACGGTAATCAAGACGGTATGTTAATTGAAACCTGCGCTGGCCTGCTTGATAACGACGAGCCGGAGGTCTGTATCCGTAAAGAGGCCATTGAAGAGACAGGGTATGACGTTGGTGAGGTACGCAAGATATTTGAGCTTTATATGTCGCCAGGCGGCGTCACGGAGCTGATTCATTTCTTCATTGCCGAATATCATGATAGCGAGCGTGCCAGCATCGGCGGCGGCGTGGAGGACGAAGAGATTGAGGTGCTTGAACTGCCGTTTTCCCGGGCGCTGGAAATGGTGCGCTCAGGTGAGATTCGGGACGGTAAGACCGTGTTATTGCTTAACTATTTACAGACGTCTCATCTAATGGACTGAAAAAAAAGAAATATATTTCTTTACACAAAAAAGACCAATCCGATAAATCTGATTGAGAACCCTGAGGCGCGCAAGGAAGATACCGCCTTAGCTGTGTTGTTCTGAATCTGGGGTTGTTCCGTTCATGCGCTACCGCGTTATTCTTTTTTGTCTGTTTGGCCTGTTGCCGGTCCAGCTACTGTGGGCTGCGCCTGCGCAACGGACTTTTTCCGACTGGCAGGTCACCTGCAATAACCAAAATTTTTGCGTAGCGCGCAATACTGGCGAACATCATGGGCTGGTGATGACATTAAGCCGCAGCGCCGGGGCGCGTACCGATGCGGTACTGCGTATCGACCGCGGCGGTTTGGCGCCGCCCGACGCCAAAGAAGCCGCAATTGCGCCTCGCTTATTGCTGGATGGCAAACCGCTTTCGTTCAACAGTCCACACTGGCGCGTGTCGCCCTGGCATCTCATGACCGGCGATCCTGCCACCATCACCGCATTTTTACAGACGATTCAGGATGCGCAAGCTATCACCTTAAAAAACGGCGTTCAGACGCTTTCGCTGGCGGGATTAAAAGCGGCATTACTGTTTATCGACGCGCAACAAAAACGTGTGGGCAGCGAAACCGCCTGGATTGAAAAAGGAAACGAACCGCCGCTCAGCGTGCCCCCGGCACCGGCATTAAAGGGGATCGCCGTGATTAATCCAACGCCCGTACCGCTGAGTGAGGAAGAACGCGACGATCTGCTGGACTACGCAGCATGGCGGGTAAACGGCATTCGTTGTTCGCTTGACCCGCTGCGTCGTGAGACGCAGGTCAGCGCGTTGACGGATGATAAAGCGTTATTGATTGTTAACTGCGAAGCCGGCGCCTATAACACTATTGATCTCGCCTGGGTAGTTTCACGCAAAAAAACGCTCGCCTCGCGCGCCGTACGTTTGCGGCTGCCGTTTAATCGCGGCGTCGAAAGTAATGACATGGAGTTGATGAACGCCTTCTTTGACGAGAAAACGCGCGAGCTGGTGACGTTGGCGAAAGGGCGGGGGTTAACCGACTGTGGTATCCAGACGCGCTGGCGTTATGATGGCGATCGTTTTCGTCTGGTACGTTATGCCGAAGAACCGAGCTGCGATAGCTGGCACGGGCCGGATGCCTGGCCTACGCTGTGGATCACGCGTTGAATCCTGGTTGTTATCCCCCTTTTCAGAATAGGGATACACCTATTGAGGTTTCATTTATGGTATAGAGATTGCTACGTTACGGTAGGATTGTTATTTTACCCGATAGCCTCACCACAGCAGGAAATAGTATGAAAATAAATAATGGCCCCGTATTATGCCCCCATTGTGGCTGCCTGAGCGCTTATTATGAAATAGATCGGCTGGCGGCGATAAGAGAAAAAGTGAATAAAGAAGGCGGATCAGCGGCGTGGGATTCAACATTGCAGGCGCATAAAAAAAAGGCCTTTTGCCTGATGTGCCATAAATCCATTGATGAGGTCGTCATCGGGCAGTCAGATGCGCCTGAGTCTACGAAGTAATTTTGCACAGCCTACAGAACAGGTCTGCAGACTGCGCAAAGTCTGTGTTGCTAACGCTCGCCTTAGCCTTTGATGTTCAGCACCCGGCGGGCTTTTTCTACAATATTTTCCACGGTAAAGCCAAAATACGGGAACAGTTTGTCAGCCGGGGCGGATTCACCGTATCCCGTCATGCCGATAATTGCGCCTTTTAGGCCAACATATTTATACCAGTAGTCGGCTATACCGGCTTCCACCGCGACGCGGGCGGTCACGTGCGCCGGTAGCACTGATTCGCGATATGCCTCGTCCTGCGCATCGAAAATATCCGTTGAAGGCAACGACACCACGCGAACGTTATGCCCCTCGCCAGTCAATTTTTCCGCCGCCTGGAGGGTAATTTCCATTTCCGATCCGGTAGCGATCAGAATGATATCCGGCTTGCCGCCGCTATCCTTCAGAATATAACCGCCGCGAGCAATTGCTTTCACCTGTTCCGGCGTGCGTTCCACCTGCGCCAGATTCTGCCGCGAGAGAATCAACGCCGTCGGCCCGTGCTGACGTTCAATGGCCAGCTTCCAGCCGACCGCCGCCTCAACCTGATCGCAGGGACGCCAGGTGCTGAAGTTAGGCGTTAAGCGCAGGCCCGCCAGTTGTTCCACGGCCTGGTGCGTCGGGCCATCTTCGCCCAAACCGATGGAGTCGTGGGTATAGACCATAATCTGCCGGGCTTTCATTAAGGCCGCCATACGCGCCGCGTTACGCGCATATTCGACAAACATCAGAAACGTGGCGGTATACGGTACAAAGCCGCCGTGGTGGGCGATGCCGTTGGCAATGGCGGTCATGCCGAATTCGCGCACGCCATAGTGGATGTAATTACCTGCCGGATCCTCTTTCAACGAGGTCGAACCTTTCCAGATAGTCAGGTTGCTCGGCGCCAGATCCGCCGATCCGCCCAACAGTTCCGGCAACAGGGGACCGTAGGCATTGAGCGTATTTTGCGATGCTTTACGGGTGGCGATTTTGGCCGGATTAGCCTGCAAGTCGTTAATAAATTTTTGCGTGGCGGATTCCCATGTCTCCGGCAGTCCGCCGCTCATCCGGCGGGTAAACTCTGCGGCCAGCTCAGGATAAGCCTTCTCATAAGCAGCAAACTTTTCCTGCCACTGCTGCTGCGCTTTCTCACCTTTTTCACGGCCATCCCACGCGCGGTAAATTTCTTTTGGGATCTCAAACGCCGGATGATGCCATCCCAGCTTCTGGCGGGTCAACGCCACCTCTTCTTCGCCCAGCGCCGCGCCGTGCGACTCCTCCTTCCCGGCTTTATTCGGCGAGCCAAAACCTATCACCGTCCGACAGATAATTAGCGAAGGTTTGTCTTTTACGCTCTGGGCTTCCAGAATGGCTTTTTTCACCGCCTCCGGATCGTGCCCGTCAATGTTATGCACGACATGCCAGTGGTAGGCTTCAAAACGTTTGGCGGTATCGTCGGTAAACCAGCCTTCGGTTTCGCCATCAATGGAGATGCCGTTGTGATCGTAAAAGCCGATCAGTTTGCCCAGCCCCAGCGTACCAGCCAGCGAACACACCTCATGCGAGATCCCCTCCATCAGACAGCCGTCGCCCATAAAGACATAGGTGTAGTGGTCGACAATCTCATGGTCCGGCCGGTTGAACTGTGCGCCTAACGTACGCTCGGCAATCGCCAGCCCGACGGCATTCGCCAGCCCCTGGCCCAGCGGCCCGGTGGTGGTTTCAACGCCGGGCGTATAGCCAATCTCCGGGTGACCGGGCGTTTTAGAGTGCAGTTGACGGAAGTTTTTTAACTCCTCCAGCGGCAGGTCATAACCGGTTAAATGCAGCAGACTATAGAGCAGCATGGAGGCGTGACCGTTGGAAAGGATAAAACGGTCACGGTCATACCAAGTTGGATCGGTGGGGTTATGTTTAAGAAAATCGTTCCATAGCACTTCAGCGATATCCGCCATCCCCATCGGCGCGCCGGGGTGCCCGGAATTGGCTTTTTGAACGGCATCCATGCTCAGCGCACGAATCGCATTGGCAAGGTCTTTACGGGACATAAATCACTCCATGCAAGGTTTATAGTTTGGCGGCAAGCAGGTCTTCCAGTTTGCGCTGGTCAACGGCAAAAAGACGGATACCTTCCGACAGCTTCTCTACGGCCATCGCGTCCTGATTATGTTCCCAGCGGAACTCCGCTTCCGTCATTGGCGTAGGACGGTGGAACATCTGCGAGGAAGGCACCAGTTTACGGATCACCGGTTCTTCTTTTTCTTTCAGCTCTTTAAGCAGGTTAGGGGAGATAGTCAGTCGATCGCAGCCGGTTAGCGCGAGGATTTGCTCAGTACGGCGGAAACTTGCCCCCATCACGATGGTTTCATAGCGATGCTGTTTAAAGTAATCGTAGATATTGCGTACCGATTTCACGCCGGGATCTTCCTCCACGACATACGGCTCCAGCGGACTACGCGCCTGATACCAGTCGTAAATTCGGCCCACGAACGGAGAGATCAAATAGACGCCCGCTTCGGCGCAGGCGCGCGCCTGGGCAAAAGAGAACAACAACGTCAGGTTGCAATTAATGCCCTCTTTTTCGAGCTGCCCGGCGGCGCGGATACCTTCCCAGGTTGCGGCGAGCTTGATCAGAATGCGCGATTTATCAATACCCTGCTGCTGGTAGAGATCCACCAGATGGCGCGCTTTCTCGATACTTTTTTCTTTATCGAATGATAACCGCGCGTCGACTTCAGTGGAGACGCGACCGGGAATACTTTTCAGTATTTCCGCGCCAAAATTGACCGCCAGTTTATCGCTGGCTGCTGCAACCTGCTGTTCCTGCGTACCGCCGTGTTTTTTTCCCCAGGCAATCGCATCCTCAATCAAATGACCATACTGCTCAAGCCCGGCGGCTTTCAACAGTAAAGAGGGATTTGTCGTGGCATCCTGCGGCTGGTAGTGGCGGATGGACTCGATGTCGCCGCTGTCGGCGACGACGGTAGTGAATTGTTTGATGCCGTCTAGCTGGTTCATAGGAAATACTCCTTGAAAAGTAAAGTGTTAGATGAGTGTGTTGATTCACACTTCTGAAAGATTGATACACTACATAACCAAAAAGCATAGCAGACAGGCATGGTATTGCTGGTATAAGCAGGTAACATGGCCGTTATAAGTTGATAACAAACTCTTGCGCCGCGTCGTGATAGTTTGCAGACCTTCAAAGTTTGTGTTGCGCAGTACGGTGATAATGTGCGGCGCACCAGGCCGCGTCACTTTTTGAACGATACGTGAAAGGAACAACAAGATGGATGAGCAGTTAAAACAAAGCGCCCTTGATTTCCACGAATTTCCGGTACCCGGTAAAATTCAGGTTTCTCCGACTAAGCCCCTTGCCACCCAACGCGATCTGGCGTTGGCTTACTCGCCAGGCGTGGCGGCGCCCTGCCTGGAAATCGAAAAAGATCCGCTGGCAGCCTACAAATACACCGCGCGCGGCAACCTTGTCGCGGTCATTTCCAACGGTACAGCGGTGCTGGGGTTAGGCAACATTGGCGCGCTGGCCGGCAAGCCGGTCATGGAAGGCAAAGGCGTTCTGTTTAAAAAATTCGCCGGCATCGATGTGTTTGACATTGAAGTCGATGAGCTTGACCCGGACAAATTTATCAATGTGGTCGCAGCGCTGGAGCCGACCTTTGGCGGCATTAACCTCGAAGACATTAAAGCGCCGGAATGTTTCTATATTGAACAGAAACTGCGCGAGCGCATGAACATCCCGGTTTTCCATGACGATCAGCACGGAACGGCGATCATCAGTACGGCCGCCATTCTTAATGGCCTGCGAGTCGTAGAGAAAAATATTTCCGACGTGCGGATGGTCGTCTCCGGCGCAGGGGCGGCGGCAATCGCTTGTATGAACCTGCTGGTCGCGTTGGGGATGCAAAAGCACAACATCGTGGTGTGCGACTCAAAAGGCGTTATTTACAAAGGCCGTGAGCCGAATATGGCGGAGACCAAAGCGGCCTATGCGGTAGACGACAGCGGCAAGCGCACGCTGGATGAGGTCATTGACGGCGCGGATATTTTCCTCGGCTGTTCAGGCCCGAAAGTGCTGACTCAGGAGATGGTGAAGAAAATGGCCCGCGCGCCAATGATTCTGGCGCTGGCTAACCCGGAACCGGAAATCCTGCCGCCGCTGGCGAAAGAAGTGCGTCCGGACGCCATCATCTGTACCGGTCGTTCCGACTATCCGAACCAGGTGAACAACGTATTGTGCTTCCCGTTTATCTTCCGCGGCGCACTGGACGTCGGCGCGACGGCGATCAACGAAGAGATGAAACTGGCGGCGGTCCGTGCGATTGCTGAGCTGGCGCACGCCGAACAGAGCGAAGTGGTGGCCTCGGCCTATGGCGATCAGGACCTGAGCTTTGGGCCGGAATACATTATTCCGAAACCGTTTGACCCGCGTCTGATTGTCAAAATCGCTCCGGCGGTCGCGAAAGCGGCAATGGATTCCGGCGTGGCGACGCGCCCGATTGCTGACTTTGATGCCTATATCGATAAACTGACCGAGTTTGTCTACAAAACCAACCTGTTCATGAAGCCGATCTTCTCGCAGGCACGCAAAGATCCGAAGCGTGTAGTGCTGCCGGAAGGGGAAGAGGCGCGCGTGCTGCACGCAACCCAGGAGTTGATCACCCTGGGGCTGGCGAAACCCATCCTGATCGGACGTCCGAGCGTGATCGAAATGCGTATCCAGAAACTGGGGCTACAGATCAAAGCGGGCGTTGATTTCGAGATCGTGAATAATGAATCCGATCCGCGCTTCAAAGAGTACTGGAGCGAGTATTACCAGATCATGAAGCGTCGCGGGGTAACTCAGGAACAGGCGCAGCGTGCGATGATCGGCAACCATACGGCCATTGGCGCGATCATGGTGCAGCGTGGGGAAGCGGATGCGATGATCTGCGGCACTATCGGCGACTACCATGAGCATTTCAGCGTAGTGAAAGCCGTCTTTGGCTACCGTGACGGCGTGCATACGGCAGGGGCGATGAACGCCTTACTGCTGCCAAGCGGCAACACTTTTATTGCCGATACTTATGTTAACGAAGATCCCACGCCGGAACAGTTGGCGGAGATCGCCGTAATGGCGGCGGAAACCGTTCGCCGCTTTGGTATTGAGCCGAAAGTCGCGCTGTTGTCGCACTCTAACTTTGGTTCCTCAAATTCGCTGTCCGCCAGCAAAATGCGCGAAACCCTTGAGCGGGTACGCGAACGAGCGCCCGATCTGATGATTGACGGTGAGATGCACGGTGATGCGGCGTTGGTGGAAAGTATTCGTAATGACCGGATGCCGGATAGCCCGCTGAAGGGAGCCGCCAATATTCTGGTGATGCCGAATATGGAAGCCGCCCGCATTAGTTACAACTTACTCCGCGTCTCCAGTTCCGAAGGCGTCACGGTCGGCCCAGTCCTGATGGGCGTGTCTAAACCGGTACATGTATTAACGCCGATCGCCTCTGTACGCCGTATCGTGAATATGGTGGCGTTAGCGGTAGTTGAAGCGCAAACCACGCCGCTTTAATAACGCATTACTCTCTCTTCTGGCGCAGGTTCTCCTGCGCTTTTTTTATGCGCCGCTGGGCTTCGCCATGGCATGAAAGGCTCGGGTGGGGATATTCTGGAACCTATTGCGTTACCCCTACTTATTTCACTGAATCTGTACTATGCATAAATCGAGTGATACGCATTATTTTTATCAATAGTAGTAATACAAAGAATAGCCAGTGGGTATTTATTGCGGAACAGGTTTAAATTCAGAATGACGCCTGAAAATGTGATGCACCACGATATTTATCGTTAACACCTTCGACAGAAGTCCCTTTTATTTTCTTTCTCTTAGTGATCTACCTCACCTTTTACATCACCTTGCCGAATTTTGTTATTTACTCCGACAAAAAATTGCCACGATGACGGCAGTTTCAGTGGAGATGGTGAGCAATGAATAAAGAACGCATTATTCAGGAATTTGTGCCGGGCAAACAGGTCACGCTGGCGCATCTCATTGCGCACCCTGGTGAAGAACTGGCGAAAAAGATCGGCGTTCCCGATGCTGGCGCGATTGGCATTATGACCTTAACGCCGGGGGAGACGGCCATGATCGCTGGCGATTTAGCGATGAAGGCTGCGGATGTACACATCGGTTTTCTCGACAGATTTAGCGGCGCGCTGGTGATTTATGGCACCGTCGGCGCAGTAGAAGAAGCGCTATTACAGACGGTCAGCGGGCTGGGGCGATTATTAAACTTTACCCTGTGTGAGTTAACAAAAAGTTAATTGGTGGCGGTAATGAAACGTATTGCTTTTGTCGGCGCGGTCGGTGCCGGAAAGACAACGCTTTTTAACGCGTTACGGGGAAATTATTCCCTCGCCAGAAAAACACAGGCCGTGGAATTTAATGATCATGGCGATATAGATACGCCGGGTGAATATTTTAGCCATCCCCGTTGGTATCACGCCTTAATTACCACGTTGCAGGATGTGGACACGCTGATTTATGTCCACGCGGCAAACGATAAAGAAAGTCGCTTACCTGCCGGGTTATTGGATGTTGGAACCCGTAAACGACATATCGCCGTTATCAGCAAAACGGACATGCCGGATGCCGACGTCGCCGCTACGCGGCAGTTGCTTTGCGAGATTGGATTCCGGGAGCCGATTTTCGAGCTCAACGGCCACGACCCGCAAAGCGTGCGGCAGTTGGTGGATTATCTGGCGGCTCTCAGTGAACAGGAGGAAGAGGCAGGTGAAAAAACTTATCACAGCTAACGATATTCGTGCGGCCCACGCCCGCGGCGAACAGGCGATGTCGGTAGTGCTGCGCGCCAGCATTATTACCCCGGAGGCTCGCGAAGTGGCGGAACTACTGGGATTCACGATTACCGAATGCGACGAGTCCGTCCCGGCATCCACATCGGCGCAGGCGTGTAAAAGCGAAAGCCAGCGCATTCGGGAAGCCATCATCGCGCAGCTCCCGGAAGGGCAGTTTACTGAAAGCCTGGTGGCGCAGTTGATGGAAAAAGTGCTCAAGGAAAAGCAGTCGCTGGAACTGGGGACGATGCAGCCGAGCTTTACCTCCGTCACGGGTAAAGGCGGCGTGAAAGTCATTGACGGCAGCAGCGTGAAATTTGGCCGCTTCGACGGCGCCGAACCGCACTGCGTCGGCTTAACCGATCTGGTTACAGAGCAGGACGGCAGCAGCATGGCCGCCGGGTTTATGCAGTGGGACAACGCCTTTTTCCCGTGGACGCTGAACTACGACGAAATCGACATGGTGCTGGAGGGCGAACTGCACGTACGTCATGAAGGCGAAACCATGATTGCCAAAGCCGGAGATGTGATGTTCATCCCTAAAGGCTCCAGCATTGAATTTGGCACGCCAACGTCCGTGCGCTTTCTGTACGTCGCCTGGCCTGCGAACTGGCAATCCGTATGAACGATTTCATCACCGAAACGTGGCTCAGAGCGAATCACACGCTCAGCGAAGGCTCGGAGATCCATCTGCCCGCTGATGCACGACTGACGCCCTCGGCCCGGGAACTGCTGGAAAGCCGTCGCCTGCGCATTAAGTTTCTGGATCAGCAAGGCCGGCTGTTTGTCGATGATGACGAACAGCAGCCGCAGCCGGTACATGGCTTAACCAGTAGCGATACGCACCCACAGGCCTGCTGTGAACTGTGCCGCCAGCCGGTGGTGAAAAAGCCCGATACGCTGACCCATCTGACGGCGGACAAAATGGTCGCCAAAAGCGACCCGCGCCTCGGCTTTCGCGCCGCGCTCGACAGCGCCATCGCGCTGACCGTGTGGCTACAAATCGAACTGGCGGAACCCTGGCAGCCGTGGCTTTTCGATATCCGGTCGCGGCTGGGCAACATTATGCGCGCCGACGCTATAGATGAACCGCTGGCGGCGCAGTCTATCGTCGGGCTGAACGAGGATGAGCTGCATCGCCTTTCCCACCAGCCGCTGCGCTATCTCGACCACGATCACCTGGTGCCGGAGGCCAGCCACGGTCGCGATGCGGCGCTGCTTAATCTCCTGCGAACCAAAGTCCGTGAAACGGAAACCCTCGCCGCACAAGTGTTTATTACCCGTAGTTTTGAGGTCTTGCGCCCGGACATTTTACAGGCGCTGAACCGACTCTCCAGCACGGTTTACGTGATGATGATTTTGAGCGTGGCGAAACATCCGCTGACGGTCGCCCAAATTCAACAACGGTTGGGAGAGAAGCCATGATCATTGAACGCGCCCGCGAACTGGCGGTACGCGCCCCCGCCAGAGTCGTCTTTCCCGATGCGCTGGACGAACGCGTGCTGAAAGCGGCGCATTACCTGCAACAGTGCGGTCTGGCTCGCCCCGTTCTGGTCGCCAGTCCGTTTGCGCTGCGTCAGTTTGCCCTGAGTCATCGTATGGCGATGGATGGCATTCAGGTCATCGACCCACACAGCAACCTGAGTATGCGCCAGCGTTTTGCGCAACGCTGGCTTGCCCGTGCCGGAGAAAAAACGCCGCCGGACGCAGTGGAAAAGCTTAGCGACCCGCTAATGTTCGCTGCCGCCATGGTGAGCGCCGGTGAGGCTGATGTGTGTATCGCAGGCAACCTGTCGTCAACGGCGAATGTGCTGCGCGCAGGGCTGCGGGTGATTGGCCTGCAACCCGGGTGCAAAACATTGTCGTCTATTTTCCTGATGCTGCCGCAGTATGCCGGTCCGGCATTAGGGTTCGCCGATTGCAGCGTAGTGCCGCAGCCGACGGCGGCGCAGCTGGCGGATATCGCTATCGCCAGCGCCGACACCTGGCGGGCCATTACCGGCGAAGAGCCGCGCGTGGCAATGCTGTCATTTTCAAGCAAAGGCAGCGCCCGTCACCCCAATGTTGCCAACGTGCAGCAGGCGACAGAGCTCGTTCGCGAACGTGCGCCGCAACTGCTTGTGGACGGTGAATTGCAGTTTGACGCCGCTTTCGTGCCGGAGGTCGCCGCGCAAAAAGCGCCTGACAGCCCGCTGCAAGGCCGCGCCAACGTGATGATTTTCCCGTCGCTGGAGGCGGGCAATATTGGCTACAAAATCGCTCAGCGTCTGGGAGGCTATCGCGCTGTTGGGCCGCTAATTCAGGGGCTTGCCGCGCCGCTTCACGACCTCTCCCGAGGCTGTAGCGTGCAGGAAATTATCGAACTGGCGTTGGTGGCAGCCGTGCCGCGCCAGGCTGACGTGAGCCGCGAACGCAGCTTACACACACTGGTTGAATGAACGGTCCCGTTCTGGACCCCTTTAATGAGAGGAAAACACGATGGAAGCATTAGGAATGATTGAAACCCGGGGCCTGGTTGCGCTGATTGAGGCCTCAGATGCGATGGTAAAAGCCGCACGCGTGAAGCTGGTCGGCGTGAAGCAGATTGGTGGTGGCCTGTGTACGGCCATGGTACGTGGCGACGTGGCGGCGTGCAAAGCCGCAACCGATGCTGGCGCCGCTGCGGCGCAGCGCATTGGCGAGCTGGTCTCCGTACACGTGATTCCACGCCCGCACGGCGATCTGGAAGAAGTGTTCCCGATCAGCTTCAAAGGCGACAGCAACATTTGATGGTAGGCCGGATAAGACGCGCAGCGTCGCCATCCGGCATGAATGCGCGCCATTGCCTGATGGTGCGCAGATTCAAGGCCTACGACCCAACGGGCAATCCATGGAGGCGGATATGAAACTGGCAGTCGTCACAGGACAAATCGTATGTACCGTCCGCCATCAGGGACTGGCGCATGACAAATTGCTGATGGTGGAAATGATCGATGCCCAGGGCAACCCCGACGGGCAGTGTGCCGTCGCTATCGACAGTATCGGGGCGGGAACCGGAGAGTGGGTACTGCTGGTCAGCGGCAGTTCCGCACGCCAGGCGCATCGCAGCGAATTATCACCGGTCGATCTGTGCGTCATTGGCATCGTCGATGAAGTGGTGGCTGGCGGGAAAGTGGTTTTCCATAAATAGGACTGAACATCATGAATCAACAGGATATTGAACAGGTGGTGAAAGCGGTACTGCTGAAAATGAAAGACAGCAGCCAGCCGGCCAGCACTGTTCATGAGATGGGCGTTTTTGCCTCCCTGGATGACGCAGTGGCGGCAGCAAAACGGGCCCAGCAGGGGCTGAAGAGCGTGGCGATGCGCCAGCTTGCCATTCATGCCATTCGCGAAGCGGGCGAAAAACACGCCCGAGAATTAGCGGAACTTGCCGTCAGCGAAACCGGCATGGGACGCGTTGACGATAAATTTGCTAAAAACGTGGCGCAGGCGCGCGGCACGCCGGGCGTCGAGTGTTTATCTCCGCAGGTGCTGACCGGCGATAACGGCCTGACGCTGATTGAAAATGCGCCGTGGGGCGTGGTGGCCTCGGTCACGCCGTCCACCAATCCGGCGGCCACGGTGATTAATAACGCCATCAGCCTGATTGCCGCAGGCAACAGCGTCGTGTTTGCCCCGCATCCGGCGGCGAAAAAGGTCTCTCAGCGGGCAATCACCCTCCTCAATCAGGCGGTGGTCGCCGCCGGTGGCCCGGAAAATTTGCTGGTCACCGTGGCGAACCCGGATATCGAAACCGCCCAGCGGCTGTTCAAGTATCCCGGTATTGGCCTGCTGGTGGTGACTGGCGGCGAAGCGGTGGTGGACGCGGCGCGCAAACATACTAATAAACGCCTGATTGCCGCGGGTGCCGGCAATCCCCCGGTGGTGGTGGATGAGACCGCCGACCTGCCGCGCGCTGCACAATCCATCGTCAAAGGCGCGTCGTTTGATAACAACATCATCTGCGCCGACGAAAAAGTGCTGATTGTGGTGGATAGCGTCGCCGACGAGCTGATGCGTCTGATGGAAGGTCAGCACGCGGTGAAACTGACCGCCGCTCAGGCCGAACAGCTCCAGCCGGTGCTGCTGAAGAATATTGATGAGCGCGGCAAAGGCACCGTCAGCCGTGACTGGGTCGGTCGTGACGCGGGCAAGATTGCCGCAGCCATCGGCCTGAACGTCCCGGATCAAACGCGCCTGCTATTTGTGGAAACGCCAGCCAACCATCCGTTTGCCGTCACTGAAATGATGATGCCGGTACTGCCGGTGGTGCGGGTCGCCAACGTCGAAGAAGCCATCGCCCTGGCGGTTCAGCTTGAAGGCGGTTGCCACCATACGGCGGCGATGCACTCGCGCAATATCGACAACATGAACCAGATGGCGAACGCCATCGACACCAGCATTTTCGTCAAAAACGGGCCGTGCATTGCCGGGCTTGGATTGGGCGGAGAAGGCTGGACCACCATGACCATCACCACGCCAACCGGCGAAGGCGTGACCAGCGCGCGTACCTTTGTGCGGCTGCGTCGATGCGTGCTGGTGGATGCGTTTCGCATTGTATAAGGGATGACTCATGGCGCACGACGAACAACTCTGGCTCACCCCAAGACTGCAAAAAGCGGCGGCCCTGTGTAACCAGACGCCCGCCGCCAGCGATACACCGCTGTGGCTGGGCGTCGATTTGGGCACCTGCGACGTGGTGTCGATGGTGGTCGACGGCAACGCCCAACCGGTGGCGGTGTGCCTTGACTGGGCCGACGTTGTGCGTGACGGCATCGTCTGGGATTTCTTCGGCGCCGTCACCCTCGTGCGCCGCCATCTCGACACCCTTGAACAGCAGCTCGGCTGCCGCTTTACCCACGCGGCGACCTCGTTCCCGCCGGGCACCGACCCGCGTATTTCGATCAACGTGCTGGAGTCTGCCGGGTTAGAAGTCAGCCACGTACTGGATGAGCCGACGGCGGTGGCGGATCTGCTGGCGCTTGATAATGCAGGCGTGGTGGATATTGGCGGCGGCACTACCGGCATTGCCATCGTCAAACAGGGCAAGGTGACTTACTCCGCCGATGAAGCCACTGGCGGGCACCATATCTCCCTGACGCTGGCGGGCAACCGCCGTATTCCCCTGGAAGAGGCGGAACAGTACAAGCGCAGCAATGCGCAGGAGATTTGGCCGGTAGTGAAGCCGGTGTACGAAAAAATGGCGGAAATCGTTGCTCGCCACATTGAAGGGCAAGGAATTGCTGATTTATGGCTGGCGGGCGGTTCCTGTATGCAGCCGGGCGTGGAGGCGTTATTTCGCCAGCGTTTCCCGGAGTTACAGGTGCATTTACCGCAGCACAGCCTGTTTATGACCCCGCTGGCGATAGCCAACAGCGGGAGAGCGAAAGCGGAGGGACTCTATGCAAGCTGAACTACAGACGGCGCTGTTTCAGGCATTCGACACCCTGAATCTGCAACGGGTGAAAACGTTCAGCGTACCGCCGGTCACGCTGTGCGGACTTGGGGCGCTCGGCGCCTGTGGACAGGAAGCGCAAGCGCGAGGCGTAAGCCATCTGTTTGTGATGGTCGACAGCTTCCTGCATCAGGCGGGAATGACCGCGCCGCTGGCACGTAGCCTGGCGATGAAGGGCGTGGCGATGACGGTCTGGCCGTGTCCGCCAGGCGAGCCGTGCATCACCGACGTCTGCGCGGCGGTGGCGCAACTGCGTGAGGCGGCGTGCGACGGCGTAGTGGCCTTTGGCGGCGGTTCGGTGCTGGACGCGGCGAAAGCGGTCGCCCTGCTGGTGACTAACCCTGACCAGACGCTGAGCGCCATGACCGAGCGCAGTACATTACGCCCGCGTCTGCCGCTGATTGCGGTGCCGACCACCGCCGGAACCGGTTCTGAAACCACCAACGTGACGGTGATTATCGACGCGGTCAGCGGGCGCAAGCAGGTGCTGGCGCACGCGTCACTAATGCCGGACGTAGCGATTCTTGATGCTGCCGTGACCGAAGGCGTTCCGCCAAACGTGACGGCGATGACCGGTATCGATGCGTTGACGCATGCGATTGAGGCCTACAGCGCGCTCAACGCCACGCCGTTTACCGACAGCCTGGCGATTGGCGCGATAGCGATGATTGGCAAATCGCTGCCGAAAGCCGTGGGTTACGGCCACGATCTGGCGGCGCGTGAAAATATGTTGCTGGCCTCCTGTATGGCGGGAATGGCCTTTTCCAGCGCTGGTCTGGGGCTGTGTCATGCGATGGCGCACCAGCCAGGGGCGGCGCTGCATATTCCGCACGGCCAGGCCAACGCCATGCTGCTGCCAACGGTCATGGGCTTTAACCGGATGGTATGCCGCGAACGCTTCAGTCAAATCGGTCGGGCGTTAACCAATAAGAAATCGGACGATCGCGATGCGATTGCGGCGGTGAGCGAGCTGATTGCCGAAGTAGGGCAGAGCAAACGGCTGGCTGACGCTGGCGCCAAACCCGAACACTACAGCGCATGGGCGCAAGCCGCGCTGGAGGATATTTGTCTGCGCAGTAACCCACGCACCGCCACACAGGCACAGATTATCGATCTGTACGCGGCTGCCGGGTAATGCCTGTAGGCCGGATAAGGTGCTCGCACCGCCATCCGGCAATAACACGGCGTTAATGCCGGAGGCGACGTAAACGTCTTATCCGGCCTACAAATCATAAATGGCAGGGAGTAAAGGCTATGGGAATTAACGAAATCATCATGTACATCATGATGTTCTTTATGCTGATTGCCGCCGTGGACAGAATCCTGTCGCAGTTCGGCGGGTCGGCGCGCTTCCTCGGTAAATTCGGCAAGAGTATCGAGGGGTCTGGCGGCCAGTTTGAAGAGGGCTTTATGGCGATGGGCGCGCTGGGACTGGCGATGGTCGGTATGACCGCGCTGGCGCCGGTGCTGGCGCATGTACTGGGGCCGGTTATTATCCCGGTATACGAAATGCTGGGCGCGAACCCATCCATGTTCGCGGGTACGCTGCTGGCCTGTGATATGGGCGGATTCTTCCTCGCCAAAGAGCTGGCCGGCGGTGATGTCGCGGCGTGGCTATACTCAGGGTTAATACTTGGGTCGATGATGGGGCCGACCATTGTGTTCTCCATTCCGGTGGCGCTCGGCATTATCGAACCGTCTGACCGCCGCTACCTGGCGCTTGGCGTACTCGCGGGTATCGTCACCATTCCCATTGGCTGCATTGCGGGGGGATTGATCGCCATGTACTCAGGCGTGCAGATCAATGGTCAGCCAGTGGAGTTTACCTTCGCGCTGATCCTGATGAACATGATCCCGGTATTGATTGTCGCGGTGCTGGTAGCGCTGGGGCTGAAGTTCATCCCGGAAAAAATGATCAACGGTTTCCAGATTTTCGCCAAATTTCTGGTGGCGCTGATCACCATCGGTCTGGCGGCTGCGGTGATTAAATTCCTGTTGGGCTGGGAGTTGATTCCGGGGCTCGACCCGATCTTTATGGCGCCAGGCGACAAACCTGGCGAAGTGATGCGCGCCATTGAAGTGATCGGCTCTATCTCCTGCGTGCTGCTCGGCGCGTATCCGATGGTGCTGTTACTGACCCGCTGGTTTGAAAAACCGTTGATGAATGTCGGTAAGCTGCTGAACGTAAATAATATTGCGGCGGCAGGCATGGTAGCGACCCTGGCGAACAATATCCCCATGTTCGGCATGATGAAGCAGATGGATACCCGCGGCAAAGTGATTAACTGCGCATTTGCCGTCTCTGCGGCGTTCGCGCTGGGCGACCATTTAGGCTTCGCCGCTGCCAACATGAACGCCATGATCTTCCCGATGATTGTCGGCAAGCTGATCGGCGGCGTGACGGCGATTGGCGTGGCGATGATGCTGGTGCCGAAAGATGACGCCGCCCAGGTGAAAACCGAAGCGGAGGCGCAATCGTGAACACTCGCCAGCTACTGAGCGTCGGTATCGATATCGGCACCACCACCACGCAGGTGATCTTCTCGCGCCTGGAGTTGGTTAACCGTGCGGCGGTGTCGCAGGTGCCGCGCTACGAATTCATCAAACGCGACATTAGCTGGCAAAGCCCGGTCTTCTTTACGCCCGTGGATAAGCAGGGCGGTCTGAAAGAGGCCGAACTTAAAGCGCTGATTCTGGCCCAGTATCAGGCCGCAGGCATCGCGCCTGAATCGGTGGACTCAGGGGCTATCATTATCACCGGCGAAAGCGCCAAAACCCGCAACGCCCGTCCGGCGGTCATGACGCTCTCGCAGTCGCTGGGCGACTTTGTGGTCGCCAGCGCCGGGCCGCATCTGGAATCGGTCATTGCCGGTTACGGCGCCGGAGCGCAAAGCTTGTCTGAGCAGCGGATGTGTCGGGTGTTGAATATTGATATCGGCGGCGGCACGTCTAACTACGCGCTGTTTGACGCGGGAAAAGTCAGCGGCACCGCCTGCCTTAACGTCGGTGGTCGCCTGCTGGAAACCGACGCTCAGGGGCGCGTGGTTTATGCCCATCAGCCGGGGCAGATGATTATCGATGAGGTGTTCGGTTCGGGTACTGATGCTCGCGCCTTAGCTGCCGCACAGTTGGGGCAGGTGGCGCGGCGGATGGCGGATCTCATCGTCGAGGTTATCACCGGCGCGCTCTCGCCGCTGGCGCAATCGCTGATGCAAACCGGGCTACTGCCCGCCGATATTACGCCGGAGGTGATCACCCTTTCCGGTGGGGTAGGTGAATGCTACCGCAACCAACCTGCCGATCCGTTCTGCTTTTCTGATATCGGGCCGCTGCTGGCGACCGCGCTGCATGAGCACCCGCGTCTGCGCGAGATGAACGTGCAGTTTCCGGCGCAAACCGTGCGCGCCACGGTGATTGGCGCTGGGGCCCATACGCTCTCGCTTTCCGGCAGTACTATCTGGCTGGAAGACGTCCAACTGCCGCTGCGCAACCTGCCGGTGGCGATCCCGCAGGATGACGCCGATCTGGTGAACGCCTGGCGGCAGGCGCTTCTCCAGCTTGATCTCGACCCGCAAACCGACGCTTACGTGCTGGCGCTTCCCGCCACGCTCCCGGTGCGTTACGCCGCATTACTCACGGTCATCAACGCGCTGACGGCTTTTGTCGCGCGTTATCCCAATCCATATCCCCTGCTGGTGGTGGCCGAGCAGGATTTTGGTAAAGCGCT
This sequence comes from Salmonella sp. SAL04162, assembly GCF_046551535.1. Classification (NCBI taxonomy): domain Bacteria; kingdom Pseudomonadati; phylum Pseudomonadota; class Gammaproteobacteria; order Enterobacterales; family Enterobacteriaceae; genus Salmonella; species Salmonella sp. SAL04162. The sequence continues at coordinate 195,329 of NZ_JBGDVX010000008.1, forward strand.
GGGCATGTTATTGCGCCCACAGTTACCGCAACTTCCGCTGGCGGTCATCGATGAGGTGGTCGTGCGGGCGGGAGACTATATCGACATTGGTACGCCTCTTTTTGGCGGATCGGTTGTGCCGGTGACGGTGAAATCACTCGCATTTCCTTCCTGAGGGAACGACTTATGAAACTAAAGACCACATTGTTCGGCAATGTTTATCAGTTTAAGGATGTAAAAGAGGTACTGGCTAAAGCCAACGAACTGCGTTCGGGGGATGTGCTGGCCGGGGTTGCCGCGGCAAGTTCGCAGGAGCGCGTAGCGGCAAAACAGGTACTGTCGGAAATGACGGTGGCGGATATCCGCAACAATCCGGTGATTGCCTATGAAGAGGATTGCGTGACGCGCCTGATTCAGGACGACGTCAACGAAACGGCCTATAACCGGATTAAAAACTGGAGCATCAGCGAGCTGCGCGAATACGTGCTGAGCGATGAAACCTCCGTGGACGACATCGCGTTTACCCGCAAAGGCCTCACCTCCGAAGTGGTGGCGGCAGTGGCGAAAATCTGCTCCAACGCCGACCTGATCTACGGCGGCAAGAAAATGCCGGTGATCAAAAAAGCCAATACCACCATCGGTATTCCGGGCACTTTTAGCTGCCGTTTGCAGCCGAACGATACCCGTGACGATGTACAGAGTATCGCCGCGCAAATCTACGAAGGGCTTTCTTTCGGCGCGGGCGATGCGGTGATCGGCGTTAACCCGGTGACCGATGACGTGGAGAACCTGACCCGCGTGCTCGACACCGTTTACGGCGTTATCGATAAATTCAATATTCCGACCCAGGGCTGCGTGCTGGCGCACGTCACCACCCAGATTGAAGCGATTCGTCGCGGCGCGCCGGGCGGACTGATTTTCCAAAGCATTTGCGGCAGCGAGAAGGGCTTAAAAGAGTTCGGCGTCGAGCTGGCGATGCTCGACGAAGCGCGGGCTGTGGGGGCGGAGTTCAACCGCATCGCCGGGGAAAACTGCCTGTACTTTGAAACCGGACAGGGCTCGGCGCTGTCGGCTGGTGCGAACTTTGGTGCCGACCAGGTGACGATGGAAGCGCGTAACTACGGGCTGGCTCGCCACTACGATCCGTTCCTGGTGAACACCGTGGTGGGCTTTATCGGGCCGGAATATCTCTACAACGACAGGCAGATTATCCGTGCCGGTCTCGAAGATCACTTTATGGGCAAGCTGAGCGGCATCTCGATGGGCTGCGACTGCTGCTATACCAACCATGCCGACGCCGACCAGAACCTTAACGAAAACCTGATGATTCTGCTCGCTACTGCCGGCTGTAACTACATCATGGGGATGCCGCTCGGCGACGACATCATGCTCAACTACCAGACCACCGCTTTCCACGATACCGCCACCGTCCGTCAGTTGCTGAATTTACGGCCGTCGCCGGAGTTTGAACGCTGGCTAGAAACGATGGGCATTATGGCAAACGGTCGTCTGACCAAACGGGCGGGCGATCCGTCACTGTTCTTCTGATGACGCGGGGATAACACCATGGATCAAAAACAGATTGAAGAAATTGTACGTAGCGTGATGGCGTCAATGGGACAGGACGTACCGCAGCCCGTCGCGCCGTCAACGCAGGAAGGCGCAAAGCCGCAGTGCGCCGCGCCGACGGTGACCGAAAGCTGCGCGCTGGATTTAGGTTCCGCAGAGGCAAAAGCCTGGATTGGCGTCGAGAATCCGCATCGTGCGGACGTGCTGACCGAACTGCGTCGCAGTACTGCGGCACGCGTCTGTACGGGTCGTGCCGGGCCGCGTCCACGTACCCAGGCGCTGTTGCGCTTCTTGGCGGATCACTCCCGTTCGAAAGACACCGTGCTCAAAGAAGTGCCGGAAGAGTGGGTAAAAGCGCAAGGGCTGCTGGAAGTGCGTTCGGAGATCAGCGACAAAAACCTGTACCTGACGCGCCCGGATATGGGGCGTCGCCTGAGCCCGGAAGCCATTGATGCGCTGAAGTCGCAGTGCGTGATGAACCCGGATGTGCAGGTAGTGGTCTCCGATGGCCTCTCTACGGATGCGATCACCGCCAACTATGAAGAGATCCTGCCGCCGCTGCTTGCCGGTCTGAAGCAGGCCGGGCTGAACGTCGGCACGCCGTTCTTTGTGCGCTATGGCCGCGTGAAGATTGAAGATCAGATTGGCGAAATTCTCGGCGCGAAGGTCGTCATCCTGCTGGTGGGCGAACGTCCGGGGCTGGGGCAGTCGGAAAGCCTTTCCTGCTACGCCGTCTATTCCCCGCGCGTGGCGACCACCGTCGAGGCCGACAGAACCTGTATTTCAAACATTCATCAGGGGGGGACGCCGCCAGTAGAAGCCGCCGCCGTGATTGTGGATTTGGCCAAACGGATGCTGGAGCAGAAAGCGTCCGGCATCAACATGACCCGTTAAGGAGACATCATGCCTGCATTAGATTTGATTCGACCTTCAGTGACTGCCATGCGCGTGATTGCCTCCGTGAATGACGGCTTTGCGCGGGAACTTAAATTACCGCCACATATACGTAGCCTCGGACTCATCACGGCAGATTCTGATGATGTGACCTATATTGCCGCTGACGAAGCGACAAAACAGGCGATGGTGGAAGTAGTCTATGGCCGCTCCCTCTATGCCGGGGCGGCTCACGGGCCGTCGCCTACCGCTGGTGAGGTGTTGATTATGCTGGGCGGACCGAACCCGGCGGAAGTGCGCGCCGGTCTGGATGCGATGGTCGCCAGCATTGAAAACGGCGCGGCGTTCCAGTGGGCGAACGATGCGGAAAATACCGCATTCCTGGCGCATGTGGTTTCGCGTACCGGCTCGTACCTCTCGTCTACCGCAGGTATCGCGCTGGGCGATCCAATGGCCTACCTGGTGGCGCCGCCGCTGGAAGCGACATTCGGCATTGACGCGGCGATGAAATCCGCTGACGTTCAGCTGGTGACTTACGTGCCGCCGCCGTCGGAAACCAACTATTCGGCCGCGTTCTTAACGGGAAGCCAGGCCGCGTGTAAAGCCGCCTGCAATGCCTTTACCGACGCCGTGCTGGATATCGCCCGTAACCCTGTCCAGCGTGCGTAACGGAGGCTGCCAATGATCAATGCCCTGGGATTACTGGAAGTGGACGGAATGGTCGCCGCCGTCGATGCGGCGGATGCCATGCTGAAAGCGGCCAACGTTCGTTTGCTCAGTCATCAAGTGCTCGACCCTGGCAGGCTCACGCTGGTGGTGGAGGGCGATCTGGCGGCGTGTCGTGCGGCGCTGGATGCCGGAAGCGCCGCCGCGCAGCGCACAGGCCGTGTGATTAGCCGCAAAGAAATTGGTCGTCCGGAAGAGGACACCCAGTGGCTGATTGGCGGGTTTGCGCGTGCGACAACGCCGACTGAGAAAGCGCCCCAGGTACCCGCAACGCCTGAGTTCGCTGAAGCGTTACTGGCGCTGCTGGCATCAGTACGCCAGGGAATGACGGCGGGAGAGGTTGCCGCGCATTTTGGCTGGCCGCTGGAGCAGGCCAGAAACGTGCTGGAACAACTCTTTTCTGACGGAGCGTTGCGTAAACGCAGTAGTCGCTATCGCATCAAAAATTAATCTGTCGGAGGGCCGGGCGTCCTGGCGGGCGTCCGGCATAGAAGATCATGAAAAAGACCCGTACAGCGAATTTGCACCATCTTTATCATGAAGCGTTACCCGAAGACGTTAAACTTACGCCCAGAGTCGAGGTGGACAATGTTCATCAGCGACGGACGACGGATGTCTATGAACATGCTCTGACTATCACCGCCTGGCAGCAGATCTACGATCAGTTACACCCGGGTAAATTTCATGGCGAGTTCACGGAAATCCTGCTTGATGAGATTCAGGTGTTCCGTGAATACACCGGCCTGGCGCTGCGTCAGTCGTGTCTGGTTTGGCCAAACTCTTTCTGGTTTGGTATTCCGGCGACACGCGGCGAACAGGGATTTATCGGCGCGCAGGGGCTCGGCAGCGCCGAGATTGCCACCCGACCGGGAGGCACCGAGTTTGAACTGAGCACGCCGGATGATTACACCATTCTGGGCGTCGTTATCTCGGAAGATGTTATTTCCCGTCAGGCCACGTTTTTGCATAACCCGGAAAGGGTGCTGCATATGCTGCGTAACCAGTTAGCGCTGGAGGTAAAAGAGCAGCATAAAGCGGCGCTGTGGGGCTTTGTGCAGCAGGCGCTGGCCACCTTCAGCGAGAGTCCTGAAACCCTGCATCAACCTGCGGTGCGTAAGGTCTTGAGTGATAATTTATTGCTGGCGATGGGCACGATGCTGGAAGAGGCGAAGCCGATTCATAGCGCCGAGAGCATCAGCCATCAGGGATATCGTAGGCTACTGTCGCGGGCGCGGGAATATGTGCTGGAAAATATGTCGGAGCCGTTGACGGTGCTCGACTTATGTAACCAGCTACACGTAAGCCGTCGCACGCTGCAAAATGCGTTTCACGCCATTTTGGGCATTGGCCCCAATGCGTGGCTGAAACGTATTCGCTTAAACGCGGTACGCCGGGAGTTGATTAGCCCGTGGTCGCAGAGCACCACGGTCAAAGATGCCGCGATGCAGTGGGGATTCTGGCATCTGGGGCAATTTGCCACCGATTATCAGCAATTATTTGCCGAAAAACCGTCGTTGACGCTGCATCAACGGATGCGGCAATGGGCTTGATATTGATGGGTAGGCTCTCCGGTTGCTGATAACGTGCGCGTGTCGGGAATTGCCCGGTGGCGGCTGGCGCCTTACCGGGCCTACGGATTCGCTGCTGTCTGTGGTTGGTAGCCCGGACAAGGCGCGCCAGCGCCGCCTCCGGGGAACCGCGCGCAATTTTGTCTCCGCAGATAAACCCGTAAAGCATTCCATCGGCATATTTCTCAATATCTTCATAACTTATTTGTGCGAGGAACATCATCGTTTGCGCGCACGTTGGGCACGTTGGATATTCCGCATCCTGAACCCAGGCCGGGTGGCCGCCGAGCTGTGAGAAGGTCGTGGGTGAATTAGGAACGGCCGTGGCGAAAACGGTGTTATATGCCGTACAACACTACCAGGTCAGAATGCGAATTACCGAGTTCTTTATCTACAATGAACTCGTTTATTTCTACGAGCCTGCTTTTATTCAACGACCAACCGGATAGGCGATAAACAAACCGGCTATCGTCAAAATACATGCCAGTATGCATAGCAAGATACAGTTAACGCTTTTACGCGGAATATGAATAATAAAGCAGAGTAATGCTATCAGGGCCATGACCACAGGGATGGTCACCATATTGATAACCAGAAGCACGATCAGACCGAAGCTCACCCCTCCGCTATGAGGGATGAATATTCTTTCTTCAAAATATATTTCTAGCGTAATGGCAAGCAGGCAGCCAATAAAACTTATACCCAGATGGGGATGCCATTTGGCGTCACTGGTTACTACTTTCCGTGTATTTGTTTGCATTGTTTTACTTTATAAATAAGTTACACCCAGTCGCGTACCTGAATAAACTCGCTCAGCGCCGCTTCCGGGCTACCCGCTTCCGGCTGCCAGTCGTACTCCCAGCGCACCAGCGGCGGCATCGACATCAGGATAGATTCAGTGCGCCCGCCGGTTTGCAGACCAAACAGGGTGCCTCTGTCCCACACCAGGTTGAACTCCACGTAGCGCCCGCGGCGATAAAGTTGAAAATTACGCTCCCGCTCGCCCCAGACCATCGCTTTGCGTCGTTCGACAATCGGTAAATACGCCTGGGTGTAGCCGTTACCGACCGCCTGCATAAAAGCAAAACAGTGGTCGAAATCCGGCGTATTCAAATCGTCAAAAAAAAGGCCGCCAACGCCGCGCTGCTCGTTACGATGCTTGAGGAAAAAGTAGTCGTCGCACCACTTTTTATAACGCGGATACACATCGTCGCCAAACGGCTGGCACAGGTCGCGGGCGGTGCGGTGCCAGTGAACGGCATCCTCTTCAAAGCCGTAGTAGGGCGTTAAATCGAACCCGCCGCCAAACCACCACACCGGATCGGCGCCCGGTTTTTCGGCAATAAAAAAGCGCACGTTAGCATGGCTGGTGGGAATATACGGATTGTGCGGATGCACCACCAGCGATACGCCCATCGCTTCAAAACTACGCCCGGCCAGTTCTGGCCGATGCGCGGTGGCGGACGCGGGCATTGCATCGCCGTGAACGTGAGAGAAATTAACGCCCGCCTGTTCGAAAATCCCGCCGTTGCGTAATACCCGGCTGCGTCCGCCGCCGCCCGCTTCGCGTCGCCAGCTATCTTCGACAAAGTTTGCGCCATCCGCAGCGGATAACTTTTGGCAAATATCATCCTGCAGGCGTAGCAGAAACTGTTTTACGTGATGTGCATCGGGTTTCATGATTACCGTTTCTTCGTGTGTGCTTTCTGATTATCAAACCAGTGAAAATAACTGATGATGCCGTTGGCGATCGCCGTAGCGATTTTCTGGCGAAACGCCGTCGTGCCCAGCAGGCGTTCTTCTTCCGGATTGGTAATAAACGAGGTTTCGACCAGTACCGACGGAATTGACGGTGATTTTAGCACCACGAAAGCCGCTTGTTCGGTAGTGCGGCTGTGTAATTTATGTATAGGTTTGATTTTCTTGAGAATATGCGAACCCAGCGTCAGACTGTTTTTAATCGTATCGGTTTGCACCAGATCAAACAAAACTTGTTGTAATAGATGATCCCGGTCAGTGGCTTTTTTACCCGCCACTTCGTCCGCGCGGTTTTCACGCTCGGAGAGATACTTCGCCATGGCGCTACTGGCCCCGCGGTTGGAAAGCGCAAAAACGGAAGCGCCCGCCGCTTTCGGATTGGTAAAACCATCGGCATGAATGGACATAAACAGATCCGCGCCGTGCTTATGGGCGATTTCCACTCGATCGTACAGCGGAATAAAGGTATCCCCTGTCCGGGTTAAACGCGCATCGATTCCGTGATTTCGCAAAATAGCGCGCACGTTTTTGGCAATTGCCAGCACGACGTGTTTTTCCTGAGAACCGTTGCGGCCAATCGCGCCGGTATCGATGCCGCCGTGTCCGGGGTCGAGCATCACCAACCGTTTACTGCCGGTTTTTTTGGTTTTGGGTTTGCTGTGACCATTACTGGTTTTTAGCGTTTCTTCTTTGGCTATTGCGTGCGACATACCTGACAGCGTCAGGGCCGCCAGACCTGTTTTGAGTACCTGGCGGCGCGATGTGAGAGTTTTTAGGAGTTTAAAAGTGCTCATACGGCCTGAGTTGTGAAAATTAAGTTCAAGATGTTATATCGTATCGCGTAATCCGTTACGACGGTTGGTGATGAGAATTGTTTTACTTTTCATTTCAATACGTGACACATCGCCATTATGCCATTTTTTCCGCTACATCGCGTCAGATATTGGCTGAATCAGATGTTTGCGCCATAATCTTGGTTTTTCCACCCGAAAAGGCAACGAATACCATGGAAATACGCGTTTTTCGCCAGGAAGATTTCGAAGAGGTGATTACCCTCTGGGAGCGTTGCGACCTGCTGCGTCCATGGAACGATCCTGAAATGGATATTGAACGCAAGGTGAATCACGATGTCAGCTTGTTCCTCGTTGCGGAAGTTAGCGGCGAAGTCGTCGGTACGGTAATGGGCGGTTATGACGGGCATCGCGGCTCGGCGTATTACCTGGGCGTTCACCCGGAGTTCCGCGGGCGCGGCATTGCGAATGCGTTGCTTAACCGGCTGGAAAAAAAACTCATCGCCCGCGGGTGTCCGAAAATCCAAATTATGGTGCGTGATGATAACGACGTTGTGCTGGGCATGTATGAACGTCTGGGGTATGAGCATTCTGACGCCCTAAGTTTGGGTAAACGCCTGATTGAAGATGAAGAGTACTGAGTTTCATCCAGCCGATTATGATGTACACGGACGTTTACGCCTGCCGTTTCTGTTCTGGTGCGTACTGCTACTTCAGGCGCGCGCCTGGGTACTCTTTGTCATTGCCGGTTCATCCCGTGGACAGGGTAATACTTTGTTAAACTTTTTTTATCCCGACCATGACAATTTTTGGCTGGGGCTGTTGCCCGGCGTTCCGGCGGTAGTGGCATTTTTACTCAGCGGGCGGCGTGAAGCGGTTCCTGGTGTGTGGCGCTGGCTGCGCGGACTCCTGATCCTTGCTCAACTGGTGTCGTTGTGCTGGCTGCCGGTGATGTGGCTGGGTGGCGACCCGGTCAACGGCGTCGGGCTGGCGCTGCTGCTGGCGGACATCGTCGCGCTGATCTGGCTGTTAACCAATCAACGTTTGCGTGCCTGTTTTTCCCTTGAGAAAGAATAACGGCACTTTTTGGCGAACCCGCACTCCAACCAACGTTAATTAATAAAAGAAAGGAAGTGAGATGAAATCGCTGCGTTTGACTTTACTCGCACTGCCGCTGGCGCTGACCGGCTGCTCAACGCTCTCCTCGGTCAACTGGTCTGCCGCAAATCCATGGAACTGGTTTGGTTCCTCGACAGAAGTTACTGAGCAAGGCGTGGGAGCGCTGACCGCCGCCACGCCGCTGGAAGAGCCGGCTATTGCAGAGGCATTAGATGGCGATTATCGCCTGCGTAGCGGTATGAAAACCGATAACGGTAACGTGGTGCGCTTTTTCGAAGCGATGAAGGGCGACAGCGTCGCGATGGTGATCAACGGCGAGCAGGGAACCGTGAGCCGTATTGATGTGCTGGATAGCGATATCCCAACCGCCGCGGGGGGCAAAATCGGTACGCCGTTTAGCGACCTTTACAGCAAAGCGTTTGGTCACTGCGAGCCGGTTTCCAGCGATAGCCATACCAGCGTCGAATGTAAAGCCGAGGGAAGTCAGCATATTAGCTATGTTTTCTCCGGCGAGTGGAGCGGACCGGAAGGCTTAATGCCTCCTGATGACGTCTTAAAAAACTGGGATGTGCGCAAAATTATCTGGCGTCGTTAATTTGCGCCTGAACAAACCGCTTCGCTTAAAAACAAGGTAAAATAGCCTCCATTAATGCCACGACTGCGTGGCATTCTCATTTTCAGGAGGAATCATGTCTCAGGTTCAAAGTGGCATTTTGCCGGAACATTGCCGTGCGGCAATTTGGATTGAAGCCAATGTAAAAGGCGACCTGGACGCCCTGCGCGCGGCCAGCAGAACATTTGCCGATAAACTGGCGACCTTCGAAGTCAAATTTCCGGACGCCCATCTTGGGGCCGTTGTGGCGTTTGGCAACAATACCTGGCGCGCCCTGAGCGGCGGCGTCGGGGCGGAAGAACTGAAAGATTTTATTCCTTATGGTAAAGGGCTGGCGCCGGCCACGCAGTATGACGTGCTGATCCATATCCTTTCCCTGCGCCACGATGTGAATTTTTCTGTTGCCCAGGCGGCGATGGAAGCCTTCGGCGACTGTATCGACGTGAAAGAAGAAGTTCACGGCTTCCGTTGGGTGGAAGAACGCGATCTGAGCGGCTTTGTCGACGGGACAGAGAACCCGGCGGGCGAAGAGACGCGTCGTGAAGTGGCGGTGATCAAAGATGGCGTGGATGCCGGCGGCAGTTATGTGTTCGTGCAGCGTTGGGAACACAATCTCAAGCAACTTAACCGGATGAGTATTCACGATCAGGAGATGATGATTGGGCGTACCAAAGAAGCCAATGAAGAGATTGACGGCGATGCGCGTCCGGCAACGTCTCACCTGAGCCGCGTCGATCTCAAAGAAGATGGCAAAGGGCTGAAGATTGTGCGCCAGAGCCTGCCATACGGCACCGCCAGCGGTACTCATGGTCTCTATTTCTGCGCTTACTGCGCACGCCTGCACAATATCGAACAGCAGCTTCTGAGTATGTTCGGCGATACCGACGGTAAACGCGACGCGATGCTGCGCTTCACCAAACCGGTGACTGGCGGCTACTATTTTGCGCCGTCGCTGGATCGCCTGTTAGCGCTATAAGGTAAAACCCTGTCGGATGGCAGCGCAAACGCTTTATTCGACCTACGATTGGTAGGCCTGATAAGCGCAGCGCCATCAGGCAGAACAGCATAAAAATGCCCATCCCCGCCTCCGCGGGGATTTTTTTACCTAATATTTACCTGAATTAGTGAGCTATTCCTCAGCACTTATTTGTTATTACTGTATTTTCAGTGTTAATGGAGTGTAAGACTCCATATTCAAAAGGAGACATTGAAAATGGGTAAACTCACGGGCAAGACAGCATTGATTACGGGCGCATCGCAGGGCATTGGCGAAGGGATCGCTCGCGTATTCGCACGCCACGGCGCGAACTTAATCTTGCTGGATATCTCCGATGAGATTGAAAAGCTGGCGGATGAGCTGGGCGGGCGCGGACATCGCTGTACTGCCGTTAAGGCTGACGTCAGAGATTTTGCTTCGGTGCAGGCGGCGGTTGCGCGCGCCAAAGAGACTGAAGGTAGAATTGATATTTTGGTGAATAACGCTGGCGTGTGCCGTCTGGGCAACTTCCTCGATATGAGTGAAGAAGATCGCGATTTCCACATTGATATTAATATTAAAGGTGTCTGGAACGTCACCAAAGCCGTCCTGCCGGAGATGATTAAACGTAAAGATGGCCGCATTGTGATGATGTCTTCCGTCACGGGAGATATGGTGGCGGACCCGGGTGAAACGGCCTATGCGCTGTCAAAAGCCGCCATTGTCGGTTTAACCAAATCGCTGGCGGTAGAGTATGCGCAGTCCGGTATTCGTGTGAATGCCATTTGCCCCGGTTATGTAAGAACGCCGATGGCGGAAAGCATTGCCCGTCAGTCTAACCCTGACGATCCGGAATCGGTATTAACGGAAATGGCAAAAGCTATTCCGCTACGCCGTCTTGCCGATCCGCTGGAAGTAGGGGAACTGGCGGCATTTCTGGCTTCCGATGAGTCCAGCTATCTTACCGGAACGCAAAACGTCATTGATGGCGGCAGTACCCTGCCTGAAAGCGTAAGCGTAGGCGTCTGATTGATGCCGGTCTCCTCCCCGCGCCGCGTGGGGAGGGATTCTCTTATTCCCTTTTCAACTTTCAAATCATCAAACGGTATATAAAACCGTTACTCCTTTAGCGCTGGTTATAAATATGATGACCATAAGAAAGTCATTAAATTTATAAGGGTGCGCAATGGCCGTTAACTTACTGAAAAAGAGACCCCTGACGCTGGCAGCAATGCTGTTACTGGTAGGGCAGGCGCAGGCAACGGAGCTGCTGAACAGCTCATACGATGTCTCCCGCGAGCTGTTTGCCGCCCTTAACCCGCCGTTTGAGCAACAATGGGCGAAGGATAACGGCGGCGATAAGCTGACGATTAAGCAGTCTCATGCCGGGTCATCAAAACAGGCGCTGGCGATTTTGCAGGGACTGAAGGCAGACGTCGTGACCTACAATCAGGTGACCGACGTACAGATTCTCCATGATAAAGGCAAACTGATCCCTGCCGACTGGCAAAGCCGTCTGCCGAACAACAGTTCGCCATTCTATTCCACGATGGGCTTCCTGGTGCGCAAGGGGAACCCCAAAAATATTCACGACTGGAGCGATCTTGTACGTTCCGACGTGAAGCTGATTTTCCCTAACCCGAAAACCTCTGGCAACGCCCGTTACACGTATCTGGCGGCATGGGGCGCGGCGGATAACGCGGACGGCGGCGATAAAGCCAAAACCGAACAGTTTATGACCCAGTTCCTGAAAAACGTCGAAGTGTTTGATACCGGCGGTCGCGGCGCTACGACTACCTTTGCCGAGCGTGGTCTGGGCGATGTGCTGATTAGTTTTGAATCGGAAGTGAACAACATCCGCAAACAATATGAAGCCCAGGGATTTGAAGTGGTGATCCCGAAAACGAACATTCTTGCTGAATTCCCGGTCGCCTGGGTAGATAAAAACGTGCAGGCCAACGGCACAGAAAAAGCCGCCAAAGCTTACCTGAACTGGCTGTATAGCCCGCAGGCGCAGACCATCATTACCCATTACTACTACCGCGTGAATAACCCGGAAATCATGGGCAAGCAAGCAGATAAATTCCCGCAGACCGAACTGTTCCGCGTGGAAGACAAGTTTGGCACGTGGCCTGAGGTGATGAAAACGCACTTTGCCAGCGGCGGCGAGCTGGACAAACTGTTGGCGGCGGGGCGTAAGTAATGCTTGCCGTTTCTTCCAGACGCGTGCTGCCCGGCTTTACGTTAAGCCTCGGCACCAGTTTGCTGTTTGTCTGCCTGATCCTGCTGTTGCCGTTGAGCGCGCTGGTGATGCAGCTCTCACAGATGAGCTGGTCGCAATACTGGGATGTCGTGACCAACCCACAGGTGGTGGCTGCTTATAAAGTGACGCTGCTGGCGGCATTTGTGGCGTCGATTTTTAACGGCGTGTTTGGCCTGCTGATGGCGTGGATTTTAACCCGCTACCGTTTTCCTGGGCGCACGTTGCTGGATGCGCTGATGGATCTGCCATTTGCGCTGCCGACAGCGGTAGCGGGGTTAACGCTGGCCTCGCTGTTCTCTGTGAACGGTTTCTACGGTCAGTTTCTAGCGCAGTTTGATATCAAAGTGACCTATACCTGGCTTGGCATTGCGGTGGCGATGGCCTTTACCAGCATTCCATTTGTGGTACGCACCGTCCAGCCGGTACTGGAAGAGCTGGGGCCGGAATATGAAGAAGCGGCACAAACGCTGGGGGCCACCCGCCTGCAAAGTTTTCGCAAAGTCGTGCTGCCTGAGCTGTCGCCTGCGCTGATTGCCGGCGTGGCGCTCTCTTTTACCCGTAGCCTGGGCGAGTTTGGCGCGGTGATTTTTATCGCCGGCAATATCGCCTGGAAAACAGAAGTGACCTCGCTGATGATTTTTGTGCGTTTGCAGGAGTTTGATTACCCCGCCGCCAGCGCCATTGCCTCGGTGATCCTTGCGGCATCCTTGCTGCTGCTGTTCTCTATCAATACTTTGCAAAGTCGCTTTGGTCGACGTGTGGTAGGTCATTAATGGCGGAAGTGACTCAATTGAAGCGATACGACGTCCCCCGCATTAACTGGGGAAAATGGTTTTTGATTGGCGTCGGGATGCTGGTTTCGGCGTTTATCCTGCTGGTGCCGATGATTTACATCTTCGTGCAGGCGTTCAGCAAAGGGTTAATGCCGGTACTGCAAAATCTGGCCGATCCGGACATGCTGCACGCCATCTGGCTGACGGTGTTGATTGCCTTGATCGCAGTGCCGGTGAATCTGGTGTTCGGTATTCTGCTGGCGTGGCTGGTGACGCGCTTTAACTTCCCCGGACGTCAGCTACTGCTGACCCTGCTGGATATTCCCTTCGCCGTCTCGCCGGTGGTGGCCGGTCTGGTTTATCTGCTGTTTTATGGCTCCAACGGCCCGTTGGGCGGCTGGCTGGATGAGCATAATTTGCAAATGATGTTCTCCTGGCCGGGGATGGTACTGGTCACTATTTTTGTCACCTGTCCGTTTGTGGTGCGCGAACTGGTGCCAGTGATGCTCAGCCAGGGCAGTCAGGAAGATGAGGCGGCGATTTTACTGGGCGCATCCGGTTGGCAAATGTTTCGCCGCGTGACGTTGCCGAATATTCGCTGGGCGCTACTCTACGGCGTGGTATTAACCAACGCCCGCGCGATTGGCGAGTTTGGCGCGGTGTCGGTGGTGTCCGGCTCGATTCGCGGCGAAACGTTATCGCTACCGTTACAGATTGAATTACTGGAGCAGGACTACAACACCGTCGGCTCCTTTACCGCCGCCGCATTGTTGACGCTAATGGCGATTATTACCCTGTTTTTGAAGAGCATGTTGCAATGGCGTCTGGAGAATCAGGAAAAACGCGCGCAACAGGAGGAAAATCATGAGCATTGAGATCGCCAGAATTAAGAAATCGTTTGGTCGTACTCAGGTACTGAATGATATCTCGCTGGATATTCCTTCCGGCCAGATGGTTGCCTTGTTGGGGCCGTCAGGTTCCGGCAAAACGACGCTGCTGCGCATTATTGCTGGGCTGGAACATCAGTCCAGCGGCCATATTCGTTTCCACGGTACGGACGTTAGCCGCCTGCACGCGCGTGAGCGTAAAGTCGGTTTTGTGTTTCAGCACTATGCGCTGTTTCGCCATATGACGGTGTTTGACAACATCGCTTTTGGCCTGACGGTGCTGCCGCGACGCGACCGCCCAACTGCGGCGGCGATTAAAACGAAAGTGACGCAATTGCTGGAGATGGTGCAACTGGCGCACCTCGCGGATCGCTTCCCCGCCCAGCTTTCCGGCGGACAAAAACAGCGCGTGGCGCTGGCGCGCGCGCTTGCCGTGGAACCGCAAATTCTACTGCTGGATGAACCCTTTGGCGCGCTGGATGCCCAGGTACGTAAAGAGTTACGTCGCTGGTTGCGCCAGCTACATGAAGAACTGAAATTCACCAGCGTCTTTGTCACCCACGATCAGGAAGAAGCGACGGAAGTGGCGGATCGGGTGGTGGTGATGAGTCAGGGCAATATCGAACAGGCTGATGCGCCGGATCGGGTGTGGCGTGAACCGGCAACCCGCTTCGTACTGGAGTTTATGGGCGAGGTGAACCGCCTGACAGGCACCGTCCGCGGCGGGCAGTTTCACGTTGGCGCGCATCGCTGGCCGCTGGGTTATACGCCCGCGTACCAGGGGCCGGTCGATCTGTTCCTGCGTCCGTGGGAGGTGGATATTAGCCGCCGCACCAGCCTGGATTCTCCGCTACCAGTACAGGTCATTGAGGCCAGCCCGAAAGGTCATTATACACAGTTAGTGGTACAGCCGCTGGGGTGGTATCACGATCCGCTGACGGTGGTGATGGCGGGTGAGGATGTTCCGGTTCGCGGCGAGCGTTTGTTTGTTGGACTGCAAAAAGCGCGTCTGTATAACGGCGACCAGCGTATTGAAACGCGTGAAGAGGAACTTGCTCTGGCGCAATCGGCCTGATAGGTTAATTTGTATAGTTATCGCCCGGTGGCGCTACGCATACCGGGCTTTTTTACGAGCTGAAAACGTGAATACATTAGAACAAACCATCGGCAATACGCCGCTGGTCAAATTACAACGTCTGGCGCCGGATAATGGCAGTGAAATCTGGGTCAAGCTGGAAGGCAATAATCCGGCAGGATCGGTGAAAGATCGCGCGGCGCTATCGATGATTGTCGAGGCGGAAAAGCGCGGGGAAATTAAACCGGGCGATGTCTTGATTGAAGCGACCAGCGGCAACACTGGCATTGCGCTGGCGATGATCGCCGCGCTGAAAGGTTATCGCATGAAGCTGTTGATGCCGGACAACATGAGCCAGGAGCGTCGGGCGGCAATGCGGGCCTATGGCGCGGAACTGATTCTGGTCACTAAAGAGCAGGGAATGGAAGGGGCGCGCGATTTAGCGCTCGCTATGTCTGAACGAGGCGAGGGCAAACTGCTCGATCAGTTTAATAATCCTGATAATCCCTACGCCCACTACACGACCACCGGCCCGGAAATCTGGCGGCAAACGTCAGGTCGCATCACCCATTTTGTCTCCAGTATGGGGACGACCGGTACCATTACCGGCGTGTCGCGTTTTCTGCGCGAGCAGGAAAAGCCGGTCACTATCGTTGGCCTGCAGCCGGAAGAGGGCAGCAGTATTCCGGGCATTCGCCGCTGGCCTGCGGAATACATGCCAGGCATTTTTAACGCCTCGCTGGTAGATGAGGTGCTGGATATTCATCAGAATGATGCCGAAAACACCATGCGTGAACTGGCCGTTCGTGAAGGCATTTTCTGCGGCGTCAGCTCTGGCGGCGCGGTAGCGGGCGCGTTACGCGTCGCACGAGCCACGCCCGGCGCGGTAGTGGTGGCGATCATCTGCGATCGCGGCGACCGTTACTTGTCTACCGGCGTGTTTGGTGAAGAGCATTTCAGCCAGGGGGCAGGGATTTAAACGAGGTGCCATCGTCGTATGGCACCCGTGTGTTATAGCGTTTTATCCGTTTCCGCAATAAGCGCATGTAAATAAGGCTGCGCGTTTTCATCGCTTTTACCGGGAATTTTAACGATATAGGGTTTTCCGGTGATGGACGACGACGACGCGACTTTATCGATAAACTGTTCGGCGGTGTCGATACGATTGCGCGTGTTACCCAGTTTTAAGCGCAGGTGCGATACGGCTTCCTCGCAGTTATGCGCATCACCGTTACGAACGAATGTCAGATCCTTTTTCTGCGCCAGCGCATTAAGCATGGCGTTAATGCGCGCTTCTTCGTGGGCGTTTAGCTTCGCCCAAGCGGGTAGGGCCAGCAGGAGCGCAACGACGGCGCAGACAATTTTCTTCATGGTAAAATCCTTTTTCATGCGAGAATCACTGCACCTCAGACCGTTAGCCGGGTAATAAGTTGCACTCCTGGTGGGGTTATTTCTGTGAGTGCGCCAGCGTGAGTTCATCCAGAAAACGCCACAGCTTTTCATTCATTTGCTGGTAATCCCATGCGCGCATCTCGGCGACCGAGCGGATAAAACGCTTCCCTTGCGCGTCGGCCAACTCCTGTTGCGAATGTTGGATTAATCCTTCAACCGCCTCGACGGTAAATTCCATATGACACTGGAAGCCGTAGACAAAATTGCCGTACTGCACTATCTGACGTGGACAGCCGGCACTTTCAGCCAGCACGGTCGCCTGATCGGTGAGTCCTGGCATATCGTTGTGCCAGTGGCCGACGGTTAACGGGGAGCCAAAGTGGGTGATAAGCGGATGCCGCAGACCGGCTTCAGTGAGCGTAATAGGGTAGTGACCAATCTCTTTTTCCGGACTTTGGCACACAGCGGCGCCCAGCGCCTCGCCAATGAGCTGCGAACCAAGACAAATGCCGATAACCATTCGCCGGGCCGTAATCGCCTGATTAATTAAGTGCTGTTCGGCGTGAGAGTCAAAGTACGGGCACTCTTCGCGGGTGGTGCGCGGCGACTGCGGACCGCCAAATACCACGAGCATATCGAACTCATCGGCATTGGGCGGTAGCGCTTCTCCGGCATAGACGCGCGACCATGAAATGGTATAACCGCGATCTTCAGCCCATTTCAGATAAGCGCCAGCGGATTCAAACGACTCATGGACAACAAAATGAACTCGCACGTTATTTTCTCCTGTTAGCGATTTAGCGCCTGATGGATATCAGCCGCCAGCGTGTTGATCTCGCCGTCATTTAATGTCGACAGCGTGATACGTAGACCGTGAGACGGCGCGCTTACGCCAAAGGCTTCTCCCTCACGTACCAGCCAGCCGGATTTTGCCAGCGTAAACGCGGTAGCCTGGCTATGGGTGTCCAGCGGGAGCCAGGCATTCACGCCGTCGCCGGGAGAAATGGCGATGCCATATTGCTGTAGGGCGCAGGCCAGTTTTTGTTGCCGGGCGGCGTAAAACAGCCGCGTTTGCGCCAGCCTGTGCTGATACTCAGGGTCGGTCAGGCAGGCGTAGACCAGATCCTGTAACAGATGGCTGACCCACTGACTACCGGCATTTAGCCTCAGCCGAAGTTTTTCCGAGGTCGCGCTGTCGCTGGCGACAATAGCAAGACGTAAATCGGGGCCGAGGGCTTTGGAAACGGAGCGTATCACCGCCCAGTGTTGCGTTGTCTGCGCAATAACCGGCTGCCAGGGCGACGAAGAAAGTAGAGCGAAGTGATCGTCGATAATGACCAGTACCTGAGGGTAACGCGCCAGTATATTTTGCAGCGCAGCGGCACGGCGAGCGCTCAGACTACAGCCGGTAGGGTTGTGCGCGCGCGGCGTTAAGATCACTGCCCGCGCGCCCTGATTTAGCGCCTGCTCCAGCTTTTCAGGCTGCATTCCTTCGCTATCTACGCTGACCGGGCTGGCGCTAAAACCGGCATAGCGCAGCATATTGATACTGCTTAAAAAACAGGGATCTTCCACCGCGACGCTGTCGCCCGGCAGCAGATGCGCGCAAAGCAGTCTTTCGATAGCGTCGATAGCTCCGCTGGTGATATCAATTTCGCCTGCGACGGGAGTGGCATCCCGTAGCCAGCGCGCCGCCCAGGCGTGTAGTTCAGGGGAAACGGGCGCATCGCCGTAGAGATGCGGCGTGCGGTTGAGACGGGCAAAATAATGGCTGAGGTCAGGCAGACGCTGCGGATCGGGATTGCCGCCGGAAAGGTCGTGCAGAGGCGTATGCGGATCGCCGCCTTCCAGCGCTACGGGAGACGGACTGCCTTTAATCACCGTCCCATTGCGGCCTAAACTTTGCGCCAGTCCCGCCGTTATCAGCCGTTTATACGCCGCTGCGACGGTATTGCGGTTCACCTTTAATTCGTTTGCCAGCTCCCGTACCGGCGGGAGCGAATCCTCTGCCCGTAACGTGCCGGCAATAATGTGTTGACGGATACTGTCAAAAATTTCGTTAGCGGTTTTTCCGTCGATCATTATTGACCTATGACAAAATGAATTTTAGCATATGACAATGATAATGAGGCGGTAGCCTGCTGTCCAGCGAGAGGAAAATTTTATGGGACAAGAGAGTGATATTCAGTCAGTGCTCTTCGACGACAACCATCGGGCGTTACAGACCGATATCGTCGCCGTCCAGTCACAGGTCGTGTACGGCAGCGTAGGCAACAGCATCGCTGTTCCGGCCATTAAAGCGCAGGGATTACGCGTGGCGGCTGTCCCGACGGTGCTGTTCAGCAATACGCCGCACTATAAAACGTTTTATGGCGGCATTATTCCCGCCGAGTGGTTTGCAGGCTACCTTACGGCGTTGAATGAGCGCGATGCTCTACGTGAATTAAAAGCGATTACCACCGGTTACATGGGCAGCGCAGACCAAATTGTCTTGCTTTCGAAGTGGCTAATGGCGATCCGGGCTTCGCATCCGGATGTGTGTATTCTTGTTGATCCGGTCATTGGCGATACCGACAGTGGAATGTATGTGCAGGCGGAAATTCCGCAGGCTTATCGCACACATTTGTTGCCGCAGGCGCAGGGGCTAACGCCGAACGTATTTGAGCTGGAGATGCTGAGTGGTAAACCGTGTCGCACGCTGGAAGAGGCGGTGGCGGCGGCGCAATCGCTGCTTTCCGATACGCTGAAATGGGTGGTTATCACCAGCGCGCCGGGCGAATCGCTGGAGACCATAACGGTTGCCGTCGTTACCGCGCAGGTCGTGGAGGTCTTTGCCCACCCGCGGGTGGCGACGGAATTAAAAGGGACGGGAGATCTCTTCTGCGCCGAGCTGGTCAGCGGTATTGTGCAGGGAAAAAAACTGACGACCGCGGCAAAAGATGCGGCGCAGCGCGTGCTGGAGGTGATGACCTGGACACAGCAGTGTGGCTGTGATGAGTTAATTCTGCCGCCGGCAGGGGAGGCGCGATGAAGAGTTATCGGCTGGTAGTTCGCCAGCAGGGACGTATCGTGGGGCATTTTGAAACGAGCGGGCTGGACGCGCTGGAAGATATTTGCGTAGCGCGGGCGATGTTTGGTATCACTGGCGGCTATCAGTGCGAGTTGCAAGTGTCCGATTCCGAACGCAGGATGCTGGAGAGTGGCCCGGATGGGATGAAGATCCTGATGCGCGAGAAGTGCTTTCGCCCGGTGACCTCGCAGTTGTAACCCGTGGATTGGCGCTGAAATGTTCGCAACCTTGTAGGCCTGATAAGCGTAGCGCCATCAGGCAGTGCGCCGCACCATCGCCGGATGGCGGCGCAAGCGCCTTATCCGGCCACAGGCAAAAAAAATGGCGCCCAAAGGCGCCATTCTTCACTGCGGCAAGAATTACTTCTTAATGCGGATAACCGGAGTTTCACCCACGGTCACGCTACCGGACAGTTTGATCAGTTCTTTGATTTCATCCATGTTGGAGATAACAACCGGAGTCAGGGTAGACTTGGCTTTTTCTTCCAGCAACGGCAGATCGAACTCGATGACCGGATCGCCAACTTTCACGCGCTGACCTTCTTCAGCAATACGCTTGAAGCCTTCACCTTTCAGCTCAACGGTGTCGATACCGAAGTGAACGAACAGCTCAATGCCGCTATCGGATTCGATAGAGAACGCATGGTTGGTTTCAAAGATTTTGCCGATGGTACCGTCAACAGGGGCGACCATTTTGTTACCGGTTGGTTTGATAGCGATGCCATCACCAACGATTTTTTCAGCAAAAACTACATCCGGCACGTCTTCGATGTTGACGATCTCGCCAGAGAGCGGGGCAACAATCTCAATAGTTCCGGTGTCTTTCTTATCATCAGAAACCAGAGATTTTAGTTTATCGAACAAACCCATGATCTTCTCCTAAGCAGTAAATTGGGCCGCATCTCGTGGATTAGCAGATTGTTTTTTCTTCAATGAACTTGTTAACCAGCGTCATTAACTCGTCCGTTGTCGGTTGAGCAAGAGCCTGCTCTGCTAACACCTTCGCATCTTCGAAGTTCGTGTTACGGATAATCTTCTTAATGCGCGGGATAGAAATGGCGCTCATAGAGAATTCGTCCAGACCCATCCCCAGCAACAGAAGTGTAGCACGTTCGTCGCCTGCAAGCTCACCACACATGCCAGTCCATTTACCTTCTGCATGAGAAGCATCAATAACTTGCTTGATCAAGTTCAGTACGGACGGTGACATTGGCTGGTAAAGGTGTGAAATCATATCATTACCACGGTCAACTGCCAGGGTGTACTGCGTTAAATCATTGGTGCCGATACTAAAGAAATCAACTTCTTTGGCTAAATGACGCGCAATTGTCGCCGCAGCCGGTGTTTCCACCATCACGCCAATCTCAATGCTTTCGTCAAATGCTTTACCTTCGTCACGCAGTTCCTGTTTGTAGATTTCAATCTCTTTGCGCAGCGCGCGAACTTCTTCAACAGAGATGATCATCGGGAACATAATGCGCAATTTACCGAAAGCGGAGGCACGCAGAATCGCGCGAACCTGGTCACGCAGGATCTCTTTGCGATCCATGGCGATACGCACGGCGCGCCAGCCCAGGAACGGGTTCTCTTCTTTCGGGAAGTTCATGTACGGCAGCTCTTTGTCGCCGCCAATGTCCATGGTACGGACGATAACCGCCTGCGAGCCGCACGCTTCAGCGACCGCTTTATAGGCGGCAAACTGCTCTTCTTCCGTCGGCAGCGCGTCGCGATCCATGAACAGGAATTCAGTACGATACAGACCAACGCCTTCCGCGCCGTTGCGCTCAGCGCCTTCAACGTCACGAACGGTACCGATGTTGGCGCAAACTTCAACCTGATGTCCATCCAGCGTGATTGCCGGCAGATCTTTCAGTTTTGCGAGTTCCGCTTTCTCGGTCGCAACCTGCTCCTGGACGGCGCGCAGTTGCTCAATAACATCGTTGGTCGGGTTGACGTAAACCTGGTTGTTTACGGCATCCAGAATCAGATAGTCGCCGTTTTTCACCTGAGAGGTGACGCTACCGGTACCTACGATCGCCGGCAGTTCCAGAGAACGCGCCATGATGGAGGTATGAGACGTGCGTCCGCCCGCGTCGGTGATGAAGCCCAGCACTTTCTGCAGGTTCAGCTGTGCAGTTTCTGATGGCGTCAGGTCAGCGGCAACCAGGATAACTTCTTCCTGAATCGCGCTCAGATCGATAATGGCCAGACCCAGGATGTTGCGCAGCAGGCGCTTACCGATATCACGTACGTCAGCCGCGCGCTCTTTCAGGTATTCATCATCCAGTTCTTCCAGGGCAGTGGCCTGACCTTCGATAACTTCATGTGCGGCTGCGTCAGCCGTCATGTGCTTATCTTTAATCAGGGCTATGATTTCCTGCTCCAGCTCCTCATCTTCGAGCAGCATAATATGCCCTTCAAAGATGGCTTCTTTTTCTTCACCGAACGTTTCACCAGCTTTTGTCTTGATCGCTTCCAGTTGCGCAGATGCCTTGGCACGACCGCTCAGAAAACGTTCAACTTCCTGATCAACCTTGTCGGCAGAAATTTTTTTCCGGTCAATGACGATTTCGTCTTCTTTCAGCAGCAGTGCTTTGCCGAAAGCGATACCCGGGGATGCTAAAATGCCTGAAATCATAACCCTACCTTACTTGTGACTGATTTTTAAAAGAACCCGGAAAAAAACTTACTCGAGTTCCGCCATCAGTTTGACCAGATGTTCAACCGCTTTCTGCTCATCTTCACCTTCTGCGGAGATGGTGACGACGGTGCCTTGAGTCAGGCCCAGAGTCTGCAGTTTAAACAGGCTTTTCGCGCTGGCGCTTTTGCCGTTGGAAGTCACAGTAATCTCAGAAGTGAAGCCTTTTGCTTCTTTAACAAACTGAGCAGCAGGGCGGGTGTGCAGACCGTTCGGAGCGGTAATGGTAACTTCTTGCTGGAACATTGTATTTCCCCAACTTATAGGTTTAGTGTTGTGGAACTAAAGTCTAGCCTGGCGGCTCAACTTTAGCCTGTATTGTTAGCGCCGGCGTAAACGGGACGCGACACAAAAGGTGTTCTACGCAATCCGTTGCTGGCAACTTATGGCCGCTGACGTTTCGCTCGTCATTAAACATTATGCCGCGAAAGGAAGATTTGAACCAAATCATAAAATCGATTCAGCTAACGCTTTTCCTGTAACGATTAATTTCGCGCATCAAAATAATTAGTCTGGTTAAATACCAGTTCCGGCAGGGTGAATCAATGCCAGGTGAGGTGAAAGTTTGAAGCAGGCCACAAAAAAGCACCCAAAAAGGTGCTTTTTTACGCGTTTTTAACATGCTGGCATCACTGTTGCAGTTCTTTCTCAGTAAAGAGATCGGCGAACAACGCGGTGCTCAGATAACGCTCACCTGATGAAGGTAGGATAACCACAATATTCTTATTGGTAAAGCTTTCATCTTCCTGCAGCTTAAGCGCTGCAGCAACCGCGGCGCCGGAAGAAATTCCCGCCAGAATACCTTCCTCTTCCATCAGACGGCGCGCGGTAGAAATGGCTTCTTCATTGGTGATGCCAACCACTTTATCAATCAGTTTCAGATCCAGGTTGCCTGGGATGAAGCCTGCGCCGATGCCCTGAATTTTATGCGGGCCCGGTTTGATCTCTTCACCAGCCAGCGCCTGGGCGATAACCGGGGAGTCAGTGGGTTCTACCGCAACGGTGATAAGATCGGTTTTACCCTTCGTCCCTTTGATATAACGCGTGACGCCGGTTAACGTACCGCCAGTACCGACGCCGGAGATAAACACATCCACCTGACCATCGGTGTCTTCCCAGATTTCCGGGCCGGTGGTTTTTTCATGGATTTCCGGGTTGGCAGGGTTGCTGAACTGCTGGAGCAGGAGATATTTTTGCGGATCGCTGGCGACAATTTCTTCGGCTTTCTGAATAGCGCCTTTCATCCCTTTCGCCCCTTCGGTCAGCACCAGATTCGCGCCTAATGCTTTGAGTAGTTTGCGGCGTTCAATGCTCATGGTTTCCGGCATGGTCAGGGTGAGTTTGTAACCGCGCGCGGCGGCGACATACGCCAGCGCAATACCGGTGTTGCCGCTGGTCGGCTCCACCAGTTCCACGCCAGGTTTCAGTACGCCACGCTTTTCGGCATCCCAAATCATATTGGCGCCGATACGGCACTTGACGCTGAAGCTCGGGTTGCGCGACTCCACCTTCGCCAGAATGCGTCCATTACCGATACGGTTCAGTCGAACCAGCGGCGTATGACCGATAGTCAGTGAGTTATCTTCATAAATCTTACTCATGGCCTGTCCTTAACTGTATGAAATTGGGATACCTTCCCAGCATACCTTTCAGCCAGATATGGGGAAGTAAGGATTTCGCATATCTATATGCTGATGGGGAATAATGGTTATCAGTATGGAATAAGAGACAGCATAAGCCATCTCTTATTTATACATTTTTTCGTTATTTCCATAACGCGTGCTTAGCACGCCAGCAATCAACCCACATTGCCGTCGCGCCACAGACGGCAACAGGCATAATGAAAAGGTTAAGCACCGGAATCATCGTAAAGAGGCTGGTGAGCGCGCCAAATTGCATATTCGCGACCTTCTGCGTGCGCAACGCGGCGCGCATCGTTTTAAACGGCACTTTGTGGTTATCAAACGGGTAGTCGCAATACTGGATCGCCAGCATCCAGGCGCTGAACAAAAACCACAGCACCGGCGCGATGGTTTGGCCAATGCCAGGAATAAAATAGAGAACCAGCAGCACAATAGCACGCGGCAGATACCACGCCAGCTTTTGCCATTCACGTTTCATAATGCGCGGTACATCTTTCATGATGCCGAGTATGCCGGTATCTGGCGGCGTGGCGCCGGTTAACCGCGCCTCAAGCTGTTCGGCTAAAAGGCCGTTAAACGGCGCGGCGATCCAGTTGGCGAGGGTAGAGAAAAAATAGCCAAAGACCAGCAGAACAGAGATAACCGCAATCGGCCACAGCAGGTAGCTCAGCCATTGCAGCCAGTCCGGCACATGACTCATCAACGAAGGTATCCAGGCGTCAAGCTGCGTAAACAGCCACCAAAATGCGCCGCCCATCAGCACAATGTTGACCAGCAAAGGTAAAATAACAAAGCGGCGGATTCCCGGTAGGGTGACTAACTTCCATCCTTGCGAGAAATAATAGACGCCGCTATGTGGTACGGTTGTGGATGATGAAACCATATGCAGGACATACTCCTTTTTCTTAAAGCCCTGGGTAAACGTGGGATATCTTACCCGGTTATCAGACGGTGGATAGTTCGGAAATGTTCGAAAAAACAGCAAAAAGTACATTTTCCTTCATCTTTATGCTGCGAAAGCCAACAGTACACTTGCACTTGACGTAATCGGCAAATACTCTTAGTGAGTAAATGTTTGCCGTGGTGGCAAGGTGTTAGAACAACAGAGAATATAATGATGCAGGATTTGCGTCTGATATTAATCATTGTTGGCGCGATCGCCATAATCGCTTTACTGGTACATGGTTTCTGGACCAGCCGTAAAGAACGATCTTCTATGTTCCGCGATCGTCCACTAAAACGCATGAAATCAAAACGCGACGACGACTCGTATGACGACGATGTCGAAGAAGACGAAGGCGTGGGTGAAGTTCGTGTTCACCGCGTAAATCATGCCCCCGGCCAGCCGCAGGAGCATGATGCCCCTCGTCAGTCGCCGCAACACCAGTACCAGCCGCCTTATGCGTCTGCGCAACCGCGTCCAGCGGCGCCGCCGCAGCCGCAAGCGCCGATGCAACAGCCGGTTCAGCAACCGGTCCAACCTGCGCCGCAGCCTCAGCAGGTTCAGCCATCTGCGCCGCCGGTACAGCCGCCGCAACAGCAGCCTGCACCGCCGTCGCAAACGCCGCAGCCTGTTGCGCAGCCCGCGCCGCCGCCATCAGCGCAAACCTTCCAGCCTGCGGAACCTGTGGTTGAGGCAGAACCGGTAGTGGAAGAAGCGCCGGTTGTGGAAAAACCGCAGCGTAAAGAGGCGGTCATCATTATGAACGTCGCGGCCCATCATGGCAGCGAGCTTAATGGTGAAGTGTTACTGAACAGTATTCAGCAGTCAGGCTTTAAATTTGGCGATATGAATATTTTCCATCGTCATTTGAGCCCGGACGGCAGCGGCCCGGCCTTGTTCAGTCTCGCGAATATGGTCAATCCGGGAACGTTCGATCCTGAAATGACGGACTTCACTACGCCTGGCGTCACTATCTTTATGCAGGTACCGTCTTACGGCGATGCGCTGCAGAACTTCAAGCTGATGCTGCAATCCGCGCAGCATATCGCTGATGAGGTCGGCGGCGTTGTGCTGGATGACCAGCGTCGGATGATGACGCCGCAGAAACTGCGCGAATATCAGGACCGCATCCGCGAGGTGATGGACGCTAACGCCTGAGGTTAACGCAGGTGTGACATTTTTAACGTAACCCCCGCCTGTCGGGGGTTTTTTATCATTGATGGTGTGATATGGAACCAATAGAACAACAACTGACAGAACTGCGAACCACGCTTCGCCATCATGAATATCTGTATCATGTGATGGATGCGCCGGAGATTCCCGACGCCGAATATGACCGCCTGATGCGGGAACTGCGAAAGCTGGAGGCGCAACGTCCGGACCTTATCACGCCGGATTCGCCCACGCAGCGCGTTGGCGCGGCGCCGCTGACGGCATTCAACCAGATTCGCCATGAAGTACCGATGCTGTCGCTCGATAACGTATTTGATGAAGAAAGCTTCCTGGCGTTTAACAAGCGAGTGCAGGATCGTCTAAAAAGCACGGAAAATGTCATCTGGTGCTGCGAGCTAAAACTGGATGGCCTGGCGGTCAGCATTCTGTATGAAAACGGCGTGCTGGTGAGCGCTGCGACGCGTGGCGACGGCACCACCGGTGAAGATATCACTTCAAACGTGCGCACGATTCGCGCCATTCCTTTAAAGCTGCATGGCGATAACATTCCGGCGCGTCTTGAAGTTCGCGGAGAGGTATTTTTACCGCAGGCCGGGTTCGAAAAGATCAATGAAGACGCGCGCCGTACTGGCGGCAAAGTGTTTGCTAACCCGCGTAACGCGGCGGCGGGCTCGCTGCGTCAGCTCGATCCGCGTATTACGGCGAAGCGACCGCTAACATTTTTCTGCTACGGCGTCGGTATTCTGGAAGGCGGCGAGTTGCCGGATACGCATCTGGGACGTTTGCTGCAATTTAAAGCGTGGGGGTTACCGGTCAGCGATCGCGTGACGCTGTGCGATTCTCCCCAGGCGGTACTGGATTTTTATCACAACGTCGAAAAAGATCGCCCCACGCTCGGTTTTGATATCGACGGCGTGGTGATTAAGGTCAACTCGCTGGCTTTGCAGGAACAGCTGGGCTTTGTGGCCCGCGCGCCGCGCTGGGCGGTGGCGTTTAAATTTCCTGCTCAGGAGCAGATGACTTTTGTGCGCGACGTTGAGTTTCAGGTAGGGCGCACCGGGGCGATTACGCCGGTGGCGCGTCTGGAACCGGTTCAGGTGGCTGGTGTGCTGGTCAGCAATGCCACGTTGCATAATGCCGATGAAATTGAGCGACTTGGCTTGCGTATTGGCGATAAGGTAGTTATCCGTCGGGCAGGCGATGTGATCCCTCAGGTGGTCAACGTGGTTCTGTCCGAACGCCCTGAAGAGACGCGTCCGATTGTGTTTCCAACGCACTGTCCGGTGTGCGGATCGGACGTAGAGCGCGTTGAAGGCGAAGCCGTTACCCGTTGTACCGGCGGGCTAATTTGCGGCGCGCAGCGTAAAGAGTCGCTGAAACATTTTGTGTCGCGCCGGGCGATGGATGTAGACGGGATGGGCGATAAGATCATCGACCAACTGGTGGAAAGGGAGTATGTCCATACGCCAGCGGATCTGTTCCGTCTGACGGCGGGTAAACTGACCGGCCTGGACCGAATGGGGCCAAAGTCCGCGCAAAATGTTGTTAACGCGCTGGAAAAAGCCAAAGCGACGACCTTTGCGCGTTTTCTCTATGCGCTGGGCATCCGTGAAGTGGGTGAAGCGACGGCGGCGGGGCTGGCAGCTTATTTCGGCACGCTGGAGGCGCTGCAGGCCGCCACCATTGACGAGTTGCAGAAAGTACCTGACGTGGGGATTGTGGTCGCTACGCACGTCTTTAACTTTTTTGCCGAAGAGAGTAATCGTGACGTGATTGGGCAGCTACTGGCGGAAGGGGTGCACTGGCCCGCGCCAGTAGTCATTAATGTGCAAGAGATTGATAGCCCGTTTGCCGGTAAAACCGTGGTACTAACCGGTAGCCTGAGCCAGATGTCCCGCGATGACGCTAAAGCGCGTTTAGTGGCGGTGGGCGCGAAAGTGGCAGGCAGCGTATCGAAGAAAACCGATCTGGTGATTGCCGGTGAAGCGGCGGGTTCCAAACTTGCCAAAGCGCAGGAACTGGGTATTACCGTGATTGATGAAGCGGAAATGATCCGCTTACTGGGTGCCTGAGATGGAAAAAGAGCAGCTGGTTGAAATCGCCAACACCGTGATGCCGTTCGGCAAATATCAGGGACGTCGATTGATCGACCTTCCGGAAGAGTATTTGCTGTGGTTTGCCCGTAAAGATCAATTTCCGGCGGGTAAACTGGGGGAGTTGATGCAAATCACGCTGCTGATTAAAACCGAGGGGCTGACGCAACTGGTGCAGCCCCTGAAACGCCCGCTTTAAGCTTTCGCGGCGCGGCTTTCCTGCTGCGCCTGTAACTTCTCGGTCTGGCGTTTGTAGCGCCGCGCCAGCCCTGCGCAGACCATCAGTTGGATCTGGTGGAAGATCATCAGCGGTAATACCATCATACCCAGCACTGACGTCGGAAAAAGAATATTGGCCATCGGGATCCCGTTGGCCAGGCTTTTTTTCGAACCGCAGAAAACAATAGTGATTTCGTCGGCTTTATTGAAGCCGCATTTACGGGCGACAAAGACGTTAATAGCGATGACGATCGCCAACAGTATGAGGCTGACCACGACGATAAACAGCAGCGATCCCCAGCCGACTTTGTGCCAGATGCCGTTGACCACCGCTTCGCTGAACGCCGAGTAGACCACCAGCAGAATAGAGGTCTGATCCGTTTTCGCGATCCACTTTTTGTTGCGCGCGACCCAGTTGCCGATCCACGGGCGAGACAGGTGTCCCAGCACAAAAGGCAGCAGCAGTTGCAGCATAATTTTGCCCACCTCTTCCAGACTGCCCTGCGCGCCATGAATATTCATTACCAGACCGACCAGCAGCGGCGACAGGAAAATGCCCAGCAGACTGGACGCAGACGCTGAGCACACCGCGGCCGCGACGTTACCGCCCGCGAGTGAAGTAAACGCAATCGCAGACTGCACGGTGGCGGGCAAAATACACAGATACAGAAAGCCGCTGTAGAGCATAGGGTCGACATTGACAGGCGCCCACCAGGCAAACAGTACGCCGAGGACAGGGAAGAGCACAAAAGTGCTGCACATGACCCACAGATGCAACCGCCAGTGGCTGCCGCCAGCGATGATCGCTTCACGTGAAAGCTTCGCGCCATGCATAAAAAACAGCAGAGCGATGGCCGCTGTCGTAATGCCTTCAACGACAGGCACAAAGCCACCTTCCGCCGGGAAAAAAGAGGCCAGCAGTACCACGGTGATAAGTGTCAGCGTGAAAGGGTCAAGGATACGAAAAAGTTTCATAAAAACTCCTGAAAGTCGGTGCAGCTATTTTGCGTTTTTCGCTTTGAGAAATAAAATTGATTTATTGCATCTATATATGAATCTAGTCGATGAACTATTCACTGCGTCAACTGCGTATTTTTATTACCGTCGCCCAGGCCAAAAGTTTTAGTCGGGCAGGGGACAGGATTGGACTGAGCCAGTCTGCGGTCAGTCATAGCGTAAAAGAGCTGGAGCGGCAAACCGGCGTCAGACTGCTGGATCGCACTACGCGTGAGGTGGTGCTGACCGAGGCGGGGCAACAACTGGCGACGCGTCTGGAGCGGGTGCTTGATGAACTGAACAGCATACTGCGCGATGCAGGCAGAGTAGGGACACAATTAACCGGCACCGTGCGCGTTGCCGCGAGCCAAACCATTTCTGCGCATCTTATTCCGCAATGCATTGCCCAAAGTAATTCACTTTATCCCGCTATTGATTTTGTATTGCACGATCGTCCGCAGCAGTGGGTGCTGGAGAGTATCCGCCAGGGAGAAGTGGATTTTGGCATCGTTATCGATCCTGGCGCAGCGGTGGATTTACAGTGTGAAGCCATCTTATCAGAGCCTTTTTTACTGTTGTGTCGCCAGGATCATCCGCTGGCGCATCAGGAATGGGTAAGCTGGCAGGATCTTAAACAGGCGTCGCTGGTCTTACAGGATTATGCTTCCGGCAGTCGACCGCTGATTGATGCGGCGCTGGCCCACTTTTCGATTGATGCCAATATTGTTCAGGAGATTGGTCACCCGGCCACGCTTTTTCCAATGGTGGAAGCGGGAATCGGCATCAGCGTACTGCCCGCGCTGGCGTTACCGCTCCCGCAGGGCAGCCACTTACAGGTTAAACGGCTGACGCCCGTAGTTGAAAGGCAGCTCATGCTGGCGCGGCGAAAAAACCGTTCTTTATCCACCGCGGCGCAGGCGTTATGGGATGTAGTACGCACCCAGGCCAGCGAATTAACCGCCGCGAGGGCGAAAGATCCGCTGTATCAGCTATAAATATCTATCTGTCCGTGCGTGAGGTGCGGTCTTGCCCTGCCATTTTTGACAGGGCAGTGTATTAAAACAGGTATTTGATGGAATAAATAATGCCATCCTGCAGGAAGGATTCTCCTAACTTATTATCAGCGTAACGATATTGTACTCCTGTGGTCAGGTGAGGAGTCGCATTCCACCACAGCGCTACTGCGCCATTAATGCCATCTTTCCCGCCATTGCCCGCAGCGTAGGACGCATCGCGGTCAAACTCATACTCATTCCAGTTCGTTACGCTGAAATTCTCACTACCCAACGAGAAGCTATAGCCGGCCACCCAACCTAATACATAACCATTATCGCCTGTGTAGTAGGTCTGATCGGTATAACGTTTGGCAAAGAAGGGTTTAAACCAGTAACCGTTACCTGCGAAGTTATAGCCTAAACCATAGAGAAACATGTCATCATGGAAATTAGCGCGATGAGGTGAACCGTACGTCCCGTAGGCATGGAGATAGAGGTTTAATCCTGTATCGCCCAGATAAATACGGTTAGTATTTTTAAAGGTGTAACGCTGTTCGCTGCCGGGTTTAGCGTGGCGGCCATTGTAAAAATTTTCCCAGTCGAAAAAACCGTACATTTCTCCCCAGCTAAAATTCGCTCCGCCTTCCAGTTCCAGGTACCCAAAATCATCTTTATGAGATTTTTTACTGGTTTTTTCCGTGGTGTCTGATGTCCAGTCGAGGTAATGGAGGCCGATATCGGCGAACCCGCCTTTAAATTCCGCATGGGTGAGTGTGGGAATAATGAGTAAAGAAGAAAGCGTCAGAGTAAGGATTTTTTTCATAGCATATTTCCCTATGCCGATAATTATTAATGGGTTAATTAAAAAGAGGCAATTTATAAATATGAAAGCGGCATATTGTTAATATGAAGTGCAAGCAAAAACCAATACTGTTTTCCCTCTGTATTAATACAGAAGCGATCTAAATCTATCGATATTAAATGGCTATTGATGACACGTGAAAAGTGTATTGGTCAGCAAGGGGCGATGGTCGTTATAAAAAGGAGTCAAATTAAATCCGATAGAACAAGGAAACTTATGCCTCACGCTCTTTTTTCTCATAATCCTGAGTATTGTGTTGATATTATTCATGCACATAAAACGGCATTTACCCCGCGAGTCGCGTTTATTTTAGGTTCCGGGTTGGGGGCTCTGGCGGACCAAATCGAAGATGCGGTAGCCATTTCTTACGAGAAATTGCCGGGATTTCCCGTCAGCACCGTACACGGCCATGCTGGTGAACTGGTGCTCGGCCATCTGGCGGGTGTTCCGGTGGCCTGTATGAAAGGCCGCGGGCATTTTTATGAAGGGCGTGGAATGGCGGTGATGACCGATGCCATTCGCACGTTGAAATTACTGGGCTGTGAAGTGTTGTTCTGCACCAATGCGGCAGGATCTCTGCGTCCGGAAGTGGGGCCGGGTAGCCTGGTTGCGCTTAGCGATCACATTAATACGATGCCCGGTACGCCGATGGTGGGGCCAAACGATGATCGTTATGGCGATCGCTTCTTCTCGCTGGCTAATGCTTATGACGCAGATTATCGCGCCATGCTTCAGTCCGTTGCGGCAGAGGAGGGATTCCCCCTCACTGAAGGCGTATTTGTTTCTTATCCGGGTCCGAACTTCGAAACGGCGGCAGAAATCCGCATGATGCAGATTATTGGCGGCGATGTGGTCGGAATGTCCGTTGTCCCTGAGGTGATTAGCGCACGTCATTGTGGTCTCAAAGTTGTTGCTGTCTCAGCGATCACCAATCTGGCGGAAGGGCTGGGCGATGTAAAACTCTCCCATGCGCAAACGCTGGCTGCGGCTGAACTTTCTCGGCAGAACTTTATAAATCTGATTTGCGGCTTTTTACGTAAGCTGGCCTAAACACAATGACTACGGCCCCGTATTGGGGCTTTATCTCACGGCAAGGAATAAAAAATGGGTATTACGTCCCGCTTAAAAGTCATGTCGTTATTGCAATATTTTATCTGGGGGAGCTGGCTGGTTACCCTGGGCTCTTACATGATCAATACACTGGATTTTACCGGCGCGAATGTTGGTATGGTCTACAGCTCAAAAGGGCTGGCAGCGATTATCATGCCGGGCATTATGGGGATCATTGCTGATAAATGGCTGCGCGCTGAGCGAGCCTATATGCTTTGCCATCTGGTTTGCGCGGGGGCGTTATTGTACGCCACCACCGTTACCGATCCCCAGACGATGTTCTGGGTGATGTTGGTTAATGCGATGGCGTATATGCCAACGATTGCATTATCCAATAGCGTTTCGTACTCCTGTCTGGCGAAAGCAGGTCAGGATCCGGTAACGTCATTTCCGCCTGTGCGCGTTTTCGGCACAATAGGTTTTATTGTTGCGATGTGGACGGTGAGCCTGATGGGGCTGGAACTGAGCAGTGCGCAATTATACATCGCTTCTGGCGCATCGTTATTGCTGGCCCTGTATGCACTGACGTTACCGAAAATTCCGGTAGCCGAGAAGAAGGCGAACACCACGCTTGCCAGTAAGCTCGGACTGGATGCTTTTGTTCTGTTTAAAAATCCACGCATGGCAATCTTCTTTTTGTTTGCGATGATGTTGGGGGCGGTGCTGCAAATTACCAATGTCTTCGGTAATCCGTTCCTGCATGATTTTGCCCGTAATCCTGAGTTTGCCGATAGTTTTGTGGTGAAGTATCCCTCTATCTTGCTTTCAGTTTCGCAGATGGCGGAAGTGGGCTTTATCCTCACCATTCCGTTCTTCCTTAAACGCTTTGGTATTAAAACGGTAATGCTGATGAGCATGCTGGCATGGACGCTGCGTTTCGGCTTCTTTGCCTTTGGCGATCCATCCCCGTTTGGCTTTGTGCTATTGCTGCTGTCGATGATTGTTTATGGCTGCGCATTTGATTTCTTCAACATCTCAGGGTCAGTATTTGTAGAGCAGGAGGTGGACTCAAGTATTCGCGCCAGCGCGCAGGGGCTATTTATGACCATGGTTAACGGCGTGGGGGCGTGGATTGGGTCTCTTTTAAGCGGTATGGCCGTGGATTATTTTTCTATTGATGGCGTAAAAGATTGGCAAACCATCTGGCTGGTCTTTGCCGCCTACGCTCTGGCATTGGCCGTTATTTTTGCATTGTTCTTTAAATATCAGCACCATCCAGAAAAACTGTCGACCAAATCATTAGCACATTAATTTTATTTGACTGGCGAGAGGATGTTCGCCAGTCCATTTTTATGAACAAGGACACAGCATGAAAGAAATTATTCTCTCCTCCGGTATTGGATTTGGTATTGGCGCATTTTTTACTTTATGCCGTATACCTATTCCTGCACCAAATGTTTTACCCGGGGTGTTATCTATTGTATTTATGTATATTGGATATCTTGTCGTTAAATCTATTTTTTACTAGGTAATATGGTAAATTCCAGACGTTATCCCTTATTGCTGGAGTGCGATAGTGATGGAACGAGCCCATCGTATTGATCTAAAGCTATTACGTTATTTCCTCGCTGTTGCAGAAGAATTGCATTTTGGCCGGGCTGCTGCCCGGTTAAATATGTCACAACCTCCCTTGAGTATCCATATCAAAGAACTTGAACAGCAACTGGGTACATTGTTGTTTATTCGTCATTCCCGCAGCGTTGCATTAACCCATGCCGGGAAAGTTTTGATGGAAGAGTCACGTCGCTTGTTAGCCAATGCAAATCAGGCGCTGGCGCGAGTGGAGCAGATTGGTCGCGGTGAAGCGGGGCGCATTGAACTGGGTGTGGTTGGTACGGCGCTGTGGGGAAGAATGCGTCCTGCAATGCGTCACTTTTTGAAAGCAAACCCCAATGTTGAAGTACTTTTTCGCGAAAAGTCTCCAGGTATGCAAATGGCGTTGTTAGAGCGTCGGGAGCTTGATGCAGGGATCTGGCGTATGGCTATCGAACCGGCAGTCGGTTTTACCAGCATACGTTTACATGAATCTGCATTCATGGTTGCAGTTCCGGAAGATCACGATCTGGCATCCAGAGATTCTGTGCCGCTGGCGGCGTTGCGCAATGAATATTTTGTCACGCTGCCTTCCGTGCATTCTGATTGGGGATTTTTACAACGTGTATGCCAACAGGCGGGTTTCTCGCCAATGATTATTCGGGAAGTGGTTGAGCCGCAAACGGTGTTGGCGATGATCAGTATGGGGATTGGGATTACGTTGATGGCTGATGGCTATGCGCAAATGAGCTGGCCGGGTGTGGTGTTCCGTCCGTTAGAGGAACGTATTCCGGCGGATTTGTATATTGTGTATGACCAGCAGCAGGCAACGCCAGCACTGGAGAAACTGGTGGCGGCGTTGACGGTATGATGTCTGTGCCGGATGGCGACTAACGTCTTATCCGGCCTACGCGTGCGGTGTCGTCTGTGCCGGATGGCGACTAACGTCTTATCCGGCCTACGCGTGTGGTGTCGTCTGTAGGCCTGATAAGCGCAGCGCATCAGGCAAGACCCGAACCTGCTGCAGGTTCGAATCTTCCATATCGCAGATAGCAAAAAAGCGCCTTTAGGGCGCTTTTTTACATTGGTGGGTCGTGCAGGATTCGAACCTGCGACCAATTGATTAAAAGTCAACTGCTCTACCAACTGAGCTAACGACC